>CAMDBL010000287.1 GCA_945889015.1 Devosia equisanguinis
AGAAAACCGACAAACCGGACGCTGATTGACGCGGAACGTCAATCAAAGCGCTTGCCAATGGCGCGGCCAGCGTCAATCATCACTTCGCTCGGCCGCCTCGTCTCATCCTGATTGACGCGCCGTTCTCATCCAGATTGTCGCGCTATAGACCGGAGGTCGGACATCACTCCAGCGTCTCACTTCATCGGGATCACCGGCAGCAGCACGTAGGGCATCTGACCCTTCTTGAAGTGCAGCGTGTTGTCGACATGGAACACGGCCGGCGGGCGATCCGTGGGATTCTCGTGCGTGAACGGACCGACGCCCTTCATCGGATAGGGCGCATGCGCCACGCCCGCGTCGGTGCCGTCGTACTCGTAGTCCTTGCCGCGCACCGTCAGCGCCAGGCGATAGCCCTTCGGCACTACGATCGACGTCGGCCAGATCTCGATGTCGAGTTCGACCGGCACGTTCGGCGTCAGCGGCTGCTTCTCGTCGTGCGTATGATACGGGCGATAGGGCTTGGTCTTCGCCGGATCGAGCTTCCTGTGCGAGGCGCGCAGCCAGCCGAGGCCGACCGGCGTCCTTGGATCGTTGGAGCCGATGAACACGACCTCCTTGCCCTGCGGATCGTAGACGCGCAGGCAGAGGAACACGTCCGCATCCGTCGTCGGCGAGGACACCAGCATCTTCGCCGCGACCGGACCGGTGATCTCCATCGGCTCGGTCAGCGGCGGGGTCGAGTAGGTCACGCCGTCGCTCTGCTTGGTATGATACGTGACCGTCGTTTCCTTGGACGGCTCCTTGGTGCCGAAACCGTTGCCGTCGGGATCGAGGTAGAACTTGGTCCACTGCGTGCGGGCGAGCGGCCACTCCTTCTCCTCGCGGCGCTCGAACTTCTCGCCGGGCGAGCGAACCTGCAGCACCACCGGCGGGGTCTTGTCCCAGCCGTTGTTCTCGCCCTTCAGGAAGTGGGCGAAGAAGCGCTTCTGCATGTCCTCGCCGTACGTCGCATAGAACAGCGTGAAGTGCGTATCGCCGTGGATCTCGAGCCACTTCTGCTTCGACTTGGAGGCGAGATAGCCTTCGATGTTGCCGCGCGGATGCAGGCCGACACCACCCCAGTTGGCGGCCGACAGGAACGGCACCTCGATCTTGTCGAAGTGGCCGGAGCGGTCGCGATAGAACTTGTCGTCCATCTCGCGGCGCTCGAGCTCGCCGACGAGATCGATGGCGTTCTTCTTCAATTGTTCGGGCGGCAGCGTCTCGTCGCCGGTGACGAGCTTGCCGGTTACCACGCTTTTTCCGCCGGCCTCGCCGCGACCGTACTGCACGCTCGCGACCTGGCGCTTGTACCAGCTCTCGGTGAAGTCGCAGAGGATGCCGCCGTGGCGATTCTGCTCGCGGTAGAAGTCGGACGAGCCTTCCCACATGCAGCAGGCCGCGAGGTGCGGCGGCTTGAGGGCTGCAGCGTGCCACTGATTCATGGCGTAATAGGAGATGCCGTTGATGCCGACCTTGCCGTTCGACCAGGACTGCGTGCCGGCCCATTCGACGCTGTCGTAGATGTCCTCGGTCTCGCGCGGACTCCAGGGATCGACCACGCCCGGCGTGCAGCCGGTGCCTCTGGAGTCGACGCGCACGACGGCGTAGCCGTCCGGGCACCACTTCTCCGGGTCGACCAGCTCCCAGTTCTGGTACTTGTTCGACGAGCCCTCGAGCACGTTCGGCGCGCCTTTGACCACGCGCAGCCACTGGCTCTTGTAGCCCTCCTGGAACGACAGGTTCTTGGCGTAGGGGCCATAGCTCAGGATGACCGGATACTTGCCCTCCTTCTCGGGCATGAACACGTCGGCGCGTATGACGAGGCCGTCGCTCGCCTTGATCTCGGCATCCCAGATGATCCGCATGCCGTCGCGCTTGTCGTGCACCGTCTTGTTCATGGCGTTTCCTCGTGGCTGGTTTTGTTGGCCACAAGGTCACGCGGGACGGCGCGGAGTGCAAGGGTAAAGAGCGATGCGGCGTGCGCGGGCGGCATGCGGGAGGTGCAGGGCGGGGAGCGCGATCAGCGCCGCCAAGCCACGGTCGTGAGCCCAGCGAATATTCCGTAGGAAGCGAGTACGGCCAGCCCACTGCTCGGCTGCAAGCCTGCCGGAAGGGCCAGGGCAAGCCCTGGCCGGGGAGTGCAAGGGGCGGAAAGCCCCTCACACATGCGCGACGGCAACCGTCATCGCAAAGGTGTCTGACCAGAGGTCAGACACCTTCTCTGTTACTTCTTCGCCGGGATCACGGGCAGCAGCAGGTAGGCCTGCTGCTCGGGTCCGGTATGAAGCGTCACGTCGCCGCCGAAGACGGCCGCAGGGCGATCTTTCGGGTCGTCGTGGCGGAACGGGCCGACGCCGGTCCAGGCGTGCTTCAGCGTCTCGACGCCCGGGTCGGCACCGCCGCCGTAGACGTAGTCCTTGCCGCGGATCGACAGCGCGATGCGGTAGCCCTTCGGCACCGCGACGCAGGTCGGCCAGACCTCCACGTCGACCTCGTAGACCTCACCCGGCGTCAAGGGCTGGATCTCGTCGTGCGTGTGCCAGGGCCGGTAGGGCTCCGACTGCTTGGGATCGAGCTTGCGATGCGAGCAACGCAGCCAGCCATTGGCGATCGGCGTATGGGCATCGAGCGCGCCCTGGAACACGACCTCGTGCATCTCGGCCGAGAACACGCGCACGACCAGGAACAAATCGGCGTCCTTGGTCGCGGACGACACCCAAAGCTTGGCGGCGATGGGTCCGGTCACCTCGGTCTCCTCGCCGAGCGGCGGGGTGATGAAGGTCACGCCCTCGCCGAGACCCGCATACGTCACCGACGCCTTCTTGGTCTGGGCCTTGGTGGTCAGCGAGTTGTCCTCGGGGTGAAGGTAGAACTTCGTCCACTTCGTGCTCGGCAGCGGCCAGGCATCCTCGAAGCGCTCGACGAACTTCTCACCGGGGTGACGGATCTGCAGGTGCACCTTCGGCTGCTTGTCCCAGCCGGTCTTCTCGCCCTTGAGGAAGTGGCCGAAGAACTTCTTCTGCAGGTTCAACCCGTAGTCGGTGTAGAAATGCGTCCAGTGCTCGATGCCATGCACCTCGAGCCACTTGTCCTTCGAGGCCGACTGAACGAAGCCCTCGAAGTTGCCGCGGGGATGCAGGCCTTGTCCGCCCCAGTTGGCGGCCGAGAACAGCGGCACCTTGATTTTCTTGAAGTCGGGCTTGCGGCTCTCCCAGTACTCGTCGGTGGCGAGCTTGTGATCGCGGACATCGGTATAGAAGTCGCGGCGGTTGGCGGCGAGTTCCTCCTCGGTCAGCGTCTCGGGGCCGGAGACCCAGTCGCCGGTGATGCGGCTGCGGAAGCCATTGGTGCCCTTGCCGTTCTGCACCGCGTAAACTTGGGGCGGAGGCCAGTCACCGGGGAAGCCCGAGCACATGATGCCGCCGTGGTGGCCCATGTCGCGATAGAAGTCCGCCGCACCTTCCCAGGTGCAGATGGCGGCGAGGTGCTTGGGCTGGAGGGCGGCCGTCTGCCACTGGTTCTCGGCGAAGTAGGAGATCCCGTTGAGGCCGACCTTGCCGTTCGACCAGGACTGGACGCCGGCCCAGTCGACACAGATCGCGAGATCCTTGGCCTCGCGCAGCGACCAGATGTCGATGACGCCCGGCGAGCGGCCGGCGCCGCGGCTGTCGACACGGATGACGACGTAGCCGTCCGGCACCCACTTCTCCGGGTCGACGACCTCCCAGACCTGATACTTGTTGGTGGAGCCGGCGGGAACGTCCGGATGCTTCTCGCACATCCGCTCCCACTGCGTCTTGTAGTTGTCCTCGAAGTGCACGTACTTGCCGTACGGACCGAGGGTCATGATCACCGGGTACTTGCCCTCCTTGATCGGACGGTAGATGTCGCAGCGCAGAACGATGCCGTCGTCCATCTTGATCGGCATGTCCCAGTCGATGCGCATGCCGTCGACGACGACGCTACTCTCGCGTTCATACATGTGGCGCTTCTCCCTCGCGTTCAGGCGGTCATGACGGGGCTTTTGACGCCCTGTGAGGCCCCGAACGTAGGTCGCCGCCTGCGCGCCGGGCAAGCGATAAGTGACCCCGCGGGCGCATTCGACCCCTGCGTCTTCTACAGAGGTGAACGTCGCGAAAGGTCCTGCCGCTTCATTCCTCGTATACGCGGCGGATCGCCTCGTAGCAGGGGCAGGCGATCTCGCGCATGGCTTGCGGATCGAGCAGCGTGATGACGCCCCGGCGGTGCCGGATCAGGCCCGCGTCCTGGAAGGAGCCGGCGAGCAGCGTCACGGTCGGCCGGCTGATGCCGAGCATCTGGGCGACGAATTCCTGCGTCATCGGGATCTCGGCGGTGGTTAGCCTGTCACCGAGCATCAGCAGCCAGCGGGCGAAGCGCGCCTCGGCGGAATGTCCCGTGTTGCAGGCGACGGACTGCAGCAGCTGCGCCGTGAACTGATCGCGGTAGACCGAGCAGGTCTTGCGCAGGCTGGGACTACGCGCATAGGCGGCGAGGAAAGCCTGCGCCGGCAGCACCGCCGCCTCGCCCTCCACCTGCACCATGTGCCGCGCATAGACCGGCCGCCCGCTCATCGCCGAGCCGAGGCCGAGCACCCCCTCGCAGCCGACCATGCCGCACTGATAGCTCGTGCCGTCCTCGAAATCGATCACGAGCGAGACGACGCAGTTCAAGGGAAAATAGATCCTGTCCGCGGTGTCGCCACCATCGAACATCCGCTCGTGTGGCTTGAACGTGCGGGTCTCAAGAAGCGGCCGCAACAGGGCCCGGTCCTCGGACGCCAGGGCGGCGAGCACCTTGTTGCTGGCCTCTGCTCGAGTGCGACTTGTCATGGTGTGAAAACGTCCGCCTTCGCCGGGCTGTTCCGCAATCGTTCGATGCGAGAGAGGCAACGAGACATCGTTCGTCGCTGATAGACGCTGGCTCGCGTGGCCGTCTGTCTTGCAGCTAGAGTCTTTCCGTTCTTAATGGAATCGGAGGGGATTCCCAAATCACTCGGGTTCTGATTCAAGCTTCATGCTGGAGCGGAGGCCAGCATGCATGGCTCGACCCTACTCGCTGGATCTGAGGGAGCGCGTGCTGGCGCAGGTAGCGCG
>CAMDBL010000288.1 GCA_945889015.1 Devosia equisanguinis
CTCGAAGGCGGCCTCGTCCTTGATCGCCTTGGGACGGCCGATGAAGATCTGGCGATGGACGGGCTCTGTCGCCTTGACCATCTCGGACAGACTCGAGTTGTCGACCGGCACCGAGCGCCAGCCGAGGAACTCCAGCCCCTCCTCGCGAATGATCCGCGCCCACACGCGCTCGCAGTGCGCGCGCAGCCGCTCGTCCTGCGGCATGAAGACTTGGCCGACCGCATAGTGCCCGGGCTTTGGCAGCTTGAACCCGAGCCCCTTGGTCTCCTCGACCAGGAAGTCGTGCGGGATCTGGATCAGGATGCCCGCGCCGTCGCCAGCGAGCGGATCGGCCCCGACGGCGCCGCGATGCTCGAGGTTCTCCAGGATCGACAGCGCGTCGACGATGGTCTGATGGCTGCGCCTGCCCTTGAGATCGGCGATGAAGCCGACACCGCAGGCGTCGATCTCACGGTTGGTGTCGAACAGTCCCTGGGAACGGGGACGCTCGTAGGCGGAGGGCAGGCTGTCGTCAGTCATCTTCCGACCTCGGGATGATACCGCATGGCATTGCAACGCAGAAATGGCTCGAACACGAGGCTCCCCCAGGCGGCCTTCCGGCCGCTTGCCGGGCGCTCGCGCGACCGGAAGCTGATGGCACCCCGCTCCCCACCTCGGCACAGGCCGGAGATGCACCAGCAATGATTGGCGCCACCCGGTATCCCTCGTCCGCGGACGCCTACGTGCGCACTCCGGGAGCGACAAGCGCGGCCACGGCGGCGAACGGCGGTCCGATCGGTCTTCCCCTGCGCCCAGGCAGTGCTGGACATAAAGGACAGCAATGCTGACCTTTCGAGAAAGATAAGCAGAGTTTGGACGTTGAGACAAGTGGCGTTGGCAACCACGGAGGAAATGCTAATGTAAATTACATACACATAAGGGCAACGATGGCTTTGTCACCGCTTCTCGCAGCACCGCTCGCCGTTCAGATCCACGCCAGCGCGGCCCTGGCGGCGCTGCTGCTCGGTATCGTCCAGTTGTCCGCACCGAAAAGGGCGCCCTGCCGCATCGCGTGCTCGGCTATGTCTGGGTCGCCCTGATGGCGACGGTCGCAGGCACGTCGCTCGCGATTCACGAGATCCGTCTGATCGGCGCGTTCAGCCCGATCCACCTGTTGTCGTTGTATGTGCTGGCAACATTGCCGCTGGCTGTCTGGAGCGCTCGCCGGCATCGCGTGAACACGCATCGCAAGCACATGATCGGCATGTTCGCCGGTGGTCTCGTCGTCGCCGGGGTGTTCACGCTGGCGCCGGGCCGCATTCTCGGGCGCGCGCTGTTCGGAGGCTGACGACCTCTCAATGCCGGCGATGCTTGCCCTTCTTGCGGGCCTTGGCCGGCCGCGTGTCGTGTACGCCGGATGGGCGTGCTGCCACCGACACCGAGGCAGCGGCCCGCGGGGCCTTCCCACCGGCCATGGCGCTCGTCGCCTGCACGGCGATGAACAGTTGGCGCACCCCGGGATACGCGGCCTTGATCGCACGCTCGAGACGCGCCGTGGTCGCCTCGACCTCGCCCACTTGCGCCGTGTCGTCGAAATCGACACCGGCCGTCACCAGAATATCGTCGGGACCAAGATGCACGGTGCGCACCTCACCGATGGCGCGCACGGCCTTGCCGGTGCCGCTCTCCCCGACGATGATCGTCCGGATACCCTCGACCACACCCGGGTCTGCCGCCTCGCCGATGATCAGGCTGTGGATCTCGATGCTCATGAACGCCGCCACCGCGCCGAGGATCAGGCCGATCACGATCGAGGCGACACCGTCGGCCTCGGGGATGGCGTAGTGGTGGGCGACCGCGATACCGGTGAAGGCCGCGACGAGGCCGGCCATCGCGGCGATGTCCTCCAGCAAGACGGTGAACAGGACTGGATCTTTCGACGCCTTCAGCGCCGCGACCGGCCCCAGCCGGCCGCGTTGTGAATTGAAGGCGCCGAGTGCCTTCCAGGTGGAGACGGCCTCCAACAGCAGCGCCACACCGAGTACGGCATAGTTTATCTCGGGATCCTGGATCGGGTGCGGCTCGGCGAGCTTCTGGACGCCCTCGTAGATCGAGACACCCGCACCCATCGAGAACAGCAGGATCGCGACGATGAAGCTCCAGAAATAGAGTTCGCGCGAGTAGCCGAAGTTGTGCCGAGCATCGGCTGGTCGCGCCGCCCGCTTGATGCCGACCAGCAGGAGCCCCTGATTGGATGTGTCGACCAGCGAATGGATCGCCTCCGACAGCATGGCCGAGGAGCCGGTCAGGGCCGCCGCCACGAACTTGGCCACGGCAATTCCGAGGTTGCAGCCGAGCGCCACCAGCACAACGCCCGTCGATCCACCCGCCGCCATCACCGCTCCTGCCGTGCCGCCCCGCCGCAACGGGGGCTACTGTCCGTATCTTCGCATACGCAGCATGCTCAGCCCAAGTTGCAGGGCGGCGTCAAGCGGTCGGGTGGCAAATGGCAAATCGCGGCGCGCCGTGGCATGGTTCTGCGAGCGAGCCCGTGAGAGGAACCCAATGGACGAGACCAAGATCGATCAAGCCGCGATGGGCCGCCTCGCCAAGGCGCTGGCGTTCATCTGCGGCGCAGAGCACCCGACCACCAAGGCGCTGGCGACGGCGTCGGAGAGCGGCACCGCCAAGGACATCAAAGCCGCGCGCACGCTGTTCCTGCGGCTGAAATCGAGCGAGCGCAACGCCGCGCTGGAGATGATCAAGGATTGAGGTGGTGTCTGACCTCTAGTCAGACACCGTGGCGCCAACCGGCGCCCGCCTGACAACTGGCGCGATCGATGCTATGAAAACTGCATGACCCGAGCCGAAGCCATCGCCACGATCAACGCCAAGCTGTCGACCCTGGACGACGACGGCGTGATGGCCGTCGCCAGCATCGTCGAGGATCTTGCGGCGGAGAGTGAGCTGCCGCGGGAGTTGACCGACCGCGAGCTGGCACTGATCGAGCAGTCCAGGGAAGACTTCAAGGCTGGTCGCACCTACACGGTTGCAGAGTCCCGCGCCTATATCGACGAAGCCCTGGCACGCCGTCGTGAACAGCGGGCAAAGGGATGACGCCGAGAGCGGTCAAGCTCTCCAAGACTTTCAACGACCAATTGGTCGATCAAATCGATCATGCCGAGCAGCGCTTCGGCCGACGCGTCGCACAACAGAAAATGGAGATGCCTTCGCCACGATCGAAGATCTGCTAGCCAACACCCCAGCCATCAAGCGTCCGCATCCGACGTTGGGTCTTGTCGTTTATCCTGTTTCGGATACGCCTCTCGTGGTCCTCTACGACTTCACCGATACCGAGCTGCGCGTGCATTTCCTTTTCCACAAGAGCGCCAGCCTAAACGATCTCGATCCGGCCTCAGCGGAGTGGTGAGCAGTTATGCTCTTTCGCCTCTTTTCTTGGACGCTAGTCATGGCGATAGGCGGTGCCATTCTTTGGGCACTCCATCCATTCTATACTGATCACCAGGATATCACTCTGCGGACATGGACCGAGTACGCCGACGACAAGGCAGTAAAGGGCGACCCAGTCAAGCAATGGCGCCTCAAGATCCCCGAAGGTTTTCCTCCGCCCATTCGTTTCACACCTGGACCAACCCTGCATTTGATATGGATATCCTTGGGACAGAAAGAGGAGGCCAGAGTTTTTTCCTGAACACAGCAAGAATTAATTCGCTCGATGTAGTCGTCGCCTATCGCGGTGGCAGTGATACAAATCGCAGTTTTTCCATCTCATTGAGCAATGCGCTGCTTGAGGAATCGCTGTTCGCTCAGCAAGACTACTGCTTGAGCGCCGATGCGATCTATCAACTTCGACTAGATAGAGGTCACAACCCTAGTTCCCGCTGTGGCGATACACGTAATGCGTGTCACGTCTGGATGAACTATCACGGGTGGGACGTGCGTGTAGCAGTCTCAAGAATTGGGCTTTACCGCGAGCCCGAGAAGGTTTGCAGAATTCTACGCCATACGCTCGACACCTGGACGCTCTCAATCGACGACCTGCGACGCCGGCCCGGGATGAAGCGTCGAGGATGAGGTCGTCAGACATGCTCTATTCTCGAGGCATCGGTGCCAGACGCGGAGCGTCTGACACCGGCTCGCCCCCTATTTCTTCGGCACCACCGGCACCAGCACATACGGCATCTTGCCCGGTGCGAAGTGCAGCGTCGTCGTGCCGCCGAACACGCTTGCCGGACGGTCGTCCGGATCGTCGTGCACGAACGGGCCACAGCCCTTCATCGGGTTCTTCATGTTCGACAGCGTGCCGGCCGGGAGGCCGTTCTCGTAGTCGCGACCGAGCACCGTGAAGCCGAACGTGTAACCCTTCGGGATGACGATGCAGGTCGGCCAGATCTCGATGTCGAGTTCGTAGACCTCGCCGGGCTTCACCGGCAGCTTCTCGTCGTGGCTGTGGAAGGGCCGGTAGGGCCGCGACAGCTTCGGATCGAGCTTCCTCTGCGACATGCGCAGCCAGCCCTGGCCGACGGGGGCCGCCGGATCGAGCGCGCCCTGGAACAGCACCTCTTTCCCCGTCCTGTCGAACACGCGGAACACCAGGAACAGGTCCGCGTCCGTGGTCGACGACGACACCCACAGCTTCGCCGCCAGCGGGCCGGTGATCTCGGTCTCCTGATCGAGCGGCTGGGTGCGGAACGTCAGCCCCTCGCCCAGCGCCTCGAACGCCTTGGTCGCAGCCTTCTCCGGCTCCTTCGCCGCAAAACCCATGCCGTCCGGGTCCGGATAGAACTTGGTCCACTCAGTGCGCGCCAGCGGCCACTCGTTCTCGTGCCGGATGACGAACTTCTCGCCGGGATGGCGGACGTTGAGCTGCACCTTCGGCTGGCTCGGCCAGTCGTTCTTCTCACCCTTCAGGTAGTAGTCGAAGAAGCGTTTCTGCAGTGCGTTGGCGTAGTCGGTGTAGAAGATCGCCCAGTGCGAGCCGCCATGCAGCTCCAGCCACTTGTCCTTCGACGCCGCGCGCATGAAGCCTTCGACGTTGCCGCGCAGGTGCAGGCCCTGCCCCCCCCAATTGCCACACGAGAGCAGCGGCACCTTGACCTTGTCCCAGACCGCCGACTTGT
>CAMDBL010000289.1 GCA_945889015.1 Devosia equisanguinis
CATCGAACTTGTTCGTGAGCATCTCGACATGGGCCAAATGGGCGAGATCGTGGCTCGGCATCGCGTCCTCCTGCGGTGGCAGGAAACGATACGAGCCGGAGCAGGCGCGTACAAATTGCCATTTGTCGCCAATTGATGAGTTTCATGAAATAATCTGGTGGTACCAGTCGGTGCCTCACAGGTGGCACGGCCATGCGCATCGCCTCTTCGGACTGGAGGCGTTTCCCAGCCGGCTTCGGCTTTCCCGGCGACGAACCGGCGACCTGGCAGCGTCTGGCGCTGATCGTGCCGCGCGTTTGAGCGCCCGTTCGAGTGTATGAGGACACACCCGTGCCGGAGCGAGCTGGAATAGGCTGCGGACACAGGCGCTTCGATCAAAGCAACAGGAGGCTCACGCGATGACTGGTGCCGTCAAGATGCTGTCCTCGATGGCGACGCGGCAGATCCTGACAGCGCTCGCCGGTCAATGTGGAACTGCCACGGGGCTGAGGATGCACGTGGAGTCGGTCGGCGGCGTCGACGCGGCGCGGCGCATCCGTGGCGGCGAAGCGGTCGATCTCGTCCTGCTGGCATCCGATGCCATGACGGCCCTTTCGGACGATGGCTTCCTGGTCCGCCATTCGATGCGCGCTTTTGCCCGCTCACCGACGGCGGTCGCCGTGCGCGCCGGTCAGCCGCATCCCGCGTCGTGTGATGAAGCCTCGCTGAAGGGTTTGCTGGAGCGATCCGGGCGCGTGGGGCTCTCCACGGGACCGAGCGGCAAGAGTATCGCCAAGTTGCTGGACACGTGGCGCACGCCCGGCGCACCGGCGCAGGAGGTCCTGGTGGCGCCGCCCGGCGTCCCGGTCGCGCGTCTGATCGCGAGTGGTCAAGCAGACATCGGATTTCAGCAGCTCAGCGAATTGATGGGCGAGCCCGGCATCGACATCGTCGGCCCCCTCCCCGAGACCATCCAACCAATGACGATCTTTTCGGTGGCCCTTCACGAGCGCGCTGGTGACGCGGCGAGTGCCCGGGCGGTCATCGCGTTCCTGACCTCTGCCGAAGCCAGCCCGGTCATGCGCAAGTTCGGCATGGAGCCCGGATAGATATCCAGGCCGAGTTGACGCAGAGCAGCATGACGCGCCGGTGGAGTCGTGCGGTGAGAGGCGAGTTGCATCGCATTGCCGGCTTCATGCGGATGGGGCCGGGGGCACTCTGGCTGCGCCACGCATCATGTCGACGAGGTCCAATGGCGCGCTCGGTTCACTGTCTCCGCGCCAGGCGACGTGCTGATCTGGACGCACCAGAACGAGCTTGTGGCGATAGAACCCGGCAGCCTCGGCCGGACTGACGTCGAGCACGGCGAGCGGTAGGCCGCGCCTTGCCGCCGCCTCGACGATGCCCGAAACGCTCACTGATGGATCGAGGCGCAACAGCGCATAACCCGCACCCATCTCGTCATAGAGCGAGCGCCTTCCCTCGAGCCAGACATGCGGCGCCCGGCATCCGGGCACGCTCGACGAGGTGAACGTGCCCATCGTGTACGCCGGCGCTTTCTCGTCGTCGTAGGCGATGATCGGTGAGGCGTCGTAATAGTAGCCGAAATTCAGGCCGCCGCAGCATTGCTGCTCGGCGTCGAGCGCGTAAGCCAGCTTACCGGCCTCCGCGCGTGCGGCCTCACCGGCGGCGTCCATCCGCTCGATGTCGGGCGAGAGCTCGTGCCGCTGCATCATCACTTGCCGTCCGATGTCGGAAATGATGCGGGAGGCCTGCTCTGTGATCGGCTGCCGCTCGGCCTCGTAGGCGTCGAGAATCGCGGGCGCGGCCCAGCCGTCGAGGACACCCGCGAGCTTCCAGGCGAGGTTGGCGGCGTCCGCTATGCCCGCGCTCATGCCGAAGCCGCCTAGCGGCATCCAGACGTGGGCGGCGTCACCGCAGATGAACACGCGCCGGTCGCGGAACCGGGTCGCGACGAGCCGGCGGGCGACCCAGTCCTCGTAGGATTCCAGCTCGTACTCGAACTCCGGTCCGACACCGAGGATCGAGCGAACGACCCAGTCGCGATCGAGATGGGAGAGCCCCGTCTCACCGGGGGTGGAGAAATTCTGGATGTTGAACCGCTCCCGCCCATCCACCGTCATCGTCACGCCGCTGCGGCGCGGATTGAGCGAGAAATACAGCCACGCCGGCTTTCCCGGCAGCATGTCGCGAAGCATCGGCGCACGAATGTGAAACGATTGCGCGTATTGAAGAACGGGCGTGCCCGCGAACTCGGCACCGATCGCCTTGCGGACGAAGGAAGCCGCACCGTCGCAGCCGACGAGATAGTCGCAATCGATCGATGTTCGCGTGCCGTGATCGAGATCCTCCGTATCTGCCGTGACGCTATTCTCCCCTTGCGTGAAGCTCGTGACCTGGGTGCGATAGAGAATGCGGATGCGCGGCTGCTCGGCTGCGTGCGCAAACAGCACCGGCTCGAAATACATCTGGTTGCAGCGGTGCGTGTGCTCGGGGGTGGGCCACTCCGTGTCGGGCCCCCGTGCTTCCGGCGTGCCGCGCTGGCCGCGCGCCGGGATCAGCACGCGGGACAACTCGATGCCGGTGACGCTGGTCGCTGAGACGATGTCGTTGGGATAGTCCGTAGGCAGCCCGATCCGCTTGAGCTTTTCGGCGAGGCCGAGCCGCCGAAAAATTTCCATGGAGCGGGCACCGATCTGCCCCAGCTTGACGTTCGGGATCTCGTGCTCCGGGCGCTTCTCCGCGACGATCACCTCGATGCCGCGCCAGGCGAGGTCCATCGCGAGCGTGAGGCCGACGGGTCCACCGCCTATGATCAGCACTCTGGTTTTCATCGGAAGGATCCTCGCAGAGCCGGCCTGAGAAGTGGGATCGCACGAGACTAGGCAGGGGGCTGCTATGAAGTAAAATAGATGTATAAGATCGGTGAGATAGCGAAACCGCTATGGCTCGAGAATTGCCGAATGGATGTCCGATCACTGCGCGCGTTCCTGCGGGTCGCCGAGCTCGGCAGCATCAGCCGCGCCGCCGTGGCGTTGAATGTCGTCCAGCCCGCCCTCAGCCGGCAGATAGGCCTTCTGGAGGCCGACCTCGGCGCGCAGCTGTTTGTGCGGCACCGCCGCGGCGTAAGTCTGACCGAATCCGGAGATCTCCTGCGGCAGCGGGCCGTCGAAATCCTCGCCAGCATGGATGAGACCCGTCGCGCGGTCTCCGCGTCGGGGCGGGAAGTGACGGGAGCCGTCAGCCTCGGACTGCCGACGTCGATGCTCTACGTGCTTTCCGCCGATCTCGTCACGCTCTTCCGTGCGAGATATCCGATGGTGCATCTGCGTATCTGGGAGGGGCTCGGGCATGTGGTCGAGCAGCATTTGCGTGACGAACTCGTGGATCTGGCGATCCTGATCTCTCCCAAACCCATGCGAGGCGTGACCCTGAGGCCCCTCGCGGAAGAGCAGCTCTATCTGGCCGGCCCGCCCGACAGTGAGCTCGACATCGCGGCTCCCGTATCACTGTCGCGCTTGGCGACGCTGCCGATGATCATGCTGTCGCCGCGCAACAAGGTGCGCTTGATCGTGGAGCAGCAGCTGCACGGCTCGGGGGCGGCATTGACCCCGGCGCTCGAGGTCGAGGGCCAACCGCTCGCCCTCGAACTCGTCGGGCGCGGGGCGGGATACACGATCCTGCCGCAGTGCGCGATCGCGGCCGAGATGGAGGCAGGCCGTGTCCGCGGTGCGCCGATCCGGGGGGCGAGCCTCACCTGGATGCTGGGCAACAACAACACGCGAGCCAAGGCACCGGCCGTAGCGGCTCTCCGCGAGCTGTTGTCTGAACTTGCCGCGGAACGGCTCGGGGTGAAATCGGTGCCCTCCAAACGCGTTCGTCGTATGTCGCGGTCATCAAGGACCGCCAAAGACCGAGCGGCCAAGTCGGCCCGCCGCTATGGGGAGTAACCTCTAAGTGATTGAAAGTGTTGGTCGGAGCGGCGAGATTCGAACTCGCGACCCCTTGCTCCCGAAGCAAGTGCGCTACCAGGCTGCGCTACGCTCCGTCCGACCCTGAATCTCGCCGCAGGCCTTTTCGATGGGTCCGGGAAAACCCGGCCGCGTCGGCGAGACGGCTTTATAGCGACGCACCTCGCGACCCGCAAGCAAGCATTCGAGGAGAATGGTTGCCGGCGCCGGACGATGCGCCGCACCTCGTGGCCGGTGCTGCGGGTTCCGGGCCTGCCCCATTTCGCGCCGGCCTGCCTGCCGGAGAGGCAATTGCGCGGGCATCTCGGGAGGCGGCGGCGGCGGGAGGCCCGTCGCAGCGGGATCGAGCGCGGTTGGCCCGCGATCTGCTAGGCTGATGCCTGCCGGGCGGAATGGTGCGTGCGCAGCCAATGGTTTTATGCCCGCGCGACGGAGCCGGCGCTAGGCCGAGCGGGGAGCCCATGTCGAACGAGTCGTCCGGCGACCAGTCGGGCTTTACCGTCTGCTATGACCGCGAGGAGGCGCCATTTCCCGCCTATGCCTCCGCATTCTTCTCGGCGGCACTGCTGGCGGGCGCAATCCTCGCCGGACACTGGATCTTCTTCGTGCTGGGCATCTGCGCATTCGCCGTCGCCTACTATAATTTCCCGTTGACCGAGAAAGGTCGCGCGCGCCTCGGCGCCAACCAGTACGGCGTGTTCGTGGAGGGGCTCGGGCTCGTCCGCTGGAGCGCGATCAAGGGCATCGACCTCGTCGAGATCGCGATGCGCGCGATCACCTTCAACGAATTGCAGATCTCGCTCAACCAGCCGATCTCCAGGGCGCTGCTGGCGGACTGGCGCCGCGTCCCGCTTTGGCGCCTGCTGATGCGGCTGCCGTGGACGATGTCCCACGAGAACATGATACGCATACGGCTAGATCCGATGGATCGGGAACCCGACGAGGTTCACCGCACGTTGCTCAGGATGTGGCGGTACTTGCCGCGCGACAATCAAGGTGAGACACGTCGTCAATCAGGGTGAGACTGCGCCGGGGTGGACGGCCG
>CAMDBL010000290.1 GCA_945889015.1 Devosia equisanguinis
TTGTCGACACCGAACTTCGGCATCTGGGTGTCACGGGCGTCCTTGGCACCGGAGCGGATGCCGCCCGCGATGGTTTTCTGGATCTCGTCAACCGTGCCGCCCCAGATCCAATCGTCGTCGTTCAGGTTGGGGTAGCCGGTGAAGCCTTGGGCGCCGCGGCCGTGGCAGGGCGCGCAGTTGGTCTGGAAGGCCGCGTTGCCGCCGGCCACCGCGAAGCGCAGCAACTCGGGGTTCTTGCGCACGTCGGCCAGCGCGGTCTTGGCGAGCTGGTCGCGCATGCCGGACTGGGCCGCCTGCGCCGCCTTGATCTCGCCGGTCACGGTGGCGCGCTGGCTGTAGTCCCACATACCGCGGGTGTAGCCGTGCCCGGCCGCGAATGTCGGCCAAGCCGGGTACACGATCCAGTAGCCGAAGGCCCAGATGCAGCAGACGTAGAACGTCCACAGCCACCAGCGCGGCAGCGGCTTGTTCAGCTCCTTGATTCCATCCCACTCGTGGCCGGTCGTCTCGACACCGGTGACGTGGTCGATTTCGGGTTTGGTGCTCACCTGATCCCCCGTGCGTTATCGCTGGCCTTGTCCTTGTCGAGATCGAGAGCCTGGCGTTGCAGCTTGTCGAACCGCGGCCCATTGCTGGGCCACAGCGCGTAGGCGAGCACGGCCAGGAACATCGTGACGAACAGCAGCAGCGAGGTTACCTGACTGATGGTGGCGACTTGATCGTAGGTCATGGTCTCACCTCAGGTTCGGACCGGCGGCGTCGAAGGTCGTGAAATCGACCATCTGACCGAGGATCTGGAGGTAGGCGATGACCGCATCGAGCTCTGTCGGATCGGTGCCGGGCTTGCCGTCGAACTTGCCGACGCGAGCCTTGGGATACCGCTTGACGAGATCGCGGGCGGCGCGGCTGTCAGGATCGATCTGAGCCTTCAGATCGGTCGCGACGTTCTTCATCATGTCGTCGGTGTAAGGAACGCCGACGGTCTTCAACGTGCTCAGGCGGGCGACCATGTCGCCGGTCTCTAGCTTGGTCTTCGCGAGCCACGGATAGCCAGGCATGATGCTCTCCGGCACGAGTGAGCGCGGATTGATCATGTGCTCTGCATGCCATTGATCCGAGTACTTGCCACCCACGCGGGCGAGGTCGGGACCGGTACGCTTCGATCCCCACTGGAAGGGATGATCGTACATGCTCTCGGCCGCCAGCGAGTAGTGGCCGTAGCGCTCGACCTCGTCACGCAGAGTGCGGACCATCTGGCTGTGACAGTTATAGCAGCCTTCTCGGACGTAGATGTCGCGACCGGCCTGCTCGAGAGGGGTGTAGGGCCGCATGCCCTTCACCTTCTCGATGGTGCTGTCGACCCAATAAAGCGGCGCGATTTGCACCATGCCGCCGATCGAGACGACCACCAGGATGCAGACCAGCAGCAGGATGGAGTTTCGCTCCAGAGTGCCGTGATTCATGGCTTAAGCTCCCTCTCTCATTCTGCCGGCTGCATGCCGAGACCGGCTGCCGCGGCAGCGCGGGGCTGCTCGGCCTCACCCTCCCGGACATCGCCCCGGATGGTGCGCCAGACGTTGTAGGCCATGATCAGAGAGCCGAGGATGAACAGCAGTCCACCGATGGCGCGGATCACGTAGTAGGGTTTCATCGCCTCCACGGTCTCGATGAACGAGTACTGCAGGAAGCCCAGCTTGTCGTAGGCGCGCCACATCAGGCCTTGCGTGATGCCCGATACCCACATCGCCGTGATGTAGAGCAGGATGCCGATGGTGGAGAGCCAGAAGTGCCACTCGACGAGCTTCAGCGAGTAGAGGCCGCGGCGGTTCCACAGCCAGGGTACGAGGCAGTAGATCGCGCCGAACGACACCATGGCGACCCAGCCGAGCGCACCCGAGTGCACGTGGCCGATGGTCCAGTCCGTGTAGTGCGACAGCGAGTTGACCGCCTTGATCGACATCAGCGGGCCTTCGAAGGTCGACATGCCGTAGAAGGCGACGGAGACCACGAGGAGACGGACGACCGGATCGGTACGGAGCTTGTCCCAGGCGCCGGCCAGCGTCATCAGGCCGTTGATCATGCCGCCCCACGAGGGCATCCACAGCATGATCGAGAAGGTCATGCCCAGCGTCTGCGCCCAGTCGGGAAGTGCGGTGTAGTGCAGATGGTGCGGACCCGCCCAGATGTAGAGGAAGATCAGCGTCCAGAAGTGCACGATCGACAGGCGATAGGAGTAGACGGGACGCTCCACCCGTTTCGGGATGAAGTAGTACATGATGCCGAGGAAGCCGGCCGTCAGGAAGAAGCCGACCGCGTTGTGGCCGTACCACCACTGCGTCATCGCATCCTGCACGCCCGAGTAGACGATGTAGCTCTTGGAGCCGAGGAAGGAAACCGGTAGCGCCGCGTTGTTGACGATATGCAACATGGCGATCGTCACGATGAACGCGAGGTAGAACCAGTTCGCCACGTAGATGTGGGGTTCCTTGCGCTTCCAGATCGTGCCGAGGAACACCAGCAGGTAGACGACCCAGATGATGGTCAGGAACAGGTCGGCGTACCACTCGGGCTCGGCGTATTCCTTGCCCTCGGTGATGCCGAGCAGGTAGCCGGTGCCGGCGATGGCGATGAACACCTGGAACGCCCAGACGACGAACCAGCCGGCCCAGCCGCCGGCGAGCCGTGCATGGCACGTGCGCTGGACGACGTAGAAGGAGGTGCCGAGCAGCACATTGCCGCCGAACGCGAAGATCACCGCCGAGGTGTGCAGCGGCCGCAGGCGGCCGAAGCTGATCCAGGGGAGGTCGAAGTTGAGGGCCGGCATCGCGAGTTGCCAAGCCAGGATGTCGCCGACCAGAAAGCCCGCTATTCCCCAGAAGATGGCGGCGATGGTGGCGACCCGGATCGGGCCGTCGAGATAGCCACTCGAATCGGCGCCAGGGCCGTCACCCTTCATACGCATCAGGACGAACAGCGCGGCGATGGCGGCACCCGCCGTCAACAACGCGCCGTGGAATTTCATGACGGGCTCAGGCGAGGCGATGACGTAGAGGGCGCCTATCGCCGCCCAGACTATGGCTGCTATGACAGCCACGACATCGCCTAGCGCGTGTCGTTCTACAGTTGTGTTTTGCATGCCGGTTCCCCAGTCAGCCGCGAACAGACTCGTGCAGAAGGCGCACGAGTTTAGGTTCGCTTCCCATGCCGCCGGGGGGCGGACGTTGACAAAGATCAATCTGGGTCTGCCGCAACTGCGAAAAGGCCGGTTTCCTGGCGGGTTCAAGTGATTGTAAAAAGCTGAAATCACGCCATAAAATATGATCGGGTGGCGCTGTACGCCTTAGGTTGCATGCGTGCAAGTGGCGCAGCCCGACCCACCGGCAGTTTGCAGCGCATCATGGAGGCGCCCGACCCCGTCGATAGCGTTCGGCGGTGGATGCGGAGGCCAATAGAAAGAAGCGGATCGCGGAGCAGGCCGTCCCCCGAGTCGCGGCTTTCCAGCTGCATGCGTGATGCAGCAGACCCATCCGACGCGGAGAACGGTGCGGATACCGCCCCGGTCGGCCCAATCGTTTCGATGGACGAATTGGTCGATGGGACGGGCGCTTGCGACGGGGTGCTGCGGTAGCCTCACAGCCCGCCAGTCGAGCCGCGGGGCGACCGGCACGAGACGGCGTTGCCGGGGCCCTCGTTTCGCCCTATTGCACGGCAACAAGACCCGTTGGGGACGGAGAGAGCACAGGGCGCGCTGAGGTCGGTACTCCATTGCTTCGGTGCCGTGGTGTGCGACATGGCGTGTCCGCCCGCTCGAATGCCGTCGTGCGGGTGGCGGCGGTAGAGGCAGCAGGCGGAGCCCATGAACCCGGATATTCTCAAAGGCGCCCTTCCGGCGACCACGGCCCACGGTTTCTCGATGCTCGAGATGTTCCTGGGCGCCCACATCGTCGTGAAGATCGTGATGGTGGGGCTTGTGCTCTCGTCGGTCTGGTCGTGGGCGATCATCATCGAGAAGCTGTTCGCCTTCCGCAAGGCCCGCAGCGAGGCCGACAAGTTCGAGACCACGTTCTGGTCGGGCCAGTCGCTGGAGGATCTTTACGGCGGCCTTGCGCGCGGTCGCACCATCGCGATGGCCGCGCTGTTCGTCGCCGCGATGCGCGAGTGGAAGCGTTCGGTCGAAGGCAACATCCGCGCGCTCGGCGGGATCCAGATGCGCGTCGAGAAGGTGATGGACGTCACCATCAGTCGGGAGATGGAGCGGCTCGACCGCCGGCTGCTGTTTCTCGCAACCGTCGCCTCGACCGCGCCGTTCGTCGGCTTGTTCGGCACGGTCTGGGGCATCATGAGCAGCTTCCAGGCAATCGCGGTCTCCAAGAACACCAATCTCGCAGTGGTGGCTCCCGGCATCGCCGAAGCCCTGTTCGCGACCGCCCTCGGCCTGCTCGCCGCCATTCCCGCGGCCATTTTCTACAATAAGTTCTCGGCCGACTCGAGCCGCTTCAGCCAGCGCCTCGAAGCCTTCGCCGACGAGTTCGCAGCCATCGTCTCGCGGCAGATCGACGTGAGGGTTTAGCGATGGGCGCGAGTGTCAACACGGGTGGCGGCGGTGGCGGCGGACGCCGCCGGCGGACGAAGCGGCATCGGCCGATGAGCGAGATCAACGTGACCCCGTTCGTCGACGTTATGCTCGTGCTGCTGATCATCTTCATGGTCGCCGCGCCGATGCTGACGGCCGGCGTGCCGATCGACCTGCCCAACGCCAAGGGCAAACAGCTCGACAGTCCCAAGGACGTGCTGGAGATCCGCGTCAAGCCGGATGGACAAGTGTTCATCGGCGAGCAGCCG
The DNA here is from genome assembly GCA_945889015.1 of Devosia equisanguinis. Lineage (GTDB taxonomy): Bacteria > Pseudomonadota > Alphaproteobacteria > Rhizobiales > Hyphomicrobiaceae > CAMDBL01. The sequence continues at coordinate 4,843 of CAMDBL010000290.1, forward strand.
GTCTCTCTCGACAAGCTCGGAGCGGTGCTGCGCGAGCGGGCCAAGGGCGGCACCGACGAGCCAGTGTTCATTCGTGGTGACAAGGGTCTCGCCTACGGCAAC
>CAMDBL010000291.1 GCA_945889015.1 Devosia equisanguinis
GGCTTTGATCGTTATCCAATCGCATCTCCATCAATTGAAGATTGGCGGAGACCACGGTCAGCAGATTGTTGAAGTCGTGCGCGATGCCGCCGGTGAGGCGCCCCAGTGCCTCCAAGTGGCGCTTCTCCTTGAGCGCCTCCTCGCGGCGCTTCTCGACGGAGATATCTCGAATGATACCGATGATTCCAATGGCATTCCAGGTGCTGTCGAACACCCGCATGGCGGTCAGCCGGCCAGGAAAAGTGCTACCGTTCTTGCGCCGGAACACCAACTGCATGCTCGTGGCCCGCAGGTCAGGACCACTCACGAGCGGCAACAGCCTGCTCCAGTCGTCGGCCTCGGCGTAGAGAATTTTCGAGCAGATGCCGTTCAGCTCGTCGCTTTCGTAGCCGAAGACCTGCTCGAACGCGGAATTGCAGCTCAGGATGTTGCGATCGAGGTCCGAGAGGACCATGCAGTCGAGTGACCCTTCGAACACGCCCCTGAACAGGGCCGCTTGTTGCCGCGCCTGGCTCGCGGACGCCCTGACCTCCGCCAACAGCTGACTTTGACGATCGGCCCATGTCCGCCGGTCGGTGATGTCGACGAAGCTGCCGATCATGCGCATCGCTTCGCCGTCGGGTCCGCGCTCGATCACCTTGCCGCGGTCCTGAACCCAGATATAGGTGCCGTCGGCGCGCCGCAGACGGTGCTCGCTGCTGTAGGTTCCCTCGCCTGCGCGACACTGAGCCAGCGCCGAAAAGACGCGATCGCGGTCGTCGGGATGGACGATATCGTTGAAGAACCGCGTCGAGTGATCGAGGATTTTCGGATCCAGCATGAGCAGTCGCGACCAGTGCGCGCTGTGTAACACGGTGTCGGTGCCGGTCGCCCAATCCCACATGCCTTCGCCGGCCATATCCATGACATGCCGAAGCCGCAGTTCGCTGCTGCGCAATGCCTCGAGCACCTGACGCTCCTCGGTGATATCTATGACGAAGGCGAACATCTGCGGGCGAACGCGCGGCGTCGCCGCGAGGTGGCCCACTACTTTGCGCACCACGATCGTGTGCCCGTCCCGGTGGGTGTAGCGGCATTCCAGCTGGAACGAGGACAGCTCACCGGCCTGAAGCCTCTGATTGAAATCGAGGTTGGCCCTCCGGTCGTCCGGGTGGAGCAGTTCCGAGTAGTGCCGTCCCTTCAGCTCCTCCATCGAGTAGCCCATGAGTCTCAGGTAGGCGGCATTGCAGGACTCCAGGTTGCCGTTCCGGTCGGCGATGGCTATGCCCATCAGCGAGTGCTCGAAGACGCCGCGGAACCGTGCCTCGCTCGCGATCAGGTCGAGAGAGGTGATCTCTGCTTGTGATCGCATCGCCACGAGATCGCTGACCTGACTGCGGCTGATGAAAAATATCAACGATCCGGTCAGCGCTATGAATGCGAGGCCCTTGAACGTCTGCATTGCGGCGACCTCGCCCGGCAACCAACCGAGACCGTTCAAAAAGTGATCGCTCAAAACGATCCAAGCGACGGCAAAGAGCAAGTATGTCATCGCGATGCGACGCGCAACGCGAGCTGATATGATGTATGCTGCGTTCTGCAATTCCAGATCATTTTGCAGCATATTGGCCCGTGTCCGCCAGCCTGAGTGTTTGAAACGGAATGCTTGGCCGTCCCCAGGCTTCGGGTCAGAACCGCGTACAATTGATTCCTATCATTGAAAGTGGTTAAACATCGTTTATATGTGCGTCGATCGCGATCGGGGAGTCTCATGGGAAAAGTTTCTACGACAATCCTGATCGTGGATGATCACGAGCAGATCCGCAGTGTTCTTCGTTCGATGTTGGAGCAGGAGGCTTACGAGGTCCTCGAGGCGGCGAACGGCACCGAGATGATGGCGGCCCTGAAGGCGCAGCCGGTCGATCTGATCACGCTCGACTTGAGCATGGGCAAAGAGAACGGACTGGAGCTGATGCGCCAGGTGAGGGCGCACAATCCAGTGCCGGTGCTGCTCGTGACGGCGAAGGGGTCCGAAATCGATCGTATCGTCGGCCTCGAGCTCGGAGCCGACGACTATATCGTCAAGCCCTTCAATCTGCGTGAGGTTTTGGCGCGAATCAGGGCCGTCCTGCGGCGCGTCGAGCCTTCACCCTCACCACCGGCCGACCTCGCTGCCGACGCGAGCGACGGAGTCATCGGTTTTTCCGGCTGGACGCTCGACACACGCGCGAGGGAGCTTCGCAACGCCCGGCGGCAGCCGGTGGCCCTGACGACGGCTGAGTTCGACCTGCTGGAGGTGATGGCGCGCCGGCCTGCGCGGGTGCTGACGCGCGAAGGGCTGATCGATCTTACCAAGGGTCCGGATTCCGCACCATTCGATCGGGCCATCGATACCCTTATCGGCCGATTACGGAAAAAAATCGAGCCGGATTGCGAGCGGCCGGTGCTGATTAAGACGGTGCGTGGGGTAGGCTATATCTTTTGTCCCCAGTCGACTTGATTTTAGTCAAGTGTGCTCGTTCGAGATGACGATCGCCCGGTGAAAAACGCAGGTGTGAGGGCTAGAAATTGCAGGTGTGAGCATCGAATAAAGCGGCGGAAGCGGATCGCGAGCCCTAATTCGACGACTGACACATTCAGACAAATTCGAGACAAGATCCAGCCAAACGCATGCGATGCAAATGTGGTTTCCTGGCGATGGGACGGTTCTGCGACAAGAACCGGCATCGAGAATGGGAGCATCGCAGATGCGTGACGAGTTGCACCACGACTTGCAGGATGGCGAGACGAATGGCGCCATGTACGGGATCGCCCGCCTGGACGATGCCCTGAAGCACAGTCACGGCTGGTACGTCGTGCTTTGGCGCAACAAGGTCCGCTATGCACGGTTCTTCAGCGACATAAAGTTCGCAGGGCGCGATGCGGCCTTGCAGGCGGCAAAGGACTACCGGGACGAGGTGGCCAGCGCGCAGCCCTTGATGACCAAGACCGAATACGTCTCGATCGTCCGCAAGAACAACAACTCCGGCACGCCGGGCGTATGCCGCACGGTCGCCAAATCCCCCCGCCGCAATACGACCCAGCACTACTGGCTGGCCTTCTGGCCGAAGCAGGACGGGAGCAGCGGCCGCGCCAAGTTCTCCATCACCCGTTACGGCGAGGAGAAGGCGCTGGCACTGGCCATCGAGGCGCGGGAGATAGCGCTGCGCAAGCTCGAGGTTCCTCACATCATGTTCGACGTTCAACGCCAATGGATGGTCGCGGAGCAGCCGCGGCGCGACCATTAGCCGGGTCGGTGTGTGGGCTGCCGCCAGACGAAGCACACATGCGACAGCGTCGAGCCGACTGGGATCTTCGGTGAAGGCGATCCTCGCCGCTCGAGGCCGAGGCGTCTTCAGCCGGTCACGGGCTTTCGACCGAACGGGGGATGGCGCGACCAGATCAGGCCGGGCGTGGCTGGGTGGCCGGAGGCGACGAGACCGTTGACCAGCTTCTCGTCCTCGGCCGTCAGCTTTTGCTTCATCGCGCCGAGATAGGCCTGCCAGTGCTCCAGCGTGCGCGGGCCCGCAATGACGGTCGAGATCGTCTTGTTGTGCAGCACCCACTGGATGGCGAATTCGACCATGCTGATGCCGCGCGTCTCGCAATGCGCGCGCAGCGCCTCGATCACCTGGAATACCTGCGGGCTCAAATCCCGAGTCAGCAGCGAGTTGTCGCCACGCGCGCCACGGCTGCCGGCCGGCGGCTGGCCCTCGGCGCGGTACTTGCCCGTCAATGCGCCGCGCGCCAGCGGCGAGAACGGCGCGACGCCGATGCCGTAGTGGGCGCAGGCGGGCAGGTAGTCGTTCTCGATCTGCCGCATGACGATGTTGTACATGGGCTGCGCGATCACCGGTCGCGGGCAGCCGGTCTCGTCGCACAGCCGCACGATCTCGCCGATCTCCCAGCCGTAATAGTTGGAGAAACCCCAGTAGCTGGCCTTGCCGCTGGCGATGATGTCGCGCATCGCCTCGATCGACTCGCGCAGGGGCGTGTCGCGGTCGCGGTGATGCATGTAGTAGATGTCGACATAGTCCGTCTGCAGCCGGCGCAGGCTCTCGTCGATGGCGTGCAGCATCCAGCGGCGCGACAGACCCTGTTTGCGCTCCGGCGGGCCGTCCTGCTGGCCGACCTTGGTGGCCAGCACCCACTTGTCGCGGTCCTTGGCGATCAGCTTGCCGAGCATCGTCTCGGAGGCACCGTTGGTGTAGGCGTCGGCGGTATCGACGAAGTTGACCTTGGCCTCGCGGGCGCTGTCGACGACCTTGGTTGCCGTCGCCTCGTCCATGCCGTCGCCGAAGTCCATCGTACCAAGGCAGATGCGCGAGACCCGCAGGCCGCTCTGTCCGAGATAGGTGTAGTCCATGGGCTGTTTCCTCCAGGCAGAATGGGCACGACTATTGGATGGATGAAAGCACGTCGCGGCGTCGCGCGGGTGGGGCGCAGATTAGCGGCGGAGTTTACCTCAGCACAGTCACATTTTACCGGTGGGCACCAGCTCGTCCCGCCATGCCTCGATCAGGGTCACCACCACCGTCTCACCTGGCCTCGTCGGGGCGATCGCCGGCAGGCGCTTGCGGCGTTTCGCGATCCGCCAGCCACTTGCCTCGAGCAGCGCCACGAACCGCGGCGTAGTGCTGCGGCCGGGATCGGTCAGCAACACGCGGCCGGATGGCGTGAGGTTGCGAGCCATGATCGCAGAGATCGGCTCGTACATTTCGGCCTCGTATAGGATGTCCGACCCGATGATCGCGTCATAGCGTGCATCGTCGTGCCAGTCGGTCCAGTCCGCGAGTGCCCATTCGAGGCCGGTGACGCCGTTGCGGGCCGCGTTCGCGCGGCAGAGCGCCAGCGCCTCGCGGCCATGGTCGGTCTGCCGGACGCGGCCGCCGAGGTAGCCCGCGACGAGACCCGCGACGCCGA
>CAMDBL010000292.1 GCA_945889015.1 Devosia equisanguinis
CGTCTGACACCGCCACTGTCGGGGTGCCGGCGCCGGGGCGATCGAGCCCCGCGAAGTGCGAAGCTTGCGCGGTTTTCGTTGCTGGTGCCCCGCCCCTCGCCGCCGACGCCACAGCGTCAGCACCAACCCGAAGCCACCGATCCAGGTACTACAATACGCACAACGTAGACATCCTTTATTAGCCCAGGAGCGGCGGCGATGCAAGGCCTGTCAAGTTTTCTTGCCATTCCATTGAACATGCTTTTGATTTTCCAGGGCGCATCAGTGGGACATGCCGCAGACAGGGGAGAGGCCGCGCCTGCTCAGACCAACGCCGCGGCCACTGAAGCCGTCAAATCCAGCGGGGTACTCTCCAAGGCTCAGCGCACGGCGGCTGATCGCCTCCTTGCCGCCTATCCACAGCATCTCGCCCGAGTCGAAGAGAATGAGTTGATTTGGAAGGATGGGACGCGGATGTTAATCGATGATGGGCGCAGCGAGAAGCCATTTGAGCAATGGCTGTCCTCGCCCGACATCAAGGACATGTTCATCTACGATTATACGACGAGTTGGCCGGCACAACCTCCGGCGGTCAACTTTGATCCCGGTCGTGCACGCCACGCGCCCCTCTTCGACAAGATGTACGGTGATTGCACGAAGGGGCAGGTCACCGGCGAGCTTGTGGATGTCGTCTGGCTACCTCGCAAGGCCGGCCAGAAGCTCAAGATCAGCAGGATCAACGGCGTCGCCGATCGGCTGCGTGCGGTATCGGACGAACTCGACAAGTTGCCGAGCCGGTTTGACCGCTATCTGCATCCGTCGGCGGGAACGTACAACTGCCGTACCATTGCGGGTACCAATCGCATTTCCGCCCACGGACATGGCATCTCCATCGATCTTGCACTGGCAGATTCGCACTATTGGCGATGGACCAAGCCGGACGCAAAAGGCGACTACAAGTACAAGAATTCGATCCCGCGCGAGATCGTCGAGGCGTTCGAGCGGAATGGCTTTATTCGGGGCGGCCGTTGGCATCACTACGATACGATGCATTTCGAGTACCGGCCCGAGCTTCTGCCGCGAGCGCGCGGCAAGAAGCCAAGCTAAGCTCGCCGCCAGCCGCCTCCACCGCAACCGCCTCCCCCTCGATCAGCCCGGGTTGGACAGGGTTAGGCTTGCTCTTTTCGCGGGCCGCCGTTTGCGCCATGTTGCCCGCCGACAGAACAGACGAGCCGAAACCAAGGAGGCGATGCCCGATGCGACTGATCTCCCACCCGTTCTCGCCCTATGGCCGCAAGGTCAAGATCACCGCCCAGATGAAGGGGGTCTACGACGACCTGAAGATCGAGCAGACCGACACCAGCCTGCCGATCAACGAGACGCTGCGTGCCGAGAACCCGCTGTCGAAGATCCCCGTGCTGATCCTCGACAACGGCCAGCAGATCTACGACAGCCCCGTCATCTGCGAGTTCCTGGACAGCCTGAAGCAGGCACCCGCACTTTTCCCGAAGGCCGGTACGGAGCGCTGGAAAACGCTCACGATGGGCGCGCTCGGCGACGGGATCATCGACGCGGCGATCACCCAGGTCTACGAGCGCCGGTTCCGCCCGGAGGCGAAAGTCGAGCAGGCTTGGCTCGACCGCCAGCAGGTCAAGATCGACGGCGCGCTCGCGGTGCTGGAAGCCAACCCGCCGGCGTGGACCACCGGCCCGGACTACGGCCATCTGACGGTGGCGGTGTCGCTCGGCTATCTCGACTTCCGCCACGAGGGCAAGTGGCGCGCGAAACACCCCAAGATGGTCGCCTGGCTGGACAAATTCGCCGCAACCGTGCCGTCGTTCGAGAAGACGAAGCCGCAGTAGCTCAAGTGAGCGTGATCCGGCTCAACTCCGGCAATCCCGGCTTCCACGTGCCTTCGACCTGGGCGCGGCGGCCCATCATCGCGCCGCGCTCCAGCAGGTCGCGGGCCAGCGCAACCTGCCTGCCACTCCAGGACGCCAGCTCCGCATCGAAATCAGCACCCGCACAGACGCGTTGAAGCGCCTCCCCCAGATCAAAAGCCGCGAGCATCGCCTTGGTCGTTCCCGCGCCGACATGCGGGCGGGTGACGGCGGCAGCATCACCGATCAGCACGCAGCGGCCCATCGCCATCGGCTCGGCCAGCAGGTCGCAGATCGGCTGAATGAACAGCAAGGGCGCCTTGACCAGCACCTCGGCGGCAGCACGGGGGAGCTGAGCTGCCGCCTCACGCTTCAGCACGTCGATGAACGGCTGGCGCACCATCCCCGGTGGCAGCGAGTACGGGCGATGAACGCCGTCGCGACCGGTCATCAGCGCGTCGAGCTCGGCTCCTGCCTCGACGTTGCGATACCAGATGAAATTCAGCAGCCGGCCGGTTTCGGATTCGGCACTGTCGTCGCCGGGCACGGGATAGATCGGCATGTGACTGAGGCCCGCCACCGTGAACGTGCAGGCATCGTCCAGAACCGCCCGCGTCTCCTGGCTCACCTCGACTTCCGGCACAAGGCCACGCCAGGCGACATAGCCGGCGTAGACGGGCCTGACGTCCGGTAGCAGCAGGCGCCGTCCCGACGACGAGATGCCGTCGGCGAAAACCACGAGATCGGCGTCTATAGCTACGCCACCGGAAAAACGCACGACGGGGCCCTGCGCGTGCTGATCGACGCCGACGCAGGTTTCGCCGAAGTGGTAGCGCGCCACACCGAAGCGCTCGAGCAGGAAGCGATAGAGGCTGCCCCACGAGACGAAGTGGCCGAGTTCCGGCACATCGTGGACGATGCGGTTATCCGGCCCGATATGGCGGTCGCGATGCGTGAAGGTGGACGCGGGGGCCAAATCGATGCCGACGCTGGTGAGCAAGTCCACCATGACCGGCTGGATGCGCAAGCCGGCACCGCGCGCCACCAGCTTGTTCGAAGAGCGCTCGTGGACGGTCACGTCGCAGCCGAGCGTGTCGAGCACCAGCGCCGTCAGCAGGCCCGCGTGCGATCCACCGACGATCACGACGCGTGGACGACGCCGCTTCATGCTGTCCTCGCCCGCTCAGCTCCCGACCAGGGAAACGTATAGCCCGACACCGATCGCCACCGCCATCACGAAGCCCGTCAGGAAGCCTGGCCAATTGCCTGCTGGCGGATCGTTCGGGGGCATGGGCAGCCTCGCTTCGGAGGAGGGAGATCCAAGGGGATCGGGCCTGACGCCCGCTGCCGGCTGCAGCGTCGCCGGCGACGGCTCCCCAACCGTCGACGTCGAGGAATGTTCGGAATCCGGTGGTGGGGGGAGCGGCATCTCGTTGGCCGGCGGCGCAGCGCCCCGGCGTGAAAGATCGAGCCGAAGAAGCTTGCCGTGAGCCGGCGTCTCGGGAGGCACGGACGGTGGAGCGGTCAGCGTTGCGGACGCGACAGCATCCAACTGCGGTGCGATCTGAACCGTCTCGTCCGCCCCGAGTGCCACCGCGTGATCCACGTCCGTCATGAGCGCGACGTCCAACCACGGCGCCTCAGATGTCACAGGCGGGATGGTCCCAAGATCGGACGCGTGATCAGGCGCTGCCTCGGTCGCGTTCTCCTCGGAAACTACCGCCGGCACGGGGACGGAAACTACCGCCGGCACAGGAATGGCCTGCAACTCCGCCGTCGCCAAGGCCGCCGCCAGCGCGGCTTCGAGCGGCGAGGCCGTCAACAGATGCGGACCGATCTCGGGTGGCGGCGGAACCAAGCCGAGCCGATGCAGGGGCAGAGCCTCGCTGACCGCGAACTGGTGTTTGACCGGCACCGGGGGCCAAGTCGCTCCCTCGAGCCCCTCGTCGACGCCAGACTCCACCATATCCGACGCACTCCTTGCCTCGACTTATGCTCAAGCCAACTTCAATCAGGTGATTTTTCGCCTGTTCCAGCAAGCACTTGCGGACCACACAACAACCCATGCCGGAACCCGGTTCAAGACCGATCTCACCTCCACCCCGCAAACATGGCGAGGATGCGGCATTCGGGTGCCGGTTGGTCGGTTCGGGGGCTGTTGAGGTCGGATCAGGACTTGCTGGCGTTCGAGATCCGATCGACGAGCCGCCGGGGTCGTGCGGCGACGCCGGCATCGGCTTCACCCTCGCGCGTCGCCTCGGCGCCGACGGTCGCGGCCACGCGATCGGGAGCCGGCCGCGGTTCCGCAGTCGCCGCTGCGGATCGCCCGCCGTCGGCGCGGACCTCCGCCGCTTTCGCGTCTGCTCCCGCCCTGACGGCAGCGGCACCTCCCAGCGCCTTCAGGAAACCGCGCACACGCGACGGATCCTGGCTCTCGCCGGCCAGATCGGCGACGCCCGTCCGCGCCACCTCGGCTGCCGCCCCCGCCACCGAGCGCAGCGGCTTGGCAAGGTCCGAGAGCTTCGGCCCCATCCGCCGAGCCTGCGGTGCGGCGGCCTCGATATGCAGCGCGCGGCGGCCGTCGGCGGCCGCTTTCGCATGTGCCGCGGCGCCGTTGCCACCCGGCCCGAGCCGGCGCAACTCGGCCATGAAGTGCTGGGCCTGCTTGGCGAGCTTCTCGTTCGCGGCGGCGAGCTCGGAGCGCATCCGCTGGATCGCGGCCGACTGATGCTGCGATTCCGCCTGCAGAGCGCCGATCCGCGCCCGCATCGCGATGCGGGTGTCCTTGAGCGACATCGAACGCTCGTCGCCACCACCCTCGTAGGTCGTCAACGATGCCTTCAGAGCCGCGATCTCGACCGTCTGATCCTCGAGCGTCCGTCTCACGGCGGCAAGCTGCAGCTCGATCTCGGCCTTGGCACGCAGCGCCGTCTCCGCCTCGGTTCGGGCGAGCGCCAGCATCCTCTCGGCCTCGCTACTGTCCACCGGCGGCAACGACAGCAGCGCCGCTGCGGCGCCCCTCGAACCGGAGTTTGTGCCCGGCTGCGCCTGTCCGCCCGCGCCGGCCTGGAGCTGCT
>CAMDBL010000293.1 GCA_945889015.1 Devosia equisanguinis
GGGCACTTTGCCGGCGGTCGACACCTGGCCGGTGGCGGAGGATCTCGAGCAGATGACGGCCGCCATCCGCGCGCTGAAGGCCCGGACCGATCTCGTGCTCGTCTACCAGCATTGGGGCTGCTCGATGACCGAGGCCGTGCTCGACTTCCAGCGCGCCATCGGCCATGCCGCCATCGAGGCAGGTGCTGCGGGCGTGTTCGGCGGCCACCAGCACGTCGTCTCGGCGATCGAGTTCCACGACGGTGCGCCGATCGTGCATGGCATGGGCAACCTGGTGTTCGACATCTTCGCGCCGTTCCTGACCGGGGTGACGCACCGCACGTTCCTGTTCAAGGCCGAGATGACCAAGGCGGGCTTGAAGGACTGCGAGATCATCCCCTGCCGCGCCGGCGTCACCGGCGTCTACGACACGCCCGTCGCGCTGCCGCCCGACAAAGGCCTGGGCAGCGAGATCGTCGGCGCGATCACGCGGCTGAGCCGTCCGTTCGGCACACGGATCGAGGTGAAGGGCGGGCGGGCGCTGGTTGCGGCGCAGTAACCATTTCTCTCGTCAGGCCGGGCGACGAGCCGTTCTTGACGGTGGGGAGACCCGGAATGACGAACGAGGAGTTTTCGGCATGGGAGATGCGCATCGCCACGCCTGACACAGCGACGCTGAGGGTATAATCTCCCTCCAATTCCATCGAGCCGAACACGGCCGACGCCGGCATTGCACGTCACGGCACCGCAAAACCCAGGAGGAACCCGATGTCCAAGAAATATTCCAAGAAGGAAGCCAAAGAAGCCGCCAAGGAAATGCTGAAGGGCGTCTGGACGGCGCTGCCGACCTGCTTCACCGCCGACGACAAGATCGACGCCAAGTCCAACGCCTGGAACCTCGATTACTCGATCGACAAGCTCGGCATCCAGGGCCACTACTTCAACGGCAACGTCGGCGAGTTCTGGGCCCAGACCAACGCCGAGCGCAAGAAGCTCGCCGAGATCAACGTCGAGGCCGCGAAAGGGCGCATCCCGCTCATCGGCGGCTGCCACCACCAGAATCCCTACGAGGCGGCCGAGCTGTGCAATCACGCCCGTGATGCCGGGGTCGATTTCGCCATCATCCTGACGCCGTACATGGGCGCCCGCGACGACGACGCGGTGTTCGAGTACTACCGGTTCGTGGCCGAGCGCACCGACATCGGCATCGTGCTGTTCAACATTCCCCAGATCTACTATCCGATCCACGATCGTCTGGCCAAGCGCCTGATGACGATCCCCAACATCTGCGCCTACAAGCAGGCCAATCCTTCGCCCGCCGCCACCAATGCTCTGCGCGAGGCGGTCGGCGACGACGTCATCATCTCGGTCGCCGACGAGACGCCCTGGCTGCACAATCTCGTAGTCGGCGGCGACGACTGGCTTTTGAACTATACGCCGCACCTCTATCAGGTGCCCGGTTATACGCCGATCAAGGACTATACCGAGGCGGCGCTCGCCGGCGACATCAACAAGGCGGTCGCCATCTCCAAGACGCTGGAGCCGATCCGCGGCGTGCTGGCGCGCTGGGTCAACGGCTACGGCCGCCCCAATGGCCGCCTGCCCTCTCACGAGCAGAAGGTCTGGATGGAGTTGCTCGGCATGAAGGGCGGCAACGTGCGCGCGCCCTCGACGCCGATGAGCGCGGAGAGCCGCAAGCAGTTGGAGACCGAGCTCGCCAAGACCGGCATCCTCGACCGCGTGCCCGGACGTGCCCGCAAGGCCGCGGCGGAGTGAGGCTGCAACATGCGTCGGTGTCTGACCTCGGGTCAGACACCTTTTCGCAATCGTCAGCTCGCGCCGTGCACACGGGTGTCGGAGCAGAGGGCAGACACCCTCTGCATCAGCTCTTGTTGCCGACGATGTCGTCCCACTTGTCGCCGATCGACTTCTTGATCTGGTCGACCTTGGCCTTGGCACCGGCTTCCTTCGCCGCGAAATCTGCCTGAGCCTTCTTGAAGTCCTCGGCAGGCATGTCGAATGTGGTCAGGAACGGACAGCCGCCCGAATGCGTCTGCGGCGCCACGTAGCGCACGCGCGTCATGCCCGGCGCGGCACCCGCGACCCGGACGATCACCGCGCCCTCGTCCATGCGACACGTTCCGCCCTGCGGAATGTGTTTCAGGTCGATGGCGACATACTTGCCGCCCTCGTTCAGCAGCGTGACGTTCATCGTGCGCGGCATGAACACGATGTCCGCATCCTCGGCCCGGACCGCCGAGGGGACCGCCACGCTCGCGCCGGCCGCGATCAGAAGCAAAGCTGCTGCACTCATCCGCATCGACATTCGAAACCTCCGTCACCGGTCATGGCGGTTTCCTAACGAAGGCGCGGGTCGATACGTTCCAAGCCAGTCCCCCAACGGTCCATCGGAGGATCCGCATGCCCCGCGTCGCACTCGCCTATGCCCTCGGCGGTCCCGAGGTGCTCCGCATCGAGGAGCGGCCGACCGGTGAGCCCGGCCCTGGGCAGGTCCGCCTCCGGCACACCGCGATGGGCGTCAACTTCGCCGATCTCCTTCTGCTGCGCGGCATCCACCAGAAGCCCGAGCTACCCTCGCTCTCCGGCCGCGAGGCGGCGGCCGTGGTGGAGGCCGTAGGGCCGGACGTCACCAGTGTGCGCAAGGGCCAGCGTGTCTGCTATCTGAGCGTCGTCGGCGCCTTCGCGGACGAGCGCCTGATCGCGGCGGACAAGCTCTATCCGCTCCCCGACGACATCGACGACAAGGTGGCGGCCGCCGTGCTGCTCAAGGGCATGACGGCCGAGTACCTGCTGCACGCGACCTATCCGGTGAAGGCCGGCCAGACCGTGCTCGTGCACGCCGCCGCCGGTGGCGTCGGCTCGATGCTGTCGCAGTGGGCCGCCCACATCGGCGCCACCGTGATCGGGACGGTCGGCTCGCCGGACAAGGTCGCAACCGCGAAGGCCAACGGCTGCGCCCACGTCATCGACACCCGCAACGAGGACTTCGCCGCGCGCGTCAAGGAGATCACCGGCGGCCGTGGCGCCGACGTGATCTACGACGGCATCGGCCGCGACGTACTCGACGGCAACCTGGACGCCTGCGCGATCCGCGGCTACCTGATCAACTACGGCCATGCCTCCGGTGTGCCCGGCCCCATCGACGTCATGCGGATCAACGCCAAGTCGATGTACTTCAACAAGTCGAACATGTTCAGCTACGTCACCTCGCGCGAGATCGGCGAGCGGATGGCGGCGCATGTCATGGAGATGGCCGCCAAAGGCGTGCTCAAACCACAGATCAGCCGGGTCTACGCGCTCGCCGACGTGGCCCGAGCCCTCGCCGACGTCGAAAACCGGCGCACGACCGGCTCCGTCGTCGTGGTGCCGTGAGAGGGGGCGACCCGGCAGGATGAAATCGATTCATCAATCGCCCACCGGCTTGCATTTGTGCGTCGGACCCCGAGCGACTATCGTTCGATGCAACGCAGACGCGAGGGAGCGCGACGACCAATGATACCGACACGCATTGCCGGGAGGCGCCTGGCCGGACCCGTGGTGACGGCGCTGGCGGGCCTGCTCGCCCTGTCGCAATCAGCCCTCTCGCAGGACTGGCCCGCCAAGAACATCACGCTGATCGTGCCCTTTGCTGCCGGCGGCGGCATCGACGGGAGCGCGCGCGTGCAGGCCCTGGCGCTCGCCGAGGTCTTGAAGCAGGGCGTCATCGTCGAGAACATCGGCGCGGCGGGCGGCACCGTCGGCACCGGACGGGCGGCGAAGGCGGCGCCGGATGGCTACACATTGCTGATCGGCAACTCGGGCACGCATGCCTATGCGGCGACGCTCTACAAGAACCTGCCCTACGATCCGATCAAGGATTTCGAGCCGGTTGCCATCACCACCGACAGCCCGCGCATCCTGGTCGTGCGCAAGGATCTCCCCGTCAGCAACCTCAAGGAGTTCATCGCCTACGCCAAGGCGAACCAGGCGAAGATGCAGTACGCGTCGGCCGGCGTCGGCTCGGGCACGCATCTCCCCTGCACGCTGCTCAACACCGTGATGGGCGTCAACATCGTGCACGTGCCCTACCGCGGAGCCGGGCCGGCCATGCAGGATCTCATCGGCGGGCGCGTCGACTTCATGTGCGACACGATCCAGACCGGCGCCGAGCAGGCCAAGGGCGGCACCGTCAAGGGCCTCGCCGTGATGGCGCCGAAGCGGGTGCCGATCATCGACCTGCCGACGACGGAGGAGGCCGGTCTGCCAGGTGTCGAGGCGACCGTGTGGAACGGTTTTTTCTACCCCAAGGGCACGCCGCGTGACATCGTCTCGAAAATGAACAAGGCGCTGAACGAGATGATCGAGCGCCCGGACGTGAAGAAGCGGATGGGCGAGCTTGGCCTCGAGGTGCTGCCGCCGGTGCAACGCACGCCAGAATACCTGGCGGCGTTCCTGCCCAAGGACATCGAGCGCTGGGGCAAGGTGATCAAACAGGCTGGATTGGCCGGCATCGCCGGCAAATGAGAGCGGGCATTCGGATATGCTCACGTTGTCCACAGCCCAGCGAGGCCGACCCGTCTCCGACCGTTGCCTGCCGCCCCGATCGTTCGTCATGCTGACCGTTGAAGATTCGCCGCCGGGAACGCGTGCCCTCCTGTTGCACCGCCCGGCGCTCGATCAACGGGATAGCGTATCGGAACGGCATGAAGCCCTCCCTGCTCGTCGCCATCGCGCTCCTGGCCTCGGCGCCGGTCGCGGCCGACACGGCGCCGCCCTATCGGGTCGTCGTCGATCAGAAGAGCGATATCGCGCGCATCGTGGAAGTGCGGCTGGAGCACCGGCTCGACAACGCCGAGCTCGGTTCGATCGTCAACACCATTATCGACAGCGAGCCGCGTGCGTATCCCCGTACCACCGTGCATTTTCTGCTGGCCTCGTCGCGACCGGCCGACCCGC
>CAMDBL010000294.1 GCA_945889015.1 Devosia equisanguinis
CGCCGTTGCGCTTGGCCTGACCGCGTCCGGTGTCGTTGAGTGGAATGTCGCGCTGGCCCTGGTAGCGGGCGGCTGCGTTCCAATCGGTCTGGCCGTGACGGACGAAATAGACGGTGACTCCGGGACGCATGGACTTAGACCTCGAGCAGCAGCTTGCCGTTGTTGCCGCCCGTGTACAGCAGGTTGAGCGTTTGGGGAAATGCCTCGAGCCCGCCGCCGCGAATGTCCTCGCGCAGCACGAGCCTGCCCTCGCGGTACCAGCCGACCAGCGCCTCCCGGCTCTCGGGGAAGCGCTCCTTCCAATCGGAGACGACCATGCCTTGCAGCTTCAGGCGCTGGGTCAGGATCGCGCGCATGTTGCGCGGTCCGGCCGGCGGCTCAATGGCCGCGTAGTTGGAGATCAGCCCGCACACGACGATGCGGCCGAACGGGCGCATCTGCAACAGCATGGTGTCGAGCACCTCGCCGCCGACGTTCTCGAAATAGGCATCGGCGCCGTCGGGGCAGGCGGCCTTCAAGTCGTCGGCGAGGCGGCCCGCCTTGTAGTCGACGCAGGCATCGAAGCCGAGCTCGGAAACGACGGCCTTGCATTTGGCGGGCCCGCCCGCGATGCCGACGGCGCGGCAGCCCTGGATTCTGGCGATCTGGCCGACGATCGAGCCGACCGCTCCGGAGGCCGCCGAAACGACGACGGTCTCGCCGGCTTTGGGCTGCAACACGTCGAGCAGGCCGAAGTAGGCGGTGCGACCGGTCATGCCGAGGCCGCCGAGCCAGCGTGGCAGCGGTGCGATCGAGGTGTCCACCTTGTCGACGTGCTCGCCCTTGGCGGCGGCGAACTGCTGCATGCCGAGCACGCCGACCACCGCGTCGCCCTCCTTGAAGCCTGGATGCCGCGATGCCTCGACATGGCCGCCGGCATAGCCCCGCATCACCGCTCCGATCGCGACCGGCGGCACATAGGAGCGCGTGTCCGCCATCCAGCCGCGCATCGCCGGATCGAGCGAGACGAAGCTGTTGTGGACGAGAACCTCGCCCTCGCGCGGCTCGGGGATCGGACCGTCCGTGATGGTGAAATCGGAGGGTTGCGGCAGCCCGGCGGGGCGCCGGGCAAGCCGGACCTGGCGATTGGTGGACATGAGCGCGGCCCTCATCGATCGATGTTGGTCACTCCAAGCACTATGTCAGGTCGACGGTTCCGGCAACGCAAAGAGGCAGGCCTGGAGCCTGCCTCTCTGTCGTCGAGATGGCCGGGAACGGTTATCGATCCGACCGGCGATCAGGCGCACTCACCATCTGTTGAAGTACCACCGGCGGTCGCGAGGGCGATACCAGCCGCGGCGAGGCCCCTCGTCGCGCCAGACGTAGTCGCGGCCCGGACGATTGGGACGGCATGCGATGATCTTCCCGACCCCGAGGTCGACCACCCAGCGGCCGCTGCGCCAGCTGCAGTTCCTGTGATAGCGCCACGAGGCGACCGTCTGGGTGAGGGGGGCGGCGGCCGAGGCGGCCGGCGTGCCGATGGTCGTCGGTGCTGCCTGACCGGCAGTCGCACTCACCAGCAGCGCCGCCGCGGCGCACATGATCTGTCTCATTTTTGAGGCCTCCAAGCGTTGCTTACCGAGCATCAACGCCGGGGGGGCCGTGTTGTTCCGGAGGGATACTTTCGCCCTCCGGCAACTGTCGATCGGATGTGGTGGCCGGCGCTACTCGGCCCGCATGACGAAACAATCGACCGCGAGCCGTCGCAGTTCGAGGCAGGCCGCAGCCGCGGCTTTCGCCTCGAACCCAGTAAAGCGCGCGCGATAGAGCTGGCGGTTGTCCTTGCGCACCGGCATCACCCTCGGCGCGTTCGATGTCAGCAGGCTGCCGGTGCGCGAGCGCACGGTGGCGATCTGTCGCTCGGCCTCGCCGCTGGAGGGGAAGGCGCCGACCTGGATCTCGAGGCCGGCGCGAGCGGGCACCTCGTGCGCGAGGGGGGCAGGTGCGGAGATGCGCGGTGCGGCACCGCCGGGGCCACCGAGCGCCAGCCGTTCGGCTTGCGCCTGCAGCGAGGACGGCGGAAGTCCGCGACCAGGAGCACCGACGGCGGGGAACGGCTGGAGCGTCGGCTGTCCGGTGGCGCGTGGGGCGGCAGCCCCTCCGACCGAAACCGTCGCGACAGGGATCTGCGTGATCGCGGTCTGCCGGGCTGGAGCGGACGGTGCGACGGCCTGCCAGGCGGGCGTCTCACGCGCGGCGGTCGAGGGTTTGAGCCAAGGCAAGGTGCGGTCAGGGGATGCAGCGGCTTGAGCGGTGCCGGGGGGGCGCGCCGTATTGCGCTGCAACGGGGGCACCATCACGCGCTGGGGCCGCGGTGGCGTTATCGCCGGGGCGGTTTCCTGAGACGCGGAGGTGAGCCGTCCGCGCCCGATTTCGACGGGCATCGGGGGAGCTGGGGGTGCCGATGCCGCCATCCGCGGCTCGGGTTTCGGGCGGAGTGCCGGGACCGGTCGTGGCGCGGGCCGTGCCCTCGCAACCATCATCGGCGCGCTGCGGCGGGTCTTCTCGGTGCCGGCCCGCGGGAAGGCCCGTGTCAGAAGCACGCGCATGTGGGCGTCGCGTGAGCCAGCGCTCGCACCGCCGAAAACCGCTCCGATCACGTGCCGGCCGCCGCGGTGCGCCGAGGCGACGAGGTTGAAACCGGACATGCGCGTATAGCCGGTCTTGATGCCGTCGGTGCCCTGAAAATTGGCCAGCAGGGTGTTGTGGTTGCGGTAGCTGTTGCCCTCGTAGGCGAACGAGCGGGTCCGGAACAAGCCGTAGTGGCGCGGATACTCGTCCTGCAGCCTCAGCGCCAGGGTGATCATGTCGCGCGCCGTCGTCACCTGCGCGGCATCGGGTAAACCCGAAGCGTTCCGGAAGACGGTGTTGCGCATCCCGATCTGGCGGGCCCGCGCGGTCATCAGTCGTGCGAACGCCGCTTCGCTGCCGGCGATGTGCTCGGCGAGCGCGACGGCGACGTCGTTGGCCGATTTCGTGATTAGCGCCTTGATCGCAGCAAGCGTCTCGATCTGCTCGCCGGGCTCGAGGTCGAGCTTGGATGGCGAGGCGGAGGCGGCCTCCTGACTGACCTTGATCCGGGTCGCGTAGGACATCCGTCCCGCCTCGATCTGCTCGAACACCAGGTACAGCGTCATCATCTTGGTGAGCGAGGCCGGGTGGCGCGGCGCGTCGGGCGAGACCTCGTGCAGCACCGCGCCGGTATTGGCGTCGATGACGAGCGCCGCGTGCTCGGGCTCGCTCAGCGCGGCGACGCTGCCGATCGACAGCGCCATGACGGCCCACGCTAAACTGGCGAGCACGCGTGCGGCGAGCAGCCGGGCGGTCGGTATGGGGGAGCGGAGTGCGCTGCGCAGCCGTCGCGGTGACACGTCGTCCAACTCGCTCGTCCTGGCGACGCGCGCCGGCAAGGCCTGCGCGCTCGGGATTCCAAAGCCTCGACCACGCCCGGGGACTCTCGCGAGATGCCTCATCGGTGGACAGACTGATTGCGGCGTAGGAAGCATGGTTTTTGGGCGTGAATGCGACCCCACCGGGGCGCCGGCCGGGCGATGTGCCGTCCAGCCGGTCCAGGGGGCAGTCCTGCGGGTAACCTGAAGCCCACTCTAGCAAGTGCCCCTGGAAGCGAGGTTAATGCCGCCGCCGTGGCTAATCCTTGTGCATTGCTGCATTGCAAAATAACAGTTGCGGAGCCGTCATATCGAGCTTAATTATTGTGCGGCGCAGCACGAGTGGCTGTGCAACCTGATCTTGCCCGCCGATATCGACCTCGTATTCAGAGAGCCCGCCATGATCAAAAATTTCGACGACCTGCAGAAGATGAACCAGTCCGGCATGGACACCGCAATGAAGATGTTCGGTGACTGGGGCAAGAACTGGCAGGCGATCGCCGCGGAGATGAACGACTACACCAAGCGTTCGTTCGAGGACGGCACGCAGACATTCGAGAAGCTGCTCGGCTGCAAGTCCATGGAGCAGGCCATGGAGATCCAGCAGGGCTATGCCAAGCGCGCCTACGACGAGTACATGCATCAGATGTCGAAGATCGGCGCCTTGTATGCCGACCTCGCCAAGGAGGCCTACCGGCCGCTGGAGCGGGTGATGCAGCCGATGCAGACCAGCCGCTGAAAGCGCGCTGAACGCTGCGCGTTGCACTCGCGATGATTTGATGGGTCCGGCAGACGCTGCCGGGCCTTTTTTGTGTCGCCATCCTTCGCCACATATGCAGCGGCATGACCGGGCGGGGAGCGTTTTCCATCGTCGTTCGTTGTGTCCTTGCCGTCCGGTCGTTCCGGGCAAGCGGCATTTGCGGTCGAGGCTCGTCTTGCGTAAGACTTGGGGTACGGGTTCACGGCCGACTGCAGACGGCCGGCCCGCCGATCAATCAACAGGGAACGCTTCGACCGCGGCTCGCGGCGAGCGGATGGGGCCGATGGCCGTGCGTGACTTCATCAAGACCAGGAACGAGACTAGCAATTCGCTCGGGCCGCAGCGCAAGGTGGCTCTCCAGGCGATGGCCGGCAACAAGGGGCCGAGCCGGGACGACGACAAGGAGGGGCGCACCGGGCTCGTCACCAAGACGCGTCCCAAGACCAAGAAGCCCAGTCTCTATCGGGTACTGCTGCTGAACGACGACTACACGCCGATGGAGTTCGTCGTGCACGTCCTGCAGAAGTATTTCGGCAAGGGACGCGAGGAGGCTCAACGCATCATGCTGGCGGTCCATCACAAGGGCAGCGGCATCTGCGGCGTTTATACCTACGAGGTGGCCGAGACCAAGGTGACGCAGGTCATCGACTTTGCGCGCCAACACGGCCATCCCCTGCAATGCACCATGGAGAAAGAGTAGGTCCTATC
>CAMDBL010000295.1 GCA_945889015.1 Devosia equisanguinis
AAGGGGAGAGGAATATGAGAAATCGGCGACTTAAGCCGCACGCTGCGCCAACCCCATCGGGCTCACATACTCCGGCTGCAACCTCAACCCATCCAACATCGGTGACGGCGGCGGCGGGATCTCCCCCGCCCGCGCCATGATCTGGAACACCCGACCGATCAGCGGCTCGAGCAGGTCGTCGTGCAGCCGTTCCAGCACCGGCCCCAGCATCACCAGCTTCTCGTCGCGGCGCTCGGCGATCTCGGTGGCGCTGCGCACGTCGTCGCGCTGGGTCGCCATCAGGAACACGTCGGCATAGAAGGCCGCGCGGACGGCTTGCTGAGCCGCGAGGAAGTTGTGGTCGTTGGGTTGTGCCGCGGCGCGTTGCAGTTGCTAGGTGACGGCGAGTGCGGTCGACAAGGCGGCCGTGCCCATCGCCATCACGGTAATTGGATCGCACACGGACCTCTCCTTGGGATGAAAGGGACCTCCGCCGAGGCGGAGAAAGGGCGTAGCACGGGGCTCGCGTCGCTTCCATTTGTGGGTGCGCGCCGGCGTCGGGGCAGTCGCGCCTGGCGGCCACCGAACCGCTTACTCGATCGCCTCGTCAGCGCGTCGTGTCATCGAGCCGGCAAAGCGAGCAGCATGGTCAGTCGAAAGTCCGGCCACCCGGCGATGGTCAGCGAAACCTGCTGATAGTGGCGTAGCCCGTCGGAAGGATGCCTGAACGTGCGCTCCCCACCCTCGCGGATCAGCACGCCGTGCCCTTCCCAACAGCGCGCGAAATCGGGGCTCCGGTGTCTCAACTCGTCGACCAGTCGTCGCACGTCCGGATCGTCGACATGACCCGTCGTGGCGGCACGGAATTCGGCGACGACGCGATGCGCGCGTGCTTCCCAGTCGGCGAGGAGCGCGCGCGCCTCGGGGCGAAGGAAAACGTAGCGCAACAGATTTCGCTCGCCACCGTCGTCGAGCCAGCCGGCGAACAACCGGGAGGCTTCGGCGTTCCAACGGCGCGCGGTCCAGGTGCGGTCGAGTATGTAGGCCGGGCCATCGACTGCATCGACGCAGGCGAGAACCGAGCCGGGCGGGTCGTCGACGGTGTCGTTCCCCCTCTCGGGGTCCCGCTTGCCGGCCACTTCGAACAGATAGCTTCGCTCGGCGCGCGACAGGCGCAGGCCCCGCGCCAGGCGGGCCAGCGCCATCGGCGATATCGACACGTCGCGCCCCTGCTCGATCCAGGTGTACCAGGTGACGCTCAGGCCGCAGAGCTGGGCGACCTCCTCGCGTCGCAGGCCCGGCGTGCGTCGTCGCGATCCACCGACCAGCCCGTGCGCGGCGGGCGTCTGACGCTCCCTCAGCGCACGCAGGAAGGCGCCCAGCGACAAAACCTGCTTTGTTGAGGAGTGCGTTTTCATGGTGGTCTATATACCTGTATAATAATGCACCTTAAACTGGTACCCACAGAGAGATACCTTCCGCCATCCACCTCGATGGGGAAGGAAAATCGCCATGGGAACGCAATTCGCGAGGATCGAGCCCAACCACAAAGCCTTCATCGAGCGTCAGAAGATTTTCTTCGTCGCCAGTGCCGCGCCCAAGGGACGGGTCAACGTCTCGCCCAAGGGCCTCTCGACGCTGCGCGTCCTCGGCGAGAACGACGTCGCCTACCTCGATTGCACCGGCAGCGGCAGCGAGACCCGCGCCCACCTGCTGGCCTCCGACGACAAGCGGCTCACGATCATGTTCTGCGCGTTCGAAGGCGCTCCACTCATTCTCCGCCTCTACGGTCAGGGCCAGTCGCTGATGCGCGGTACGCCGGAATATGCCGCGCTGCTGCCACGATTCGAGGACGTGCCCGGCGCGCGTCAGATCGTGCGTCTCACCGTCGATCTCGTTCAGTCCTCGTGCGGCATGGGCGTCCCGCTCTTCGACTATCGGGCCGAGCGCGGCAGCCTCGTGGGCCACTGGGTGGTCCAGGGCGTGGACAATCTCCGGAAATACTGGGGCCTCAAGAACATGCGCAGCATCGACGGCCTGCCGACCGGGTTCGCGCCGGACGTCATGGCGCCGCCGCGTTGACCTCGCCTGGGAACAGCGCCGCCGACGGGCGGCAGCGTACGGCCTCGTCGCAGGACGGCTGGACAGCCGCCATTGCGCTGCTCGGCTTCGTGCTCGTCGCCACGGCCCAGGTCACGAACATGATCCTGGCGCGTGGACTTCACGGTGAAGTACCGCCGTTCACGCTCGCCTTCTTCCGCTGGACGATCATCGCCGCTGGCCTCGCGCCGTTCGCGATCGCCGACATGAGGAGAGGCCGCTTGCCGCTCCGGTCGAATGCGCTGCCCATCCTGGTCGCCGGCTTTCTCGGCATGTTCCTGTGCGGAGCTCCCGTGTACATCGCCGGGACGACGACGACCGCGATCAACATCGCCCTTATCATGTCCCTGTCGCCCATCGTCGTGCTGCTGCTGTCGCGCCTCCTCGGGCTGGAGAAGATCGGTGTCTTGCAAGTCCTCGGCATGGGGCTCGCCCTGGTCGGGACAGTACTGATCGTCTCGCGCGGCGATCCGCGCGCCCTCGCCGAATTGCGCATGGCACCGGGCGACCTGTTCATGCTGCTGCCGATGCTCGGCTGGTCCGGCTACACGCTGCTGCAGTCTCGGGTCGCCTCCGGCGCCACGTTTCTGGCGCGCGTCTCGGTGTTCGCGGCGGCAGGTGCCCTGTTCACCTTGCCCGTCGCCGCCTGGGAGATGTGGCACACACCGCAGGCTGCGTTCGCGCCACGCGCATTTGCCGCGTATGTATTCGCGGGTCTCGTACCGGGCCTCCTCGCGTACGGCGGCTTCGCCTATCTCGGCGGTCGCTTCGGCTCCGTCCGGGCTTCGATCTCGGTCTACCTAGCTCCGGTCGCCAGCGCTCTGCTGTCCTGGATCATCCTCGGAGAGCCGCCAACTTTGGTTCACATCTTTGGCGGCACGCTCATCCTCGGCGCGGTGTGGGCGAGCCTGAGAAAATGAGATGGCATTGGCGCCCACGGTGGCTCCAAGAGGACTCTTGCCCCCTTCGCCCCCTGTGGGGGCACTCCCCCGCTGCGCGGGGGCAGAGTCGGAACTTCTTCACTGCCCCCGCTTGAGGGGGAAGTGCCGCGTCATACGCGGCGAAGCGAGTCTTCCTCGTCAGGCCGCCTGCATCGCCGCCATCGGGCTCACATACTCCGGCTGCAGCCTCAACCCATCCAGCATCGGTGACGGTGGCGGCGGGATCTCGCCCGCCCGTGCCATGATCTGGAACACCCGGCCGATCAGCGGTTCGAGCAAATCGTCGTGCAGGCGTTCCAGCACAGGCCCCAGCATCACCAGCTTCTCGTCGCGGCGCTCGGCGATCTCGGTGGCGCTGCGCACCTCGTCGAGCTGGGTCGCCATCAGGAACAGGTCGGCATAGAAGGCGGCGCGGACAGCCTGCTGGCGGCGCTCGATGGCGGCGCTCATCTGGTCGAGCGGCGGGTTGATCTGGTAGGCCGGCTTGAAGCCGGGCGCGCTTTGTGTATCCGCCACGTAGGTGATCGCGGCGGGCAGGCCCGAGGCGGTGCTGCCACGCAGGCTGGGCGACGCCACCATCGGCGGATTGATCATCTTCTCCAGCGCCTGGGCGAAGCTCATCTGCATGAGCTGCAGGCTCCTGGCGTCGGGCAGCGCGTCCATGCCGGGCGAGCGGCCCCACACGTCGTTGCCGATCAGGTGCCAGCGCGGGCAGAGCGCGGGGAATTCCTCGAAACCGCCGACGCCGAGCACGGCATCGCCGGCGCCGCTCTTCTCGAACCAGACCGAGCGGAACGGCATGTTGCGGTTGCCGAGCTTGCCGATCTCCCCGCGCCAATCTCCGACATCTTCGTTGGACTCGATGGCGTGGATGACCTCGACCTCGCGGTCCCATTCGCCGCGATCGTAGCGTTCGCGCACCTGGGCGGAGACGGCATCGCGGCCAAAGCGCTCGACGAGCTGGAACGTCGTCATGGAGAGCGCGCGGTAGAGCGTGTTGACGGTGAGCCGCTCCGACTGCGCGAGCCAGTATTCGCCCACCGTCAGCGGATAGGCGCGCACGATCTGCTTCTCGTCTTCCATCACCACCATGGCGGCGGTGCCGAACACGCCCAGCTCCTCGTAGACGACGGCCAGGGCGTTGTAGAGGTTGGAGCGCGCGAAGACGCGGAGCATGCGTTGCGTCACGTCATCGAGCCACAGGCGGACCTCGGGCAATTCCGAGAGCTGCGGGCTGCCGATGCCGAGGCGGAACCACGGCCGCGCCGGCGACGAGAGGCCGCTCATCAGGCCCGACGCGAGCGTGCGTGCGGCCAGCATGGCGGTGGAGTCGAGCAGCTTGCCGTTGCGCTTGTCGCCGCGGCCGGCGCGATGGGCCGGGCCGAGGAAGGAGCCGCGGCGCGGCAGGATGTTGTCGGCGAGGTCGCGCCAGTGCGCGAACCACGAGGCGCGCTCGCGGTCGAGCGCGCCCAGGCGCCGCTCGCAATGGCGGCGGAGGTCGGGGGATTGCATGTTGTGGTCCCTCATGTTGATAGAAGTGCGGCGATGCCGATCAAGGGAGCGCGCACTTTGACGATTGACGTATCTCGTTAATTTCTCTAGACTTCACCCGTGATCCAAAGCTACCGGGACAGACGCACGAAGCAGTTCGCCGACGGCGAGTTCGTGCGGCCGTTCCATGGCTTCGCGCGACAGGGCTGGAAGCGCCTCGATATCCTGAACGCCGCCACATCCCTCAACGATCTGGCGGCGCTGCCGAGCAATCGCCTGGAAGCGCTTCGCGGAGACCGGGCCGGGCAGTATTCGATTCGCGTCAACCAGCAATGGCG
>CAMDBL010000296.1 GCA_945889015.1 Devosia equisanguinis
CCAAAGCCGACACACCGGCGCCGGCCGGCCAGGACTGAAAAAGACGCCGCGAACGCAAGAAGGCCCCCGCGCGCGGGGGCCTTCTTGCGTTCAAGACCGATGCATTATTCCTCCGGCCCGCCGATGCAATTTTGCTCCGGCGTTGACAACAGAGCGCTCCTTCACTCGACGTGCTCGCAGAAGACCAGATCCCGGCCGCCTATTGGAAGCCCCAGCCGAGCAAGCTCGACAAGCAGGGCCTCCTTGCAGCCCTGAAGTCGGGCACCGTGATTGAAGGTGCCGCACTGGCGGCGCCGCAGCTGCAGCTCAGCGTGAGGACGAAGTGATGACCTTCACGGACACGCAGAACAAGGCCCTGCAGGCCAAGCTCAGCCACCGCCACGTCAAGACGCGTGAGCAGAACGGCGCCAATCTCTGCTACGTCGAGGGCTGGCATGCGATCGCCGAGGCCAACCGCATCTTCGGCTTCGACAGCTGGGACCGGCAGACGATCATGCCCGCCTGTATCTGGCAGGCCGTGCAGCGCGGCCAGACGGTGTGCTTCTATTCCACCAAGGTCCGCATCACCGTCCGAGCCGGCGGCACCGTCACCACACGCGAAGGCATCGGCACTGGCCTGGGCCGTTCGCCGAACCCTGAGCAGGCCCACGAGATGGCGCTCAAGGTCTCCGAGACCGACGCCACCAAGCGAGCCCTCGCTACATTCGGCAACCCCTTCGGGTTGGCCTTGTATGATCGGGACCGACATCAGGTCACCAAGCCGCGGAGCCGGGGGCAAGATGTTCCCCGGCTGGCACCGCCACTGGAGCCGCTGTCGCTGGTGTTGAGCGACGGACACGAACGCCGATTCGACAGCGACACCGAGTTCGTCGCGGCCGTCTTGCAGGTCGTGGATAGCCTGCCATCGGTCGACGCCGTCTACGCGTTCTGGACGGTCAATCTACCGGGATTGACCGAGTTAAAGGGTCGCGCTGAGCCGGACGACGATCCCGTCGAGCGCATCATTTCGGCAATGAAGCTGCGACTGCGCGCGGTCAGCCGACGCGCTACGCCCGAATCGAAGTCGGATTTGCTGAAGCCGGTCGGCGAGGCTGTAACCTCCGTCTCGCCCGTGCCGCTCATATCGCGCCCCAAGGAAAAACGGCTGCGCGATAAGGAGCACCTCGTCTTCGTCGCCGGTCAGCCCTGCTTGATCTGCGGTCGCAAGCCAGCGCAAGCTCATCATCTGAGGTTTGCACAGCCGCGGGCGATGGCGATGAAGGTGTCGGACGAGTTTACGGTGCCCCTGTGCAACCTCCACCACGACGAACTCCATCGCACCGGCGACGAGCGGGCGTGGTGGGCGCGGCATGGCATACTCGAACCGCTGAAGTATGCAGCGAGGTTGTGGGCCGCATCGCGGTTGCGTACGCCCGCTGATGAAGAAAGCGCCGCCTCCCCTGGAGATAACGGTGATGCTAGAGAAGGCCCTATTTCAACCGAGCATGGCGATGGGCGCCAGACACTGACGGGCGGCGCATAGACATGGCGCTCCGGCGATCGAACGGCATCGGCCCCACAGGCCGAGCCAAGCCTCTATCGGCACCGAGGCAGGCGGCAAAGACTGAGGCTGCTCCCGCCAGAGCAGGGATGCCCGGGCGTTCGGTGGTCATCGAAGGCGAGAGTGCCCTGATGTTTGAAGACTTTCGCCGTGACCTGCGCGGTCAGTTCGGCGGCGCGGGTCCACTCGCAGATGTTCTCATCGATCAGCTGGCTGGTGTGCTTTGGCGGCTGCAACGCTCCGCGACGTTCGAAGCAGCCCTGATCAGCTGGCTCACACACCAGCAGGCCCAACGCCACGACAGGGACGGCGTGAGCTTCGGTGAGCACTTCTTCCCCAGCGATCGCCGCGGCCTCTCCACCACGCGAGCACCTGGACGCCAACGCGCTCAGCAGCTTCACCATCAAATCATCGGCCGCACGCTCGAGGCGGCATTCTCCAACTCAGATTTGCTGGGACGAATGGGGCGCTATGAGGCGCACCTCATGCGACAGGCATCACGGCTGCTTGTGGAACTGCAGCGGCTCGCCCCACAGGAGAAGGACTGAATGGGTCCGCGTAGCGCGCTGCCACTGACGCGAGTTTCCACGCCTACTCGACGGCAGTTCGACGCACCATGCGTCCACGATGAGCCGCAGCGCTTGCAGCCAGGATCCGAAAACTTGCCTACGCGAAAATCCCCGACCGCGACGCCCCTTTTTTCGCTCGACGATTCTGCGATCCTTACCAGTGGCCGCAAGGTCTTTTTATTGATTTCAAATCTATAATTGTTGATCTGTCGGTATGTGTGGGATCAGTCGTCATGGCGAGCGAACTCCAGATAGCTGCCAATCGCAGGAACGCCGCGCTGAGCACCGGACCTCGATCGCTCGTGGGCAAGGCCCGCAGCAGCCAGAACTCCTTAAGGCACGGACTGACCGCCACTCAGACAATGCTTCCTGGCGAGGATCCGGCCGAATTCCAGGCCATTCGACAAGGTATGTTCAGCGCCTTGAGGCCGAGCGGCATTCTGGAAAACCAACTGCTCGAGCGCGCTGCCAGCTTGATGTGGCGCATGCGGCGCATCCAGGTTTGCGAGGTGGCCCTGTTTCAGTGGACCCTTCACCTCCAGGAGCAGTACCACGATCAACCCGAACTGGAAGACGCCGAGAGCCAACGCAATGAGCCTGCTTCCCCAGATGTGGTCTCGGATTTCAAAGACGCACTCAAAGTTGGGCGCATGATCGAAGCCCTGTTGAATTCGGATCTGACGAGCAAGCTTTCCCGCTATGAAGCAGCCATGCAGCGTCAACTATCGATAACGCTAGGTGAATACCACAAGCTGCAGAAGGCCCGCGACGAGGTCAGCCGCTTGGTCGAGCAAAGGGTGGCCGAGCTTCGGGAAGCCGAAAGTGGTGTGGACGACATTGGAGTTGGGCTGCACGCGAGGCGGCGGCGACCACATCGTTGATGTGAGTCGGCGGTAGAACCGGACTCTCCGTCCAGTTTGACGGTTATTACGACGCGATATCCCCGCACGCTCGCAGCTCGCCTGTGGCGCTGCCCCGCGCATACACACCGCTCGTGTTCACGGTGGCCCTCGTCGCCGGTTCAGTCGAAGGCGGCAGTGCCTGATGGTCGAAGAAGACCTGTTCACCGACGCGGTCGCTGCCGCCACCGTCACGCTCTACCGCAAGCTGTTGCAACAATGACATCGCGCTGTGGAGAGCGGCGGCCGGGGTCGTGACAGCGCTGCCGTGTTCATGTAGTGAACATCAACGGTTGCATGCACCGGGCGAGCATTCTCCCGTCGCTGCCGGCAGCCGGATCGGTTCACGCTGCAAGGTCGCCCGGTGCCCCGCGAGTCCTCCAACGACGAGATCACGCTCGGTCTGCTCGCCGCCGTCGAAGCGGACGGCAAGATCTCGCAGCGGGCCCTGTCGAACGAGCTCGGCGTCGCGCTCGGTCTCGCCAACGCCTACCTCAAGTGCTGCGTGAGGAAGGGCTACATCAAAATCCAGCAGGTACCGACGCGGCGCTACGGCTACTACCTGACGCCGCAGGGCTTCGCCGAGAAGGCGCGGCTGACGGGCGAGTACCTGACGAGCTCCCTCACCTTCTTCCGCCGCGCCCGCACCCAGATCAACGAGATCATGGCAATCTGTGCGGCGCGCGGCTTCAAGCGCCTCGCGCTCGCCGGCGCGACCGAGATCGCGGAGATCGCGACGCTCACCGCCCACGACCACGATGTGGCGCTCGTCTGCGTCATCGATGCGAGCATCGGGCGCTCGCAGTTCTGCGGTTTGCCGGTCGCCGCCAGCTTCGACGATATCCCCGAGACAGCCGGCAAGATCGATGCCGTGATTTTGACGGAAACCCGTGACACCGGGGATCTCGTCGCCACGCTCAAGGCGCGGCTCGGCGAGGACCGCGTGCTCATCCCGCGACTGGTGAAGCTCGCCCACATCAACGAGACCGCCAAGCGATCGCGCGCGGCCAACGGGCACGCCGCCGAGGCCAAGACCAAAGCCAACGGCCAACTGAGGGAATGACATGCGTCAGTGGTTCGTCGTCTATACGCATCCCCGCGAGGAGCACATCGCCGAGGAGAACTTGGCGCGGCAGGGTTACGTCACCTACTGGCCGCGCTACAAGAAGCGCGTGAGCCACGCCCGCAAGGTGCAGGAGATCACCGCCAGCCTGTTCCCGCGCTACCTATTCACGGCCTTCGATCCCGCCATCACCGGCTGGCGCAACATCCGCTCGACGCGCGGCGTCGTCGATCTCGTTCGCAACGGCTACGAGCCGACGGCGGTCAGCACCCGCCTCATCGAGCAGATGCAGGCGCGCGAGGACGAGGCGGGCTGCGTCGTGCTCGGCCGGCAGGTGGAGCTAGTCAAAGGGCAGCGTCTGGCGCTGAAAGGCGATGCTTTCAAGGGCCAGGAGCTGATATTCGAGACTATGAAGGATGCCGACCGCGTCATCGCCTTGCTGACCCTGCTCGGTCGCGAGTTCAAGGTGGAGATCCCGCTTACCTCGATCACACCGGCAAGCGTGGCGTGACAAAGCCCCAAGGCTCGACCCGGAGAATGACCTGATGTGCGGCTTCGCGGCGCTGTTCGATCCCGGCCGCACCTTCGAGCCCGCGCTGCTCGCTGGCATTGAGCAGGATCTCTACCACCGGGGCCCCGACAGCGGCGGCCAGCGCTCCTGGCCCGGCGCCGCGGTCGTGTTCCGCCGCCTCGCGATCATCGACACTCGCGCTGTCTCCGACCAACCGATGGACAGCGCCGACGGCCGCCAGACCATCGTCTTCAACGGCG
>CAMDBL010000297.1 GCA_945889015.1 Devosia equisanguinis
CCGGCCCTCTCGCCGTCTGGCTGCGGTGAGGGGGCGCCGGCATGGATCTGTTCACCAATCTTCTGCTGGGCCTGTCGGTCGCGGTCACACCCATCAATCTGGCGTGGTGCCTCTCCGGCGTTTTCCTCGGCACCGCCATCGGCGTGCTGCCGGGGCTGGGGCCGGCAGCCACCATCGCGATGTTGCTGCCGGCGACGTTCGGGCTCGCCCCGGTCTCGGCACTGATCATGCTGGCTGGAATTTTCTATGGGGCGCAGTATGGCGGCTCGACGACGGCGATCCTGATCAACCTGCCGGGCGAGACCTCCTCGGTCGTCACCGCGCTCGACGGCTACCAGATGGCGCGGCAGGGCAAGGCCGGCCGCGCGCTCGCGACGGCGGCCATCGCCTCGTTCTTCGCCGGCACCGTTTGCACCCTGCTGATCGCGCTGTTCGCTCCGCCGTTGGCGGAGGTGGCGCTGAAATTCGGGCCGGCCGAATACTTCTCGCTGATGGTGCTCGGCCTCGTCGCCTCGATCGTGCTCGCCAACGGTTCGATCCTGCACGCGCTCGGGATGATCGTGCTCGGACTGCTGCTCGGCCTCGTCGGCACCGACGTCAACTCGGGGGCGATGCGTTACACTTTCGCCCTTCCCGAGCTCGCCGACGGGATCGGCTTCGTCATCGTCGCCATGGGCATGTTCGGGATCGGAGAGATCATCGCCAATCTTGAGACCGAGGGCACCCGCGATGTGATGGTCAAGAAGGTTTCTGGACTGATGCCCAGCCGCGAGGACTGGCGGCGGATGGTGGCGCCTACGCTGCGCGGCACCGTTCTCGGCTCGATGCTCGGCATCTTGCCCGGCGGCGGCGCGTCGCTCGCCGCGTTCAGCGCCTATGCGCTCGAGAAGAAGGCGTCACGCTTCGCACACGAACTCGGCAAAGGCGCCATCGAGGGCGTGGCGGCACCGGAGGCCGCCAACAACGCCGGCGCGCAGATGTCGTTCATCCCCATGTTGACGCTCGGGATCCCATCGAATCCGGTCATGGCATTGATGATCGGGGCCATGATCATACAGGGTATCCAGCCCGGTCCCTCCGTGATGAACGAGCAGCCCGAGCTGTTCTGGGGCCTGATCGTGTCGATGTGGGTCGGGAACCTGATGCTGCTGATCCTCAACCTGCCGCTGATCGGGCTGTGGGTCCGCATGATCATGGTGCCCTACCACCTGCTTTACCCCATGATCCTGGTGTTCTGCGCGATCGGGGTGTTCTCGCTCTCGAATGCGGCGTTCGATGTCTACATGATGGTGATCTTCGGCACCCTCGGCTACGTCTTCAAAAAGCTCGACTGCGAGCCGGCGCCGATGCTGCTCGGCTTCATACTCGGACCGATGATGGAGGAGTACCTGCGCCGCGCGCTGCTGATCGCCAAGGGCGACGCGACGGTGCTGATCACGCGCCCGATCAGCGCGACGATGCTGGTCTTGGCCGGCTTCCTGTTGATCCTGGTGCTGCTGCCGTCGTTCTCGAAGACTCGCGAGATCGCATTCAAGGAGGGGTGAGGAGACATGACGAGGCGGGCATTTGTCTATGTCTCGCACGCGGGCGAGGGAACCGTCGGCGTCTACGCCATGGACACGGCGCGTGGCCGACTGACGCCGGTCGAGCGCGTCGAGGCCGGCGACACCGTGATGCCGGTCGTCGCTCATCCCGACGGGCAGCACCTTTATGCCATCGTGCGCTCGGAACCCCATCGCGTCGTCACCTTCGCCGTCGATCGCGAGAACGGAAAGCTGACGCGTGCCGGCGAGGCACCGCTGCCCGACAGCATGGCCTACGCGGCGACCGACCGCAGTGGCCGCTGGTTGCTGACCGCGTCCTACGGCGGCAACCGAGCCGCGATCAGCCCGATCGGGGCGTCGGGCGTGATCGAGACCGCAGCCGCGCACGTCGTCGCGACCGGCCAGCACGCCCATTGCATCGTGCCCGATCGGAGCAACGCGCTGGCGCTCGTTCCGTGTCTGGGGACTGACGAGGTGCGCGTTTTCAAATTGGATGCCACGAGCGGCGCGCTTGCGCCCGCATCGTCGGTGGCGTTCCCGAAGGGGACCGGCCCGCGGCATGCCGCTGTCGGTCCCGACAATCGTTTTGCCTACGTGCTCGGCGAGCTGACTGGGACGGTGACGCAACTCGCGATCGCCCCGGCGGCCGGCACGTTGACGATCCTCGCCAGCGTCCGCTCGGTTCCCGACGAGGCCTGTCTGATCCCGGGCAAGCCGCGCGGCGGAGCGCCGCATCCGGAGGCCGCGCGCATGATCTGGTGCGCCGATATCGCGATCACGCCGAACGGCCGCCATCTCTATACGACCGAGCGGACCGGCAGCCGGCTCGCGCATTTCGACATCGACGCGGCGACCGGTACGCCGCGCTTCGTCGCCACTTTGCCGACCGCGGCGCAGCCTCGCGGCATCCGGATCGATGCGAGCGGTCGCTGGCTGGTCGCATCGGGGGAGCGGTCGGACCACATCCGGGTCTACGGCATCGATCCGGAGACGGGGGCGTTGCTGGAGGCGGCGCGCTACGCCTGCGGCAGGGGCGCCAACTGGGTGGAAATCGTCGACGCGGGATGACGCGCTTGTCAGACCAGAGGTCGGACGCCTTCGCTGCGGTTTACTTCGACAGCTCAGCGTCGAGCTTGGCGAACATGTAGCTCCACTTCGCCTGCTGGGCGTCGACCAGGGCCTTCATGTTGTCGTGCAACTCGGCCAGCAGCTTGCAATCCGGCGCCTTTGCCGTCGAGCCTTCCTGGCCCATGGCCGTGATCTTGTCCAACAGGTCGTTGGAGCTGCGCTCGAACTCGCGGATCTTGTCGTCCTGCACGAAGGGCGCGGCGGCCTTCAGGAACTGCTCGTGGCTCCAGGCACGCTTGTCCTTGAGCAGCCGCAGTTTCTCCTGGAACGAGGGCTTGTTGGACTGATTGAGGTCGCGCAATGAGCCGGCGGCCTCGTCGACGACGGCCTCGAAATCGGCACGCGCGCAATTCTGCGGCGGTGCCGTGGCCTGCGCCATCGCGGCCGGGCACGCGATCGAGATGGCCAGCACGCCCGCAGTAAGCCCGCAGGCCCTGAAAGTTGTCCGCATCCCGCTCATGACCTTTCTCGTACCGGTCCTGACGGATGCGAGCAAGGACTTGTGTGTCCTCCCCGGCTGGCGCGGGGAAAACTGTAAATTGTGGCGCAGCTGTCGCAGGGGACGGTCTGTCATGGCCCCGATCGAGGATGTTGCTTGCTGGCGCAACTCGTTTGACACGAGAGGGGCCGGTGACTAGCAAGGCCGAGCGTGCGACGGGCGCGCGATTCGGGGGCCGAGATGGCCTGGCGGGCGGCAAAAAGCGCTGGTCGCGGCGGCACGCACCGCCACCGAGCATACAGGACTGGGGCCACATGGGGGCGACCACCTCACATCTCGACGCGCTCGAGGCCGAGAGTATCTTCATCCTGCGCGAGGTCGCGGCCGAGTTCCGCAAGCCCGTGCTGCTCTACTCGATCGGCAAGGACAGCTCGGTATTGCTGCACTTGGCGATGAAGGCTTTCCATCCGTCGAAGCCGCCGTTCCCGCTGCTGCATGTCGACACGACGTGGAAGTTTCGCGAGATGATCACGTTCCGGGACGAGACCGCGCAGCGTCTCGGCCTCGATCTGATCGTCCACATCAACCAGGACGGCGTGTCCCAGGGCATCGGACCAGTCAGCCACGGCAGTGCCGTGCATACCGACGTGATGAAGACGCAGGGGCTCAGGCAGGCCCTCGACAAATACGGCTTCGACGCCGCCATCGGCGGGGCGCGCCGCGACGAGGAGAAGTCGCGGGCCAAGGAACGGGTGTTCTCGCATCGCTCGGCCGCGCATCGCTGGGATCCCAAGAACCAGCGCCCGGAGCTTTGGCGGCTCTACAATTGCCGGCTTGGACCGGCTGAATCCATGCGTGTGTTTCCGCTGTCGAACTGGACCGAGGTCGACGTCTGGCGCTACATCGTGCGCGAGAAGATCCCGATCGTGCCGCTGTATTTCGCCAAGCGGCGACCGGTGGTGGACCGCTCCGGCACGCTGATCATGGTCGACGACGCGCGGCTGCCGCTGGAGCAGGGCGAAGTGGCGCGCGAGGAGCTGGTCCGCTTCCGCACGCTCGGCTGCTATCCGCTGACCGGCGCGATCCGATCCTCGGCCGCCACGCTCGACGACATCATGGACGAGCTGCTGACCTCGCGTCTGTCCGAGCGGCAGGGGCGTCTGATCGACGGCGACGGTGCCGGGTCGATGGAGAAGAAAAAGCAGGAAGGATATTTCTGATGGCCGGCGCAGATTCGATCGGGCTGCGTGCCAAGACTGCGGCCAACGAGAATGCCGCCCCGGGCGGCGTCGCCACGGCTGACCGCTCGCTGCTTCGCTTTCTCACGTGTGGTAGCGTCGACGACGGCAAGAGCACACTGATCGGACGCATACTGTACGATTGCGACGCGGTGTTCGACGATCAGATCAAGACGCTGACCGAGGAAAGCAAGCGCATCGGCACCACCGGCGGCGATCTCGACCTCGCGCTGCTGGTCGACGGCCTTTCGGCGGAGCGCGAGCAGGGCATCACCATCGATGTCGCCTACCGCTACTTTTCCTCGCCGCGCCGTAGTTTCATCGTCGCCGACACGCCGGGGCACGAGCAGTACACGCGGAACATGGCGACCGGCGCCTCGGTCAGCGATCTCGCCATCATCCTGATCGATGCGCGCAAGGGCGTGCTGGTGCAGACGCGGCGGCACAGCTGCATCGTGCACCTGCTCGGCATCCGCAACGTGGTGCTCGC
>CAMDBL010000298.1 GCA_945889015.1 Devosia equisanguinis
CAAGCTGATCGGCGCCATCCAGCGCCAGGGCCGCACCGTCGTGCCGCTACAAGTCTATTTCAACGAGAAGGGCCGGGCGAAGCTCGAGATTGCGCTGGCCCTCGGCAAGAAAGCGCACGACAAGCGCGCCACGCTCAAGGAGCGCGACTGGCAGCGCCAGCGCAGCCGTCTGCTCAACCGGACTTGAGCATCCGCCCCGAAATGAAACGAGCCGTTTCTTGATACAAGGAGGCGCGAAGCGCCGTCTCGAAGGGTCGGCAACAGGCGAGGTGCGGGGTAGCCCATGCTTCGAGACGGGCGTTATGCGCCCTCCTCAGCATGAGGTTTCCTCTCGGGGGGAGGTCATAAATAGTATTTTTCTGGAACTATTGACAAGTTCAGCAGGAATAGGCTAAGAAAAAGACGATGTTGGTGGACCCTGTCCGCCGACCCCAGCCCGCCCGGCTCTCGCCGCGGCGGGCTTTTTCGTGCCTGCAGAGACAACAAACATGGGAACGACGATCTATCCGACTGTGCCAGTGGCACAGCCGGCGGCGGAGCCGTGGCCGGCTGATGAGCACACGCTCCGCGTCGACGAGATGTTCGCGCGCCAGCTCGACAACGAGTTTTCGGCCGGGGTGCGCGGCCTGCTGCACGACCCCGAGACCGGGGTCGCGGCCCAGAGCGGCGAGGCGGCGCTGCGGGCCATCGCGGGCGCGATGCCGGCGCTCAGCGACCTCAAGGAACGTACGCTGGCGCAGGCTATCGGCCCCCGCCAGCGTCGCATTCTGGAGCCGCTGATCGACACAAGGCTCGACTGGGCGGCCGGGACGCTGGGCCAGTTCGCGCAACGCGCCACGGTCGAGGTCGATGATCAGAGTGTCGCCGAGCGCATCGCCGGCCTGAATCAGGATGCGGCGGCCGCCTGGCAGGACTCGGCGTACCTGCGGAAGCTCGGCCGGACCGCGGTCGAGGAACTGCGCTACCAGGGAGAGCGCCGCGGCCGGGACGCCGCCGATACCGAGATGAAGGTCCGCGCCGGCTTGAGCGACCTTTATGCCGGCGCGGTCGAGACGGCGATCCGCCAGGACGATCTGGACGGCGCGTCGGGCCTCTACGATCACGCCCGCGAGATCATCGATCCTGATCGTCAGGCCGCACTCGACCGCCGCTTCGTCCGGGCGCGCGAGGACGCCGTCTACCGAGACGTCGACCGCGACATGGCGGGCATTCCTCTCGATCCAGCAGGCCACCGGGCCCAGAGGTGTTCTGGGAACGCGCCGCCGAACTGACGCCCGAAGACGCGAGCGATGATATGCGCGCGCGCATCGCTGAGGTGGCTGCGTTCGCCCAGCGCCGCGCCGAGCGGCAGTGGCGGAAGCAGCAGTCAGCGGCCGGCGTCGCCGCCCTCGACTGGCTGGAGAAGCACCCTGACACCTCGTTGGCGGCTCTGCCCTGGGAGGTGCGCGACTGGCTGGCACCGGACCAGTGGGACGCCCTCAATCGTGCCGCAATCGCGGGACGGGTCGAGACCGATCCCGAGGTTCATGATCTGGTTGATCGGTGGGCGGTATATCGGCCGCACGAGTTGGCAGAGGTCGACCTCGACCGCTACCGGCTGCTGCTCGACGACCGGGACTACGGGCGTCTCGGCGCCGCGCAGCAGGCACGGGCCGAGGGCCGCACCGACGTCGCCCAGCTACGCTGGGCGCACACGCGAGTCGGCGTCGACCGCGCGCTCGACGCGATTGGCGTCGATACCGATAGCCCCGAAGCGATCACAGCCCGCGCCGAGGCTCGCGATTGGCTCGACAGCTTCGAGGCAATAGAGGGCCGCGCGCCGGTCGGCAGCGACCTCGACGACATCGCCCGCCGTGCGGTCGAACCGCTGGGGCCAGATCCGGACAGCGCCGCAGAGGCGGACACCGGGCCAACGGACGACGGACAGATACCGCCGCTCGCAGGTGATCCCAATATCATCCGCGTGCAGGGTGGCACTGGTGGCGGCGGTAGCCGCGGCTCACCACCGCCTCGCGCACCCTCGACACTAGCGCAACGGCCGCCCCCCGGCCCCGGGGCCAATCAGCCAACGGTGCCGGGATTGCCGACCCTGATCGATAAAATGGGTTGGGGACGGCAGCCACCACCTTCGCCTCCGCCATCAGGCACGCAGCCCGCACCCAAGACGGCGGGACCAGCGGCCGCCGCTTCACACAAGCGATCGCCTCAGGCTCTCGCTGATTGGTTGGGTGAGAGAGGCCAACGGCCCGACAGGGACCAAATTGCTGGCGCCGACGGCATCGAAACGGCGGCCGGGGTCAGGCTCGATCCCC
This sequence comes from Devosia equisanguinis, assembly GCA_945889015.1. GTDB lineage: Bacteria > Pseudomonadota > Alphaproteobacteria > Rhizobiales > Hyphomicrobiaceae > CAMDBL01. The sequence goes on from CAMDBL010000298.1 coordinate 2,313, forward strand.
GCATCGGCGAACCGGCAGCAGGGCGCGACTACCTGCCCGAGAATGAGAGCCATCGTAAGGGCCTGCGCGGCGAATATGGCTTGGCAAACGACATTGCCCGGCAGTTCCCGGACCATACGGTGGTGGAGTTCGGCAGGAAGGCGGGCGAGCACGGGCCGGACGTGGTTTCAGTCAACCGCGAGGGCGAGGTCACTCTCTGGGATTCCAAATGGCGCGGCTCGGATACATCGATCGGCGCCAGCAGACGGGCGCATCAGACGGATAGCTCTTTTGAGGCGGCCGGGACACATACCATACACAGTATCGAAGCGGCGATGGCGAGTGGCCGCTTGTCGCCTGAAGCCGGTGCCAAGGCGCTCAAGAATGTGGCGAATGGGAATATGACCATCGTCACGGCCGGTACTGGAAGTGCGCGGAACGGTGTGGTTGAACAAATCGTGGGCGGTGAGCGCGCCGTCGTCCATCCAGAACGGAGGCCCTGATGCCGAGAGTTTTCGAGCCTGAGAAAAGTCGCCAATTCTATCTGGATTTCCATTTGCCGCGCGTAACGACGTTCGAACCGGAGAAGACCGGCTCCTTCAATCGTTCGCACGCTCTGACGTTCACGCTTCTCGCACTGATCCAGGCTCATCTTCTTGGGTTACGTGACGAAGTATTGCCGACAGCTCGGGCGCTCGCGGCCTGGATGGACGTCCAACCGGCACCGCCGGACGGCAAGGACACAAGCGAATGCTTCCGTGCCTATCAATGGTGGCAGACGCTGGGCCTGTACAAATGGCTGATCGACGGCGATCAGGCGGTGGCCCAGTTTGCCCGGGCGAGCGAGGCCGATTGGCAGCATTGGGATCGGTTCGAGCGCTTCGAGCCCGACGGCGCGAGGCTGCTGCTGCGGGAGGGGCTCGAACATGCGTTGCCGCTCAACCTCGCGGCGCGGCGCTATGATGTCGCCCTGAAGCTACGTGAGGCGGCGGGGCTCACCACCAAGGCCTCGTCGGCGCCAGCCATCGTGCGGGCGGAACTGATGTACGGGCAATGGGCCTGCTGCCACCTCGCGGACGGTGGACAACCTGACGCGACCTATGTCGCCAATGGCGAGGAGATGCTGCGCAAGGCAATGATGGAGCGATTCATCCCAAATGGTAGCTACACCAAGATGGCGATGTGGCTGAAGGCGATCTACCACGACAGCGGCGTGACGCGCACGCCCGAGGAGACCATCCTCAAGGCCTACGACACGATGACCGGCGTCGACAAGCCCACCTTCGCCAGGATCTGACGTTTGGGGGGCGGTGCGAAGGGACTTCCCGACACCGCTCCCATTCTTCGACACGCAGGTGTCGGATAACGGCCGGTGAAAAGCCTGGTCGATCAACGCCTTGAATTTTCCGACAGGATTTTCCCGACACCGGGGTGTCGGCAAAGCCTCAGGCTCAGAAGGCGGCCGGTGCGCGGGCCGGTGGTTCCGCCAATTCCGATTCCCATGGCGCGTGGGTCCCACTAAAGGAAGAAGCCATGATCCTCAGCGAAGAACAGACCCTGATCCGCGACACCGCCCGCGCCTTTGCGCAGGAGCAGGTGTTGCCCCATGTCCGGGCCTGGGAGGCGGCGGGCGAGATCCCGCGGCCGCTGCTGGCCGAGATGGGGCGCATGGGCTTCATGGGCATGACCGTGCCGGCCGAATGGGGCGGCGCCGGCGCCGACATGATCTCCTACGTGCTGGCGCTGGAGGAGATCGCCGCCGCCGACGGCGGGCTCTCCACCGTGATGAGCGTCAACAACTCGCCCGATTGCGCGGCGCTGCTGGCCTATGGATCGCCGGAGCAGAAGGAGACGTGGCTAAAACCGCTGGCGCGCGGCGAGGTGCTGGGCGCCTTCTGCCTGACCGAGCCGCACGCCGGCTCCGACGCTTCAAACCTCAAGACCCGGGCCGAGCGGCGCGGCAACGGCTGGGTGTTGAACGGGGTGAAGCAGTTTATCACCTCGGGCCGCACCGCCGACATGGCGCTGGTCTTTGCCGTGACCGACCCGGCCTCGCCGAAGCGCGGCATCTCGTGCTTCATCGTGCCGACCGCGACGCCGGGCTATCGCGTGGCCTCGATCGAGAAGAAGCTGGGTCAGAAATCGTCCGACACCTGCCAGATCGCCTTCGAGGACTGCGCCGTCGGCGCCGATGCGATGCTGGGCGAGGAGGGCGGCGGCTATAGGGTGGCGCTGGCCAACCTGTCGGTCGGCCGCATCGGGATCGCGGCCCAGTCGGTCGGCATGGCGCGGGCGGCGTTCGAGGCGGCGCGGGACTATGCCGGCGAGCGCGAGGCCTTCGGGACCAAGATCATCAACCACCAGGCCGTACAGTTCCGCCTGGCCGACATGGCGACCAAGATCGCGGTCGCCCGGCAGATGGTATGGCATGCAGCCACCCTGCGCGATGCCGGCCAGCCATGCCTCACAGAGGCCGCAATGGCCAAGCTATA
>CAMDBL010000299.1 GCA_945889015.1 Devosia equisanguinis
CAGAATGTAAGGTTTGATCTGGTCGGCAATCGCCTCGTGACCCAGCGACGAGGCAAGGTCTTTGAGCGCCGCCAGGAAGATCTGGAACGTGGTCAGCCGCTGCTGCCCATCGACGACGTCGAACACTGGAAGCGTGCCGAACGCATGGGTGCCCCGCGGCATAAGCAGAAGCGCACCCATGTAGTGCGGGAGCTGCGGAACATTGCCAGCGAGCCGCTGCTCGGCCTTCGCTTCGACCTGAGCAAAGAACGGCTCAATCTGTTTGTCGACGGTCCACTCATAGGTGCGCTGATAGACGGGCACGACGAAGCGCTTAGGGTCCTGCAGGACCGTCACGATATTGAGTGGGCGTGCATCCATGTCTATTCCCCCAAATCGACGTGATCAAAGCTCTCCCCGCTCCAGGCGGTCCCAGGCGTCGAGGACAAGGCGGCGCGTGCGGTACTCGCCGTAGCGGGCTTCCTCGTTTTTCTTCAAGACGCGGAAGGTCTCGGACGGGTAGTCGGGGCCGTGGATGTCCGTCGGATCGAGGATATAGCGGAGCTGATCGCGGGTGAGGCCGTAGAGCCTGGCGATCTTGGCATCGAGTTCGGCGCGGAGCTGCGCGCGGCGATCCTCGTCCCAAGCAAACGGACCGTTACCCTTGTAGCCAAGGTCATCGGCGAACGGTTTCATGCTGTGCGAGGTGTAGGTCAGCTCGAGCACGCGAGGGACGATGAACTCGAGTTCGCGATCGGTGAATAGACTGGGCAAGAGAACCGGAAATTGCTTCAAGTAGAAGTAGTTTAGTGTTGTGCCACCTATTTTCTGGCGAGCGACATAGTCCAGCGGCAATGAAGTCAAGCATGCAAGGAGAGCGGCCCTTTGACGAGGCCCCGTAGAGGAGACTATCAGCGGAGCTTTGTTTCCTACCCCAGATCTTGGCATGGCCCCCACAATCACCGTCCGCTCATCCGTTGCGCGGCATATGTCACGCCATCCCATCAACCACTTTGGGCAGCTGGCCTCGAGCATCTGCTCGGCGAATGCGAGAACGTCGGCACTGCTGGAAAGCGCGCTAGGAGGAGATGCGAGCCAAGCGTAGCCAGAGACGGCCTGGATCAGCATTGCGAGCGCCTCAGGCTTGACCTCCTCCCAGGCTGTCTTCTCGCGTGGCGTATCGATGATCTTGTCTATGGGGGCAGCGGGCAGGCAGTTGCTGTTGGTCGGACGCATCAGCGCGGGACTGTCAGGGGTGAGACCGATGTGCGCCGGCGTTACTTCGCGCAAGCCCCGTTGAAGGGCGACGAACGCTTTCCACTCTTCGAAGATGCCACGCTTTTTCGCAGGCTTGTCAGGGTAGCCAGCGTCTGCGAGCCATTTGCCAAACAGAATATGCGCGACGACGAGCGCGATCTTCTTCTCGTCACTTGAGCGCATGGCATCGACAAATGCCTTGGGAAGCGGCGTGAGGCGCAGATATACCTCTCGCGCGGGCACCCAGTAGCGGGGGGCGACTTCGAATTCTGGCTCGCTCTTCTCTGTGTCGGTGAGATCGCGGGTGTCCTCGCCATCGTCCTCGTAGCAGGCCCAGCGATGGTCGTAGTGATGGATCATTTTGGCTTCGTAAAGCGGCACGTAGCGCTCCGCGCCGGTCTTAATCCAATCACGACCTTCCCGCTCGAAGCCCTCGCGGGTGAGCCGCTTTGCAGCGCGGAACAGACCGGAGTCGTTCGACATATCGAACAACCTTGAGAACTCGATGCCCCAAGGATTGCCATCAGCGCCTTTCAAATCATCGATCAGGACGGGCACGCGGGAGTAGATCTGTTTTGTCAGCTCGGCATCCGCCTTGGAACGGAAGATCGGAGCCGTCTTGGTGTTGGGATTGATGGCAGCAACTTCTGCCGGCGTCAGGCTAAACCTGCGGTGGGCGTCTTTAATCTCGGTAACTGCGTCCAAGGAGAACGCGAAGGTCACAGAATCCGATTTTTCGGCAACGGAGAGAATGCAGAATGGATTGCGATCATCTGTTGCGGTGAACCAGCGTCGGATCTCACGGAAGCTGTAGAGGGAGCGCAGACGCTTCTTCGTCACGAGGCTGGAGAAGTAAGGTGCCGTGGTCGCGTCGGTAGAAATCCCGGTCGGAATGATGATGCCGGCATTTCGCGAAATCGTTGTGAACAGCTCTGAGAATAGAGCGTACGTGTTGACGTCTCCTGTCCCAGAAAGCGGATAGCGGCCACCGGCCTCTGCGGGTGTGCGGGCGAAACTGCTTTGTGCCTCGGCGATCCGCTTCGCAAGCGTGAACTCATCGAAAAGCATGCACGCGATGCGACCGGCCGGCGACTCGGGATCGGCCAGCTCCAACTCGTCGATGAGCTTTTGCCGCTCTGCTTTGTTGGCCGCCTGCGCGATGCGCGCGTCACGGCTGGCAAAGAACTCCTGCTCCTGGAGCTTGATCCGTTCCCACGGTGGATTACCGATTGCGAGGTCAAAGCCCGGTTGCCTGCCCGGGCCAGGGAAGAACACCTGCGGGTACTCGAGCGGCCAATGGAACACGCCCGCGGCCTTTGCAACATCCACGGCTCGGCCCTCAAGCAGGCCGTGCACCTGTCCACCGCTGAGCTTGTCCCAGACATCTCGAGAGGTGGGAATGAATGTGGTAGCCTCACCTGATTTCCGGAGCGGGCCTTCCTTTTTCGGCATCAGGTAGGCTGCGCAATAAAGGTCGCACGCAACCTCCATCCGGTATCGATCGGGACCTGCCATTAGCGCCCGGAAACGCGTAGCCTTGGCTTCGACCTCGGCGAGCGCGTCCTCGCCTTGGGCTTCGAGTGCACGCGCCGCTTCCAGAATTTCACGCGGCGGCTCAAACAGTGAGAACTCGCCCTGTACCCGCGCGTCGCGCTCGGCCTTGTTGCGATCGCGCCAAGCACGTGCCGCAGCCGCAACATCACCAGCCAGGATCTTATTGTTCTTCCCCACATAAGCTTCGTTGGGGATGCCCAGCTGCAGTGCGCCGAGGTCATAGACGCCCAGCAAACTGTCGCCGCAGCGCAGGTGCGCATCGAGAAATGACAGCGGCTTGCCCGGCTCGACGGTCTCGATCCAGAGCGCGACCTTCGCCAACTCGATGGCCATCGGGTTCTTGTCGACGCCGAACAGACAGCGGCGCGCCACCTCGCGCAACCAATGCCGGTAGTCAGCCGGCGACGGTGCAGCACCCGGCTTGTCGTAGCCTGCACAGAGAACGGCCAATCGACGCGCGGCAGCGAGGAGGAAATGCCCCGAGCCGCATGCCGGGTCGATGATCCGGAGGTCGAGCAGCGCGTCGATCGCCGCCTTGCCTTCCTTTCCCTTCGTGCGTTCCGCGACCAGCGGCTCAAGTGTCTCGTCGAGCAGCGCCTGCACGAGTGCGTCCGGCGTGTAATAGGACGCTGTCGTCTTGCGCTCATGCCCGGCGGCTTTGATGAACTCGAAACCGGTCGGGCCAGCAAGGTTGGGCGTCAACTCGAGCAGGCTCTCGTAGACCGAGCCTAGTTCCTCAGTCTCCATGTCCCGCCAATTCACGCGCTCTAAGCCGTTTGGCGTCTTGAGCCAGGCCAAGTGAAAGAGCGCCTGATAGTAAAAGTGATTGGCGATGCGGCAATCTGAGAAGTCGCGCACGTGGCCCGGTGCAAAGAGGCCGCCGAGCGCGGGCAAAGCGAGCATGGGCTGACCGCGCCAAAGCTCGCGGAAGAGGATCTTGACGCCTTCCCACCCATCCACATTTTGATCCCAGGCGTGACGCTTCGATGAAAGGTCCCGCAAACGACCTAGGCCATAACCCCGCTTGTATACATCGATCGCCGTCCGCCAACTTTCGAAGGCTGCCGCCTCAGACGGTTGAGGCACGTGGAGCAGATTGCGGTCCTCGGCGGCGAATACGAAAATGAGGCGGTAGACAAGGCGCAACAAGGCATCGAGATACGCTTGCGGGCTGAGGGCTCCTTTTGCCAAGTCTTCCTTCAGCTTGCCATTCGCAGGATGTGCAAGAAATCCCTGGCCCAGCAGGCTGAGCGCCGTTTCCACACCATCTCTGAGGTCATCTCGCGCGCGGGCACCTTTTTCACGGCCTTCTTCGCGCCAGCGTTCAAGCGCGCAGTCAGATGCCGGCGCACCTGCCTTACCAAAGCGCGAGGTATGGATGAGGAGCCACAGCGCGGAAAAGTCTGCAAGGCGTGGCGCCTCGGCATCGAAGAGCATCGCCAGGTCGGCTTCAATGTATGCCGGCCTAGTGAGCGCTGCGTTGTCGCGATAGAGCCTCAGAATGCTACCGTCCGAAACCAAACCCCATTGCGCGGTTTCCTGGGCGTTGAGGTATTCCTGAAGTAACTGAGCGGGTGCCCGCTGGCGGCCGTCTTCGCCCAATGGCCGGTCGGCCTTGTCGATGAGCTCAAAGGGAGCGAAGACGAGGGGAACCCTACCATCCAGCGCCTGATGTCCGATGGGGAACTTGCGATCGTCGAGCGTGACAGACCCGATTTCTGCTACGTCCTCGAATTCGAGCACTTGGCTGAAGAGCCCGTTTAGAAAGCGCTTGAGTGCGACAGGTCCCTTATCCGATCCCATGAACCGGGCATAAAGCGACTGTGCGAGCGTAAACTTGGTCTGCACAACATCGCGAAGCTTCTCGCCCGGATCGAGGCCGTATTCGAGTGCCAGCTGAGGCGTCGGATTTGCAGTCGCAACCCGCATCACGAGTTCAGGCTGCAGCAAGGCTCCCTCGATTACAATC
>CAMDBL010000300.1 GCA_945889015.1 Devosia equisanguinis
CTCCGGGCCGGACAACCGGCCCGGAGCAGCGGCCCCGGTTACTTCTTCACTGCGCCGGCGGGAGCAGCCGCACCGGGGGCGGCCGCCGGAGCCGACGCCGCACTCGCGACCTTGAGGATCGGCTGCCAGCGCGCCATGTCCTTCTTCATCAAGCCGGCGAGAAACTCAGGGGACCGCGCGTTCTTGGCGGGAATCGTACCACCGAGCTCCTGCAGCCGCGTGCGCGTAGCGGCATCGTCCAATGCCTTACCGATGGCGGCGTTGAGCTTGGCGACGACCTCCTTCGGCGTCCCCTTCGGCGCAAAGATGCCGCTCCAGATGCTGAGGCTGTAGTCCGGGAAACCCGCTTCCTTGGAGGTCGGAACATTCGGGATCGCCGCCGAGCGTTCGGGGCCGGCGACGACCAGCGCCTTGACTGTCCCGCCATTGATCTGACCGGTCATACCCATAGTCTGATCACAGACGAAATCGATCTGACCCGCGACGACGTCGTTGAGCGCAGGACCGCTGCCGCGATAGGCGACGACGCTCGGCTTGATGCCGGCTTGCGACGTGAACAGGAGGCACGCCATGTGCGAGGACGCGCCGACACCGCCGTGGCCCTGGCTCACCTTGTCGCCGTTGGCCTTCACGTAGGCCACGAACTCCTTGAGGTTGTTCACCGGCAACGACTTCTTGACCACGATCACGGCAGGCGCGTCCAGGGTCAGGCCGATCGGCTCGAAATCCTTGGTGGAATCGTACTTGAGGTTCGGCGTCAAAACCGGTGCCGCGACGTGCGAGCCCATGCTGCCGGAGAGCAGCGTGTAGCCGTCGGGCGAAGCGGCCGCGACGCGGCCCGAGCCGGTCGTGCCACCGGCGCCACCGACGTTCTCGATGATGACCGGCTGGCCGAGTGTCTTGGCCATGTGCTCGGTCACGATCCGGGCGATGACGTCACTCGGACCGCCGGCGGCGAACGGCACGACGACCGTGATCTGCTTTGATGGAAAGGCCTGCTCTGCGGCAACGGCCGCCGCAGTCCACGACGCGATGCCGAGGACTGCTACGCTTGCGAGGCCGGTCGCGCTGCCTGCAAGAAATTTCATCTTCGAAACGAGCTTAGAGGGGGACTTTGTCATTTCAGACGTTCTCCTTGTTGAGGTTTGTCCGGATACGTTGCGTGGAGGCGTCCGGCCACGCTCCCGCGAGAGGCGCATTTTGCCTCAGCGTGACGGCGACGCTGTCTTGTTGTCAGATCCGTTCCTCCCACGTCTCCCGCAATGCCACCATTCCCACACTTCCGCTCACACCTCGTTCCGTCGAGCCCCCAGGCCCTACGGTGAATTCCAATTCAGAGCGTTGTTCGGCAGCTTCGCGCACGCGCACCTCGTGCCGCGCCAGCCTACACCCGCCCCCATCAAGCCGGTCGCGGATCACACCGGACGTCACCCCATGAGGGCGACCGGCGGCGTCCGGTGCGTCACCAGCTTCATCTCGTATCGCGTTATTGGCCGTATGAATTGTCCGAACCAAGGCAAGCCAACCAATTCTGATTTACCGTTGGAATTTTTCTCAATTCGCCGAATTCGAGCATAATGCGGCGCACCATCGCACAATGCTCACTTCCTGCAAATCGGCACTCTCGTTTCAGCCCTTACGGAAAGAGACTGGCGGCAGCTTCGACGCCGCCAGTCTCCATCGGCATTTCCACGTCGACGGATCTATTTGTTGTCGATCTTGATTCCGGCACCGATCGCATGCACCGCGGCCAGCGCCACGCGCTCGTCGAACGACCAGTCGCCGCCGGAAACCCCGATGCCTCCAATGCATTCGCCATCGACGATGATCGGATAGCCACCCTCCATCGCCGTCCAGCGGCTCGTGCCCGCGGCGAGCGCGAGGCCGATGGCGTGGGTGGTGTCGAGATCCTGGTTCTGCGCGCCTTTGGACGTCGTGGGGCGCTTGTTGGAGGCCGCGCTCACGGCCTTGGTGGTCGATGAATGAACGGTGTGAAAGCGACCGCCGTCCATGCGCTCGATGGCGATCGTATGGCCGCCCCCGTCGACCACGGCGACGGTGATCGGAATATTCGCCTTTTCGGCCTCGGCGACGGCGACCTGCACCATTTTGCGGGCGCCGGCGATCGTCAGCTTCTTTGCATTTGCGATGTATGTCACGGTGTTCTCCCTGGCTTGTATGATCGAAGAAGGCACTTCGCACGGTCCCGGGCTCGGCCACCTCGGATAAGAGATCCCGCGGCAGGAGACCCAAGAGCAGGAGCTCCCAGTCTCGGACTCCTCAGCCTCGGGTCAGCGGCCCGAAGCCCTCGGCGCATGGAACGTGCCTTCCACCTCGACGATGTCGTCCTGATTGAGACGGCTGACCTCGACGATCGTGCGCGGCGGATATGGCAGTCCCGCCCAAATCTCCTCCTGCACCTTGTTGACGATGGGACGATGTCGTCCCATGTCGGTGACGTAGACGACGAGACGGGCGCAATCCGCCAGGCCCGCCTGCTCGGATGCCGCGATGTGGAGCATGTTGGCGAAGGCCTGCCGCACCCGTGCCTCGTCTCCCTCGACGAGTGTGTTGGTCAGCGGATCGATGCCGCGCATGCCCGCCACGAAGATGAAGTCTCCCGCGCGCGAGGCGACGGTCCATGTGCCGGTCGGTGCAATCGCACCTGCAGGTGAAAGGATATCGACCATTGCGACCTGCTGGTGGTGAAGGGCGGGCGAATGATGCCGCCAGCCCAAGCCGACTATTCCGCCGCCTGCTTCTTGGTCTCCGCGCCGCGCATCTTGACGACGACCTTGATCGCGTCGTCGACGCGGTCCTTGGCGTAGCGGATGGCGGTCGGCAGATCCTCGAGCGGGAACGTGTGGGTGTGGATGAGACGCGCATCGAACCGCTTCTGGCGCATGAACGCCTCGGCCCGGTGCGTCGCGCTCTTGCCCTCGCCGCGGATGCCGAAGAGGTAGATGTTGTTCGAGACGATGTGCCGGATATCCACGTTCGTCTGCTCGTGGGGGAATGCCGCGAGACAGATCTTGCCACCCCGATTGACCATGTAGGCGGCCTCGTTGATGGAGTTCGGCGCCCCGGCGCATTCGAGCACGTAGTCGACGCCCTTGCCGCCGTTCAACTCCTTGACCTTGGCGACGACATCCTTCTCGTTGCGAACATTGATGACATGGTCGGCACCGAGCTTCTTACCGATCTCGAGCCGGTTGTCGCGGGTTCCAGTCAGCATGACCGGATAGGCACCGAGCGATTTCGCCACGGCCACGCCGAGCAGGCCGATAGGCCCTGGTCCTGTCACCACCACGCTTTCGCCGGCCAGCAGGCCACCGAGCTCCGTCAGGCCGTACATCGCCGTGCCGGCGGTGACGACCAGCGTTGCCTCCTCGTCCGACATGTCGTCCGGGATCTTGACCAGCGTGTTGATGTTGTTGATCTGATACTGGCCGAAGCCGCCGTCGGTGGTGAAGCCGTTGGCGCGGTGCCCCTTGTCCACGTCGCCATAGTTCAGACCGTAGTTGTGGCAGGACGTGTACATTCCCATGCGGCAGCGCTTGCACTGACCGCAGCCGGCGTGGATCTCGACCGAGATGCGGTCGCCGATCTTGTACTCGTCCACGCCCGGTCCGAGCGCGGCGACCGTGCCCATGTACTCATGGCCCGGCGTCCAGTTCTTGTTGAACGGCTTGCCGCCCTGCACCAAGGCCACCGTTCCGTCGAAGATGACGTCGAGGTCGGTGGCACAGATCGCGACGGCATCGATGCGGATCAGCACTTCGGCCTTCTTCGGCACCGGCACGTCCTTGTCGACGAACTTCAGCTCGCCGGGGCCACCGAGCACCCAGGCTTTCATCTTGTCCGGGATCGGAAAGTCCTTCGAGACTTGCACTCCTGCGGGGGCGTACATTGCGTTTCTCCTCCTCAACAATTCTGACCCGACGACGTCCCTGCGCCCTGGCCGGACTAGAGCGCCGCCTCGAACGGTGGTTCGCCGGATTGATCTCCGGTCTGGCCGAATTCCGCGGAAAGCGTCCGCGCCGCCGACAAGACTTCCTGTTGCATACCGATCAGATGGCTCTCGTCGGCGCGCAGAGTCGGGGTCGATGCACCTATGGCGCCGACGACCGCGCCGGTGTGGTTGCGGATCACGGCGGCCACCGAGGTGACGCCCGGCTGGCATTCCTCCTTGTCGAGCGCGAAGCCGTTGCGGCGCACATGCCGCAGCTCCTCGATCAGCATGTCGGAATCGGTGAAGGTCGCGTCCATGAACCGCGTCATGCCGCGCAGCTTCAAGATGCGGTGGATCTCATTCTCTGGCAACCAGGCGAGCATCGCCTTGCCGGTGGCCGAGGCATGCACGGCCTCGGCCATGCCGAGAGCGCCGGTATCCACCCGAACAGCGTGCCGGGCTTCCCGCTTCAGCAGTGTCACGACCGTGTCGCCCTGCAGAACGGCGAGGTTCACCGCTTCGCCCGTGACGGCGTTGATGTGGTCGAGGTGGGGCTGGGCGCGGCGCGGCAAGTCGATCTGGCTCATGAACGCCTGGCCGAGGTGTAAGACACGGGCGCCGAGCGCATAGCCGCGCCGGCCGGGCAACCGCGTGACGTAACCCCACTTGACCAGGGTTGCCAGCAGGTGATGGCAGGTCGAGATGTTGAGCCCCACGCGGGCGGAAAGCTCGGACAACGGCAGACTGCCGCCCGCACGCGTCAACTCGTCGAGAAGG
>CAMDBL010000301.1 GCA_945889015.1 Devosia equisanguinis
TCCGGTCACACCGGTACGCGCCCTCCGGTCGACGCTTCCCACATCGTCAAGGCGTCGCGCGTGGCCTTGACGTCGTGAACCCTGACGATCTGCGCACCCTGGGCGACGCCCGCAAGCGCCGCGCCGACCGAGCCGTGCACGCGGTCGGCCGCCACCTCGACGCCCGTCAGCGCGCCGATGAAGCGCTTGCGCGAGGCGCCGAGCACCAGCGGCACGCCGAGCCCGTGAAACAGCGACAACCCCGCCATCAACTCCAGATTGTGCGCCAGCGTCTTGCCGAAACCGATGCCGGGATCGGCCAGCAGCCGCTGACGGGGCAGGCCCGCCCGCTCCAGCGCTGCGATGCGCCGCTCCAGATAATCGAACACGTCCAGTGCCACGTCGTTGTAGCGCGGCGCGTCCTGCATCGTCTTGGGGTCGCCTTGCGCGTGCATCAAAATCACCGGCAACCCGGTCTCGGTCGCCGCTGCCGCGGCCTCCGGATCATGACTCAGCGCCGAGACGTCGTTGATGATGTCGGCACCTGCCTCTGCCGCCTTCCGCATCACCTCCGCCTTGCGCGTGTCGATGGAGATGCGCACGTCGAGCTTCGCGCGGAGCCCCTGGATCACCGGCAGCACGCGGGCAAGCTCCTCGGCGACAGGCACCGCGTCCGAGGCCGGCCGCGTCGACTCGCCGCCGATGTCGAGGATGTCGGCCCCCTCCGCCGCGAGCCGCATGCCGTGCGCGATGGCGGCTTCGGCCTGGGCGTGACGGCCGCCGTCCGAGAAACTGTCCGGCGTGACGTTGACGATGCCCATGATCCGGGGCCGGTCGAGCGCGAGGCCCGCAAGGCGCGAGCGCCCCGCCCGCATCGCCTCGACGAGATCGGAGGCGGCGAGCGTGCTGCGGCCCCAGTCGCGCTCGAACAACTCGCCGAGCCCGACCACGCGTCGCGTGACGCTCGCGCCCTGCCCAGTGGAGGCCTGGCGCTCGATCACCTCGACCGCGGTGAACGCGAGCCTGGTCCCGGCGAGCGGCAGGCCGCCCCAGACCTCGTCGTCCTCGCCGTCCCGGCTCGCTTGCCTCGGGGTGAACAGGCCGACCGGCCTCAGATAGATGCTGCGTTGCATGGGGCGCGTTATAGAGCAAAATCCATTTCGTTCCATGCCGCGGGCGGTTCACCTCGCGAGTCCCGAGTCGGCGGCCAGGGCAAGGGGATTCGCCGATAAACTGTTGATCGCGCACACCGAATCAGTGGAGAACCGGCGCCGCTGACGACTGCCATGTGGCGGCCGGCCGCACGACTGACCACGGAGCAATCGAAATGACGCCGATTCTACGACGCGTGAGCGATATCGCGATCATCCTGGCCGTGAGCGCGGCCATCGCGTTCCTCATCATCCTCAGCGCGAACTCGCTCGTCGCCAAAACCGGCGCGGCGAAGTCCTTCGGCATCTGGCTCGGCTTCATCTCCCGCCCCGACATCGTCGTGACGACCCTGCTCGCCGTGCTCATGACCATGGGCGTGTCCGCCTATCACAAGGGGTTCAAGTAGGGGGGCGGCGCGGGCGGGGGGCCATGAGCCTCTCGCCCAGCCTACACCGATGCCCATTGCCCGTTTCCCGGGCGAAGGCGCAAAGCGCCGCAGACCCGGGAGCTTTCCCGCAAGCCGCGCAGCAACATTCTCCAATCAAATCTCTTCAGTCATCTGCCGAAAGCATTGGCGAATCAATTCGGGTCTGGTTATGTCACTCCATGGCCATTATACCGTACACACTTTTTATCTCGCATGCCAGCGAAGACTTGTCCCTGGCAATGGCGGTAGCGTCCCAACTCGAGGATGAGGGCGTCGCGTATTTCCTGGATCACCACCACCTCGTGCCAGGAGATGACTTTCGAAAAGTCATCCTCGATAGGATTCGGGCTTCCCATGAATTTCTCTGGTTGATCACACCCGAAGCCATGGGAAGTCCCTGGCTCCCCTTCGAGCTTGGCGTCGCGCAAAGCATGAACATTCGCATCATCCCGATGCTGCATAGAATATCGGTCGCTCAATTTAGTGAGCACCGACGGTGGTATGGCCTTGTTTCGAATTTGACGATGGCAACTGTCGAGGGATTTGCGTCGTTAAAGGCAGGCTTGATGGTTAGAGTGCATAGGCATGCTAAGATGGTTTATGATGATTCTTCACAGCGTCCAGAAGGTAAGCCGTCCGAAATGGAGATAGCACTCGCAATCTCAGTATTGAACTTGAACCGACGGAGGCCGTTGTGACATCGGTTCTACTCACACATAGCGCGCCGGCAACTTCCTACGCATGCCTGCTAGCAGAATCACTTGGAAAGCACGGCTATAAGGTATCACCGCTCAATCGCGACACGTTGACCGTTGATGAACTGACGGCTTCAGTGTCCTGCAATGATATTCACTACGTCTTCCTGCTGGCGGGTGAGTTCCGCAACGATCCGTGGGTAGGTTTCGAGGCTGGCCTGGCGGCTGGCTTGGGGAAGAAGGTCCAATTCTTGCTATTCGGCGCGACTTCCCTTGAAGGAGAGGGGATACCTGCGCCTCTTGCAGATATCACGCAGTTGAGCCTTTGGCAGTTCAGCGAGACGCCCGCCCTGTTAAAGACGGAGGCCAATCTCTTTGTTGCTGAATACGATTTTCCGAGCGAAAGTCTGGTTGCAGTAGCCTGACGCATTGCGTGCGTCAGGCCCACAACGTCGCATCCCTTACACGCTCCGCACAAAACTCTCCACCACCCGCTTCTGCCCCGCCTTTTCGAAGTTGATCGTCAGCTTGTTGCCGTCGATCTCGGCGATGCGGCCGTAGCCGAACTTCTCGTGAAAGATGCGCTCGCCCAGCGCGAACTCCGACACGTGCCCGGTGGAGGAAGCTATCAGCTCGCCTTCGATGGTGATCGGGCCGCCGGTTCCGGACGCGGGACGCGCGCGGGCGGAGGCCCCGCGCTGCTCCTTCGGGCCGGGGTCGGGTGAATAGTTCTCCTGGGCGCGCTTCCAGCCGGGCGTCGCATAGGTCGACTGCGCCCCGGCCGAGAAGCCGCCGCCTCCCGCCTTCGCCGCACCACCCGGCCGCCCGCTGCCGCCGCCACTGGGACGCGCAGTGTCGAAACGGCTCGGCCCGAACGGGTTGTGCCGGCCGAACGCGGGACCGAAATTCTGATACGCGCCGCCGAACGGGCTCTTGCTCTCGAGCACGGTGACGCTCGTCTCCGGCAGCTCGTCGACGAAGCGCGATGGCGCGGCGGACTGGTACAGTCCGCGAATCCGCCGGTTCTGCGCGAACGACACGCGGGCGCGGCGCCTCGCGCGCGTCAGGCCGACGTGGGCGAGCCGGCGCTCTTCCTCCAAACCCGCGAGACCGCTCTCGTCGAGCGTCCTCTGCGAGGGAAACAGCCCCTCCTCCCAGCCCGGCAGATAGACCGTCTCGAACTCCAGCCCCTTGGCGCCGTGCATGGTCATGATCGAGACACGCTGGCCGTCGTCGCCGGCCTCCAGGTCCATCACCAGCGAGATGTGCTCGAGGAAGCCGGCGAGGCTCTCGAACTGGTGCATCGAGCGCACCAGCTCCTTCAGGTTCTCCAGCCGCGAGTGCGCTTGCGGGCTCTTGTCGGCCTGCCACATCGCGGTATAGCCGGATTCATCCAGGATCAGCTCGGCGAGCTCGGTGTGCTTCAGTTCGTCGACCTTGCGCCGCCAGCGCTCGAAGGCGGCGAGCAGCTCGTTCAGCGAGCGCCGCGCCTTGCCGGTCAGCTCCTCGGTCTCGACGATCTCGCGCGCGGCCTGGAACATCGGGATGCCGCGCGCGCGGCCGAGCTCGTGGATACGCTTGATGGTGGTGTCGCCGAGGCCGCGCTTGGGCGTGTTGACGATGCGCTCGAACTTGAGGTCGTTGGCCGGGTTCATCGTCACCTCGAGATAGGCGACGGCGTCCTTGATCTCGGCGCGCTCGTAGAAGCGCGGGCCGCCGATCACGCGATACGGCAGGCCGAGCGTGATGAAGCGGTCCTCGAGCACGCGCATCTGGAACGAGGCGCGCACCAGGATCGCGATCTCGTTCAGCTTGTGCCGCGTCTTGGCCAGCGCCTCGATCTCCTCGCCGATCTGGCGCGCCTCCTCCTCGTCGTCCCACACGCTGACGACGGTGACCTTCTCGCCGGGGACGTCCTCGGTCGTCAGCGTCTTGCCCAAGCGGCTCTTGTTGTGGGCGATCAGCGTCGAGGCAGCGGCCAGGATGTGGCCGGTCGAGCGATAGTTGCGCTCCAGGCGGATGACGACGGCGCCGGGGAAATCCTTGTCGAAGCGCAGGATGTTGTCGACCTCCGCGCCGCGCCAGCCGTAGATCGACTGGTCGTCGTCACCGACGCAGCAGAGGTTGGCGGGATGCTTCTCTTTCTCCCCATCGCTGTTGGCGATGGGGAGAGGGTCGGGGTGAGGGGCGGGTTCTGGGTGTTGAGCAAGCAGCCGCCCCTCACCGCTTCCCTTTTGCACGGCTTCGCCTTGGCCCTCTCCCCGCGAGCGGGGTGAGGCGTATTGCGAGCGCTGCGCCAGCAAGCGCAGCCACAAATACTGCGCCACGTTGGTGTCTTGATACTCGTCCACCAGGATGAACTTGAAGCGGCGCTGGTAATCGGCGAGCACGTCGGGGTGCTCGAGGAAGATGCGCAGGTTCTCGAGCAGCAGATCGCCGAAATCGACGGCG
>CAMDBL010000302.1 GCA_945889015.1 Devosia equisanguinis
AGGGGGGAGGGGATCCGTTCCTGCATTCTCCACCCGCATCACCCGCCTGCTCGGCATCGAGCATCCGATCCTTTGCGGGGGGCTGATGTGGCTCGCCGATGCGCGCTATGTGGCGGCCTGCGTGAATGCCGGGGCGATGGGCTTCATCACCGCGCGCACGTTTCCAGATCCCGGCCAGTTCCGAGCCGAGCTGCAAACGTGCCGCGACCTGACCGGCGGCAAGCGCTTCGGCGTCAACCTCTATTCCACCCCGCGTCCCGCCGACAACGCCTTCCTCGCCGGCCACGTGAAGATCCTGCTCGAGGAAGGCGTGCGCGTCCTCGAGACCGCCGCCTTGCCGCCGACCGAGCTGTTGCCGATGCTGCGCGAGGCCGGCGCCACCGTAATCCACAAGTGCGCGAGCGTCAGGCATGCCCAGAGCGCGGCGCGACTCGGCGTCGATGCGATCGCGCTCGTCGGGGCGGAGTGCGGCGGGCATCCGGGCCTCCAACTCGTCGGCACGATGGTGCAGACGCCGCTGGCCGCGGGAGGGCTGTCGCTGCCGGTCTCGATCGGAGGGGGCATCGGTCACGGCAGCCAGATCGCGGCGGCCCTGGCAATGGGTGCGGATGCGGTCACCATCGGCACGCGCATGCTGGTTGCCGAGGAGATCGCCACGCATCCCGCCGTCAAGCAGCGCTTGATCGAGGCGGACGAAGGCAGCTCGCGGCCGGTGATGGCGACGTTCCGCAACACTTATCGCGTGCTCGATAACGCCGACGCGCGCGCCGTGGCCGCGCTCGAAGCAGCCGGCGTGGCGGACTACGAGGCCTATCGCGAGCGGTCGGCCGGCATCCGCCAGAAGCAGGCCTACGACAGCGGCGACTGGGAGAAGGGCCTGCTCTCGATGGGCTAGTCGATCGCCTTCGCAAAGCAGGTCGAGCCGGCGGCCGCGATCATCGGCGGGCTGATGAGGGAGGCGCAGGCGGCGGCCGATCGGCTGGCCGGCTTGCGCGGGTAGCGCGCACAGCCGCCGGCCGGGGGGCCTCGCATCCGGTTTACTTGCTCCCCGCCGCCCCCTATATCAGCGCCACGTGTCAGCTCGGACCGGCCGCGCGCCGCCCCCCATTCCCGCCTTGGAGGCCATCATGCGTGCAGAAGCGCTGAAGCTCGTCGATTCCATCAAAGAGTCGCTGTCCCTGCTGCGGAGGCATCTTTGACTGGGATACGGCCGAGGAACGTCTCGCTGAGCTGAACCAGCGGGCCGAGGACCCTGCCCTGTGGAGCAATCCGCAGGCGGCGCAGAAGCTGATGCGCTCGCGCCAGAACCTCGAGAAGCAGATCACCGCCTTCCGCGCCATCGAGCAGGATCTGGAGGACGGCGTGACGCTGATCGAACTCGGCGAGGCGGAGGGCGACCAGGCGTCCGTCTCAGAGGGCGAGGAGACCCTGAAGCGCACGCTCGCCATCGCCGAGAAGCGCCAGATCGAGGCGCTGCTGTCGGGCGAGGCGGACGGCAACGACAGCTATCTCGAGGTCCACGCCGGCGCGGGCGGCACCGAGAGCCAGGACTGGGCCCAGATGCTGCTGCGCATGTATATGCGGTGGGCGGAGGACAAGGGCTACAAGGTGGCGCTGATCGAGCAGAGCGCGGGCGAGGAGGCCGGCATCAAGTCGGCGACGCTCGAGATCAAGGGCGAGAATGCCTACGGCTGGTTGAAGACGGAATCGGGCGTTCATCGCCTGGTGCGCATCTCGCCCTACGATTCGGCGGCGCGGCGCCACACCAGCTTCGCATCCGTCTGGGTGTTCCCGGTGGTCGACGAGAACATCGACATCGAGATCAAGGAAAGCGACTGCCGCATCGACACCTACCGCTCTTCGGGCGCGGGTGGCCAGCACGTCAATACGACGGACTCGGCGGTTCGCATCACCCACATCCCGACCAACATCGTGGTCGCGAGCCAGCAGGAGCGCAGCCAGATCAAGAACCGCGCGATCGCGTGGGGCATGCTGAAGGCGCGGCTGTACGAACTCGAGCTGAAGAAGCGCGAGGACAAGGCCAACGCCGAGCAGGCGACCAAGTCCGAGATCGGCTGGGGTCATCAGATCCGCTCGTACGTGCTGCAGCCCTACCAGCTGGTCAAGGATCTGCGCACCGGCGTGCAGACGTCCGATCCCGCCCGCGTGCTCGACGGCGACATCGATCCGTTCGTCGAGGCGGCGCTGGCGCAGCGCATGAAGGGCGGCGCCATCGTCGCGGTCGAGGACATCGACTGATCCGCCATGCCGGGCGCGCGGCGATGGTGCTCACCGCACCAGGAACAGCGGGCATTCCAGCGCTGCTGCCAGCGGCCTGAGGTCGTCGTCCTCGGGAACCACCAGGCCGCCGAACTGAGCAATGATGAAGCCGGCCGCGAGCCGGCGCAGCGTTTCGGCGGCGGCGGCCGGAGCACCACGATGCACGGCCACGGTCGAGATCCGGACGTCGGGCTGGGCCGCCAGCGCCAGCCGTGCCTGCGCATCCATCAGGTGCGCCCGCTCCGGGCCGTCGGCGATCAGCAACACCTGGATGCCACCCGCGAGCACGCCCGCCAGTCGCTCGGCCGCATGCAGCATGCCGGGCAGGCGGTCGATGTCCTCGATCGCCGCGACCACCGGTCCTCTGGTCCGTCGCGCACGCGGGCCGACCAGCACGATGCCGGTGGTGTCGAGGACGGTGTCGAACAGTTGGCGTAGCGCGGGGCTGTGATAGGGCGTGAACGGCTCGGCCAGCGCCACCACGTTCCACGGTCCGCATTCGGCGCAGGCCGCGGCCAGCACGTGCACCGCCTCACCGCGGACGCTGCGGCCGCGCACGGGCACCTCGGCGCGGCGCGCGATCGCCTCGACCCGGCGCATCAGCGCGGAGGCGGTCGTGCGCATGTCCTGCGCGATGCTTTCAGCGGACAGTGGACGGATCTGGCGGCCCGACAGCGAGATCTCGCGGGCGAACGGGAAGCTCGCCAGCTCGATCAGCTGGCTCTCCTCCACGAACAGGCTTTCGATCTCCGACTGGAACGCCTGCGCTACGCGCACCGCCGCCTCCATCGCCAGCTCGCTCGGATGCGCCGAAGCCGAAATCCGCAGCACGACCCGGCCGCGGTCTTCGCCTGCACTCGCCACGTGCGCGATCATGACGTCACCTTCTCGCCGGGGCCCCCGTCCTTGCCAAGGGCGTCCTTGCCGTCCCGGGAGAACCGCCGGCCGAGTTCGGCGAACGCATGCAGCTTGTCCTCGACGAGACGGTTGATGGTGCCGGGCGGGAATTGTCCGTCAGCGCCGCGCTCGCCTGCCTTGATGCCGGTCAGGATCTCGATGCCCCGGTCGATCGTGGAAACCGGATGGATCGTGAACTTGCCCTCGGCGCAGGCCTCGACGACGTCCTCGCGCAGCATCAGGTGCTGCACGTTCGAGGCCGGCACCAGGACGCCCTGCTCGCCGGTCAGCTTGCGCGCCTTGCAGACGTCGAAGAAGCCCTCGATCTTCTCGTTGGCGCCGCCGATCGCCTGCACCTCGCCCCACTGGTTGACCGAGCCGGTGACTGCGAAGCCCTGCTTGATCGGCACCTCCGACAGCGCCGACAGCAGCGCATACAATTCCGCCGACGACGCACTGTCGCCGTCGACGCCGCCATAGGACTGCTCGAACACGAGGCTCGCCGCCATCGCCAGCGGCACATCCTGGGCAAAGCGGCCGGCGAGGAAGCCCCATAGGATCATCACGCCCTTGGAATGCAGCGGACCACCGAGCTTCACCTCCCGCTCGATGTCGACGACACGTCCCTGACCCATCCGCACGCGCGCGGTGATGCGCGAGGGGCGGCCGAACGCGAAGTCGCCGAGCTGGAGCACGGAGAGGCCGTTGATCTGACCGATCTTGGCACCCTCCGTGTCCACCAGCACGATCCGGCGGTCGATCGTTTCCTGCTGGCGGTCGCGGATGCGATCTGATCTCTGAATATGCTCGTCGACCGCGCGCGCGACGTCCGAGCGGCCGATCACGGCGCGCTTCGCGACGCCGGCCCAATAATCCGCCTCGCGCACGATGTCGGAGATCCGTCCGATCTCGATCGACAGCTTCTCGCGGTCGTCGGCGAGGCGCGCGCCCTCCTCGATGATGCGCCCGACGCCGCCGGCGTCGACCGGCCTCAGCTTGTGCTCGGCGACGATCGAGGCGATGACACGCGCGTAGGCCTTGTCGTTCTCCGAGGTGCGCTCGATGCTGTCGTCGAAATCCGCCTGCACTTTGAACAGGCCGCGGAAATCCGGATCGTTGTCCGCCAGCAGATAGTACAGCTGGCGGTCGCCGAACAGCACGACGCGGACGTCGATCGGAATCGGCACGGGGTCGAGCGTCTGCGTCGACATCAGGCCGGCGGCTTCCATCGGCTGCTCGATTCGGATCTCGCGCGCTTTGATGGTCCGCTTCAGCGCCTCCCATGCGAAGGGGGACAGCAGCAGCTTTCTCGCGTCGATCAAAAGATAACCACCGTTGGCGCGATGCAGCGAGCCCGGTTTGATGAGCAGGAAATCCGTGACCAGCGTGCCCATCTGGGCCAGATGCTCGATACGGCCGATGAGGTTGCCGTAGGTCGGATTCAGCTCCTCGATGATCGGCGCACCCGAAGGCGTCTCGCCGTTGGCCACCATCGGGTTGACCATGTAGCGGCGGAACC
>CAMDBL010000303.1 GCA_945889015.1 Devosia equisanguinis
ACGAATGGACCTCCGTGTTCGGCTCCGAACGCTTGACCGGCGCCCTGCTGGACCGGCTCACCCATCACGTCCACATCCTCGAGATGAACGGCGAGAGCTACCGGCTCAACCAATCCAAACGCCGTGCTCGCCGGCCCAAAGCCGACACCCCGGCGCCGGCCGGCCAGGACTGAAAAAGACGCCGCGAACGCAAGAAGGCCCCCGCGCGCGGGGGCCTTCTTGCGTTCAAGACCGATGCATTATTACTCCGGCCCGCCGATGCAATTTTGCTCCGGCGTTGACAGGTGGGCGACATTGCGCTCGGAGCGGCCGCGCGGATTGAACTGGCTGATGCGTCGGGCGGCGTATCGCAGGCGGTCGAGGGCGGAGCTGATCGCGGGCGGATGGCCAGCCCCGATATTGCGCGCCAACAGGTCGAGCAAATCATACAGCGTGCCGGCCTCCACCACGATCTGGCCGTTCATGTAGCCTTCGCCGAAGGCCAGATGCGGGTCGATCACGATCTGGCGCGCGCTGGCTCGATCGGCGAGCCGGATATGGACAAGGGGGCCGGTGCCGTCGCCGAACCGCATCACGGTGCCGGTATGATCGGTGATGGTGAGGTGGCCGCGAGTGACGACGCGGTCGAACAGGATTCGAAGAGCTTTCGGCATGCCTGACCCCCGGCGCTGGTGGCGGGGCCGCACGCGATGTCCGGCCGATGGCCACAGATCATGCGTGTCTTATGGGTGACAGAGATGCGAAAAATAATAGGCGAAAAGCAGGATCGCGAAAATGTGATGGTCCGTTCCCTGTGACGGGAAAGGACCATCATACACAGCGTTAAAGGACCATCATACACAGCGTTGCAGTGCGTCAGGCGTCGTCGCGCTCGCCCTGGGGTGCCTCGCCCCCCTCGAAGCCGTCCTCGGGCTGGAAGGTCTCGATGTCGAGCTTCTCCTCGCGCACCATTGTCACGTCCTCGCCGCGCGACTGGCGATCGGCCTCGTCCTGGGAGCGGGCGACGTTGATCTTGACGGTGACGATGACTTCCGGATGCAGCGCGACCCGGGCCTCGGAGACGCCCAGCGTCTTGATCGGCTTGTCGAGCAGCACTTGGTTGCGGTTGATCGTGAAGCCGCCCTCGGTGACGACATCTGAGATGTCCCGGGTCGAGACCGAGCCGTAGAGCTGGCCGGTGTCGCCCGCGGTGCGGATGGTGACGAAGGTCTTGCCTTCGAGCTTGGCGGCGACGGCCTCGGCTTCCTTCTTCTGCTCGAGGTTCGTCGCCTCGAGCTGGGCGCGGCGGCTCTCGAAGTGGGCGAGGTTGTCCTTGTTGGCGCGCATCGCCTTGCCCTGCGGCAGCAGGAAGTTGCGGGCGAAACCGTCCTTGACGGTGACGACGTCGCCCATCTGGCCGAGGCGGCCGATGCGCTGAAGCAGGATGACTTGCATGGGAGTATCCTTTCTAGGTCGAATGACAGTTGAGGTTGAGGTTGAGGTTGAGATTGGTGTGGGGTTGTCGCGGCTCAGGTCGGGGGACCGCCGGGCGAAGCGGGTGGCTTGCGGCGCCAGGGCGCGAACGGCTCCATGAGCGCCATCAGTGCGAGACCGAGGCCCGACCACGGGTTGAGGAGCATCAGGGCGGCGTACAGCGCGAACAGGGCGAACGGCCGCCACGGCTTGCCGCGCGTAGTGTAATGCACGATCGCGAGGCCGAGCAGCACGTAGGCCATGAACAGCGCGCCGACGAATCCGGCGGCGGCGAGGCCCGCAAAGCCCGAGATGAACGTCGCACCGGTGGCTGCCGCCAGCGCCAGCGAGGTGCCTTGCGGAAACGTCACGGCTGCGAGATCCGGCCAGGGGCGTGCCATCCGTCCCGAGGCGAGCGTGATCCGCCCCGCGAGCCACAGATTGAACAGCAACCCCGACAACCAGGACACTGCGGAGGCGGCAGGCAGCAGATAAAGGGCGATGTCGGTCAGGGTCTCGAGTTGGGCCGTATCCAGCGGCTTGCCGCCGAGCTGCGACAACTCCCCCGACAGCGTGCGCTCGATGAATGTCTTCAGTCCTGCCCGCAAGGCCGGCATATCGGAGCCGAGGACGGACAGCGACAGGACCGAAAGACCGCCCGCCATGACGGCGGCCCAGATCACCAGCCGGCCGATCGGATACCACTCGACGGCGCCGCCCGTGCCCTCGGACGCGGGACGGTTGAGGTAGGCGAGGTAGGTGAGCACGACCACGGGCGCACCCTGGCTCAGTCCGTAGATGAGCGCGGAGAAACCGCTGGAGATCACGGCGGCGAGCACGGTTCCCGCCAGTGCGGCGACCAGTGACGCGCGCCACCCCCAGCCGAGGCCCGCGAGGAACGCTGGCAGCGAGGCGAGGAAGAACAGCAGGAAGCGGGCGATCAACGGGCCGGTCGAAGCGGATGCGAACAGCACCGCCGCGGCAAGTCCGGCCCCGAGGCCGATGGGAAGGTAGGTCGGCATGGCTCTCGCTGTCCCGCGACTTCGGCGGTTAGGGCAAGCAGGCCCGCCAGGATGCGCGCCGCTGTCCAACTGGATTTGTGGGTAGGGTGCAATCGGTCAAGCCGTATTGCACCCTACGAGCTCACTTCAGAACGTACGGCAGCAGGCCCAGGAAGCGCGCGCGCTTGATGGCCTGGGCCAGCTCGCGCTGCTTCTTGGCGGAGACTGCCGTGATGCGCGAGGGAACGATCTTGCCGCGCTCGGAGATGTAGCGGCCGAGCAGGCGGACATCCTTGTAATCGATTTTCGGTGCGCTATCGCCGGAGAACGGGCAGGTCTTGCGGCGGCGATGGAACGGCCGGCGGGCTTGCGGCTGGGCAGCGTCGGACATGGATCAACCCTCCGTCTTGGGCATTGCGGGAGCGGGAGCAGGTGCGCCATCGCGCGGGGGGCGGGGACCACGGGGGCCGGCAAAGCCGCCGCCGGGAGCACCACCCTCGCGGGGAGGACGCGGACGGAACGTCGAGCCGCCCTCGCGTTCGCCGCCGCCACGAAAGCCGCCTTCGCGCGGGGGACGGTCGCCGCGGTCGCCACCACGGAACCCACCGCGCTCGCCGCGGAAGCCGCCGCCGGGGCCGCCACGCTCGCCGTCACGGCGGTCGTCGCGGTCGGACTTGCGCATTTGCGCGCTCGGCTCGGTCTCGAGCTCGTCGACGCGGATGGTCATGAAACGGATGATGTCCGTCGACAGGCCCATGCGGCGCTCCATCTCGGCCACGGCGGCCGGCGGCGCGTCGAGGTTGAACATGGAGTAATGCGCCTTGCGCGACTTCTTGATCTTGAAGGCGAGGCCCTTGAGGCCCCAGTACTCGGTCTTGGTGACCTTGCCGCCGAGTTCTTCGATGAGCTGCGAGAACTCCTTCGTCAGAGCCTCGACCTGCTGCTGTGAAATGTCCTGGCGCGCCAGGAATACATGCTCGTAAAGAGACATGGTTGGCCTTCCTTCTTCAGTTGTCCGCGCCGGCGCAAAGCCCCTGTCAGGCCCGGGAAGGCCCACCAAGTCGACCCAAAGAGCGAAGACACCGGGAAACGGGCATGAGCCCTGCGATCGGGTCTGTGCAACCCGAGCGCTCCCCGTTCAGCCTCCAACCGGCGTGGGTGAGGCGGCCTCTATAGCCGTCGGTGACGGCAGCGGCAAGCGGAGATTGGCCGGCGAATTCGATTGGATGGCCGCCCTGGCGCGGCTATGCTGCGGTGCAGCAGGATCGGAGAGGCGACGTGGATCTTTCGAGGCTGACGGTCGGCGCCAAGGGGACGGCCACGCTCGTGGTCGGGCCGGAGCATACCGCACCGCGCGTCGGCAGCGGCAGGGTCGCCGTCCTGGCGACGCCGGTCATGATCAACCTGATCGAGGCCGCCGCGCTGGCGGCTGCCGAGGACCTGCTGCCCCCGGGCCATCAGAGCCTCGGCATCCATCTCGATGTCCGCCACTTCGCCGCGACACCGGTCGGCATGACGGTGACGGCGACGGCCGAGGTGACGGGGATCGACGGGCGGACGGTCGGTTTCCGCGTCGAGGCCCGCGACGACAAGGAGACGATCGGCGACGGCACCCACCAGCGCGTCGTCGTCACCGTCGAGCGCTTCGATGCGCGGGTGCAGCGGAAGGTGGCGGGCGGCTGATTGGCTGACTGCGGTGACCCGGTCTCGATCGGCAAGACGCGGAGGTGTCGTCGTCTAGCTCCGTCGGCGACCAAAGCTGCTGTCTTGACGGGCGGCAGGCGTGGGACTGACGATCCGCCGAGCGACTCGTGCTGGGCTTCCGATGGCGGACGCTCTGGTCGGCTGCACGACCTGAGCTGGTTGCGGAGCCTGCTCGTCTGCGGGTGCTATCTTATGCTCGACCCAGGCGTAGGCGTAGGACCCGCCGATCAGGGTTAAAAGTAACGTCAGGAGGCCTCCGAAAGCGCCGCCTGCCAAACCCAGCAGCACCATTCCCGCCGCGCCCGTGAGGCACATCAGCGAAATCAGTTTATGAGCGCCGTATGGATCCGTGGGGGCGTCGGGAGCGAGCAAATCCGCCTCGCTGCGCGGCGGACGCGAGCCCTTCCATACATACATGGGTGACACGGCGAGGCCGAACAGGGCCAAGATGAGCGTGAGCTTGAGCGTGCCGTGGGCTTGAGCCGAGGTCGTCAAGCCGATCGCCATCAG
>CAMDBL010000304.1 GCA_945889015.1 Devosia equisanguinis
GTGCGGCGCTCCGGCGTCGTGTGTTGGGGCGAAATGCGTCGGGGGGCATCCTGCTGCGGGGCGGCGCGCTCCTGGTGCGGCCGCTGCAGGCGTCCGCCGTCGTTGCGAGGGGTCCCATTGTCACGGTCGCGGCGGACATCCGGCGCGATGCGCGAGGGGAAGGATGGGTTGAAATCCCGGCGCGGCGCGAATTCCCGATCGATGCGGACCGGCGCCGAGCGGGCGGCCGGTGGCCGTGCGGCTGGCTCGAAACGCCGCCAGTCGCCGCTGCGTCCCGCCTGCCAGCGGTTGGAGGGTACGATCGCGGGGCGATAGGCGAACACGGCGCCGGAGCCGGCACGACGGCCGGCGAGTGGACGCGCGGAACGCTGCAGCGCGAGGCTCGGCACGCGGGTGCGGGTCAGCCGCTCGATCTCGTGGCGTGCGATGCCGTGGTTGAACACCCTCCGCCCCTCCCAGCCGTAATGCGTGGAGGGTCGGGTGCGGGCGAAGAAGACGGGGTTGCGGTTGACCGGCGAGACATAGCGATGCAGGCCGGACGACAGCAGGTAGCGCGGCGCGACGAAAATCCAGAATGGGGCGTAGTCGGCGCCGTGATAGAACGAGTCGGTGAGGTAGAGGCCGCGACCGGGTTCCCAGACCGCGTCCGGCGGCAATGGCGTCCAGCCCACGGCCTCCTCGCCGTAGCGCCAGGCGACCCACGCAGGGCCCCACTCGGTGCCCGGGATCCAGATCCAGCCTTCCTCGCGGTCGTCGATCCAGCGGCCATAGTGATAGACCGCCCAGCCGAACGGCTCCTCGCTGTCCCAATACCAGCCGTGCTCGTCGGTGAACACCCAGCGCCCCACGGTGTAGGGACGCCAGTCGTCGTCGACGTCGGGAACCCAGACGCTGCCCCACTCGGGATGCTCGATCCAGCGGCCGTGGCGGTCGAGTTCGCTGAACGAACTCTGCACGTCCTCGTCGGCGTAATCGGCGGGATAGTCCGCCGGCTGTGCCGCCGCCGCGTAAGCCCCAGTGATGATCCAGGCCAGCGCGAGCATCGCGAGCCCGGCCTGTCGGGAAATCCAGTGCGCACGCATGGGACCTGCACTCTCCTTGCCGCGGCCGAGCGAACGTTATGGGAGCCGCCGAAACTGACCACGGAGGATCAATGGCGCAGAGCGCATGAACTGCACATGAACTTCGTCAATCGCCGCCGGGAGGCGGCCAAGCGGGCGCTGCGGCGCGGGACGTTCAGAACCAGACGCCCGGGAAACGATAGCGGGGCCGCATCTCGATCGGCCCCCAGCCCACCATGGTCACCATCGGTGTCTCGGCCACCTCGATCTGCTTCATGTCGGGGCGAATCTGCAGCTTGAGCAGCCGCGCGATGCGCTCCTCCGTATCGGGATGGGAGCGCAGCACCGAGGGCACGGGAATGCGCCGCGCCGGCACCGGCATCATCATGTCCTCCCAGAAGTGGCCGGTGAGCCGGTCGAGCCGACGCAGCGCCGAGGCGAGCCCGATCGGATCGCCGGTCATCAGCGCCGCCTCCAGGTCGGCGTCGTACTCGCGGGCGCGGGAGAGACCGAGCTGCAGCAGGTTGGAGATCGTCGGGGCGAGGTACAGCAGCAGGATCGGCCACCAGGAGATCATCGGGTCGCCGAGCAGGGTCCCGGGAATGTTGAGGATCGCCAGAACCAGAGCCACGTAGGTCAGCGACTGCGTCAGGCGGCTCATGGTGTCGGCGAGACCCATCACCCAGAGGTCGTTGTTGACGACGTGGCTGATCTCGTGTGCGAGCACGCCAGCGATCTCGCGCATCGTCAACTGCCGCAGCAGGCCCTCGGTGACCGCGATCGCGGCATGCCCGCGCGTTCCCGTGGCAAAGGCGTTCAGTGTCGAGCTCGGCACCACGTACAACTTGGGTGGGCTCTGCAATCCGGCCCGCGCAGAGAGTTCGTCGACCAGCGCGAGCAGTTGACCGCCGTGGCTACGGTCGATGGGTCGCGCGCGATAGAGCCGCATCACCGCCTCTGCCGGCAGACGCGGCGCAAGCGCGAAGAGCGCGACCACCGCGACCGCTGTGACCAAGACTCCGGCCCCCCCCCAGATCAGCCATGTGGCGAGTGCCAGCACTGCGCCCATACCGCCGAACAACAGCAGAGAATGCAGCAGGTTGCGTTGCTTGTGCTGGCGGCGTGTCGCCTCGTCGAGCATGGACGGCATGGTGGATCCTGGAAGCGTGAGGGGCCCGCGACGAGACGAGCAGGCGCCGGGCCCCGAGCTTTGCTCAGAACCTGGCGATCAGCGCGGGATCGCCGGCGGCCTGATCCGGCGGACCTGCCACCGCGATCGCGGCTGGGACGATCATGTCGGCACGGTCGACGACAACGAAGCGGACGTCGAGGCCTGGCCGGATGAAGGCATCGGATTTCATGTGCGTCAACAACTCGAGGAACGGCCGCCAGAAATTTTCGATGTTCGCGACGATGATCGGCTTGTCGTGCCGGCCGAGCTGGGCCCAGGTGAGCTGTTCGACCAGCTCCTCCAACGTGCCGATGCCGCCGGGCAAGGCGACGAACGCGTCGGAGCGCTCGAACATCAACCGTTTACGCTCGTGCATGTCGGCGGTGACGATCAACTCGTCTGCGGCCTTGAGCATCTGCTCGCGCTCGGAGAGGAAAGCGGGAATGATGCCGGTGACACGGCCGCCATGCGCCAGCGTCGAACGTGCCACCTCGCCCATCAGACCGAGGCTTCCGCCGCCATAGACGAGCCCGATGCCGTTCTCGCCGAGCGAGCGGCCGAGCGTGCGTGCCGCCTCGACGTAGGCCGGATTGTTGCCGGTCCCCGAGCCGCAGTAGACGCACACGTTGCGAATGGAGCGTGTGGGCGTGATGGCCGCTGATTGTCCCGTTGCCGTCGCTGTTCCGTTCACCATATCTCGCATGTGACTGATCCAGGTTCGAAGTGTCCCGGTCGCTTCGCGACGAAAGCTGCTGCCACCGTCGGTGCTACCTTGGACGCTCGATGCTCGGCAGCCGCTGCGGCTTAATTGCGGCGCTACCCAATGCCGTTAGGTTTCAGCGGCTTGGGCGGTTAACCAGCCCTGCGTGAGGAAGGGCCGGGCATCGGCGTCGGAGTGGCGACGACGGCCGGAACAGACTAAAGTGCCCGAGGACCGTCACTAGACATTGGAGCGGTCGGACGGGAAAGCAACTGCCGGTGCGCGAAATGCCAGTACCGGACCCGCCGCGCGTGGATGAGGACTGTCATGGGTGCCTGTGCGTCGAGTGTCGTTGCGAGCTGTTGCAGGCCGTGGTCGCTCGCCCTGGGCCTGACGATACTGGCGCTTGCGGCTATGGGTGGAAGTGCAACGGCCCAAGTCGCCGCCGTAGCGCCCGAGCCTACGCTGGTGCGCACCGGTGCTGGCCAGCAGGCTCCGATCCAGGTTCCAGGCAGTTCGAGCCGGACGCAAACGTTGGGCGAGGCCCGCGCCGCGGCCGACGACGCGCCCACGGTCGCCCGCATCACGATGGATCCGGGGCGGACCACGTTCGAGGGCACCGGCCTTCCGAGCACACTGGTGGAGCTGAGCGAAGGCGGGCAGCTGATCGGCGTTGCGCCGGTCGACGTCGCGGGACGCTGGGTGATGGTGATCGATCGGCCCTTGGCGGCGGGCGATCATCGTATCGCGACCACCGCCAGCGATCCGTCGCGGGCCAAGCTGACGGCGGGGCAGGATGTGCTGCTGTCGATCCCGGAAGGCTTCACCGGAACAACGGTGCTGTCGCAGCGGGCCTCGGCCGCGATCGACAATGCGGCGGCGGGTACGCCACGCAGCCGGGTCGCGGAACAGTCGGTGATCGCGCAGGAACGGTTCTCAGAGGTGATGTCGAGCCCGGAATGGCGGCGCATCGCCCAGGCTACGACCCCGCCGCCACGCCTCTCCGCGGTTCCTTCGTCCTCCAACGAGGCGCCGAGGCTGATGCCGGTCGACGAGGACGGCAGCCTCGGCCAGTTGTTTGGCTGGTTCGACCGCGCGAGCCGGGACTATCACGAGCTGGTGGTCAAGCGCCTTGCCGACCCGCGGCCGCTGCCGACCGAAGGGCTCGGAGCCTCGCGCGCGGAGGCGCCGCCCGCCGCCCCAAAAGTCCCCCAAAAGACCGTGCAGGCCCCACCGCCGGCGGCGACAGCACAGAGGCAACCAGCATCGCCCCCGGTGACGCGCGAGACGACCGTGCTCGAAAGTTTGCAGGGCATGCTGGCGCGTGCCGGGCACGACTACCATGAAGGGATCATTCGCAAGCTGGCGCAGTCGCCCGAGCAGTCGGCCCCGTCCTCGACGACCCTCGGTCCGGCCGGGCCCGCGGCCCGCGTTGGCGATCCACGCGAGGCCGAGGCCCTGCGCAGGGCCGACGCGGACCGCCGCGCCGCCGAGGCACGCCGGCTGGCGGAATTGGCGAAGCAGAGTGCGGCATCGCCGGTCTCCGAGCAGTCACCGCGGGCCGAGGACCGCGCCGCGATCGAGGCACGCCGGTTGGAAGCGGAGCAGCGGATGGCGGCGGCGCGCCGCGCGGACGAGGAGCGCCGTGCCGAGGAAGCCCGGCTGGAGGGTTTGCGCCGCCAGGCCGAGGCCGCGAAGCGGGCCGAGGACGAGAAGCGTGCGGCGGAGCTGGCCA
>CAMDBL010000305.1 GCA_945889015.1 Devosia equisanguinis
TCGCGGGCTTTTTGCTGTTCTCGCTGTTCGAGGCGCCGCAAGACGAGGACGCGCCGGGGGAAACCGGCCCCGACCGGTAGCGTCCCTCGGTAGCGCCACAACGCTTGCGTGCACCGAGCCGGTTTGACATCATGTCGCACGGCGGCGCGCGTCGCTCCGCCAGTCGAGGGACCAAAGCCGTTCGCCGACGGGCTGGACCTTCAAGGCACGCACCGGCCGCCGCTCGCCGGCGGTTCCAAGCTACCCTCGCCGTGCCCGATACCTGCTCGCCGGTCCCCGGAATAGGGAGGCCAGGCCTATGAATGTCGCAGCAATCCTTAAGCTGAAGGGCCGTGCCGTCGCGACCGCACGCTCCGATGTCACCCTGCTCGAGATCGCCCGCCGGCTGGCCGCGAAGAAGATCGGCGCAATCGTCGTCATCGACGAGGCGGGCGGTGTCGCCGGCATCGTTTCCGAGCGCGACATCATCCGTGCCGTCGGGCATGGCGGGGGTGGCGCACTGACGACCACGGTCGCCGAGGTCATGACCCGCAACGTCATCACCTGCCGCGAGAGCACGACACTGGACGAGTTGATGGCGACGATGACGGCCGGACGGTTCCGCCACGTGCCGGTGCTGGAGAACGATCAGCTCGCCGGCATCGTCTCGATCGGCGACGTCGTCAAGCACCATGTCGCCGAGGTCGAGATGGAAGCAAGCGCCATGCGCAGCTACCTGACGGCCGGGTGAGGAGGCAATCGCCGCCTCACACTCAGCTCACACCTGCGGCTTCATTCCCTTGGCGAAGCGCTTCCAGTTGCCGGCGTAGAAGCCGGAAGAGCGCTTCATCAGGGCGATGTGGGCCTCGGAAACCTCTTTCACGATTTTGTAGGGCGCTCCCATCACCAAAGAGCGCGGCGGGATCACCTTGCCCTCCGGGATCAGCGTGCCAGCACCGATCAGGCAATCCTCGCCGATCTGCACGCCGTTCAGAATAATCGCGCCCATGCCGATCAGGCTGCGATTGCCGATCTTGCAGCCGTGCAGCATGCACTTGTGGCCGACCGTGACGTCGTCGCCGATCACCATCGGGAAGCCCGGATCGACGTGCAGGATCGAGTTCTCCTGGATGTTGGTGCCGCGCCCGATCGTGATCGGCTCGTTGTCGCCGCGGATGACGGCGTTGAACCAGACGCTGGCGTCGACGCCCAGCACGACGCGTCCGATCACGGTGGCGCTCGGGGCGACCCAGTATTGCCCCTCGCCGGGCGTCGTCACGCGGTGGCCGTCGAGCTCGTAAAGGCTCATGTCCGTCTCCATTGGATTCGTGAGTGTCGGCGCGGCAACGGCCGCCCAGGACGTCATCCGGGTCTGGGAAATCTCGCAGGTCTCAGAAGTCTTCCAAGTCGATGTCGAGGATCGCCATCTGGAACTGGTAGCAGTCCTTGTCGGCGGAGACGATGGCGTAGGATTCCTCGCCGACGAACACCTCTGCGCTGTCCTTCAGCCGACCGCGCGCGCGCACCGACAGCGTCTTGGCGCCGAGCACCTCGCGCAGGTAGGTCTGAATCCGCACCAGCTCCTGTGGCGACAACGGCTGCGGCTTCTCCTTGATCGCCCACTGGAAGTGATAGGTGGTTTCGCCGTCCTCGGTGTCGGCGACGATCTGGCCCAGCGGCTTGGCGCCGTTCACCACATCGGCCTTGTTCTTGGACGCGCTCGCCGTCACGGTAAGCGACTTGCTGCCGAACACCTTGCGCAGGTAGGCCTCGAGGCGCGGGATGTCCTGCTTCATGGGCGTTCGTGCTCCAGACTGTGGTGGCGGGTACTAGCAGACGGCTCTGCCGGTGATCAAGCAACCGCGCGTTCCCGCTCACATATAGAGCCGGCCGGCCATGATCCAGGCGGTGACGAAGATCGGCGAAAGAATTGTCGTGATCACGACCGCGGTCGAGATGAACTCGGGCTCGGTCTTGTACTCCGCCGCGAAGATGGTGATCAGCACGCCGACCGGCGTCGCGGCCGCCACCACCAGCAGCTGGGTGACGTCCGACGGCAGTCCCATCTGCAGGCACAGCCACCACGCCAGAGCCGGCGCAGCGAGGAATTTCAACACGATGATCAGGATCTGCGGCACCCACTCGAGCTTCAGGTTGCGGGCAGCCGAGATCTGCGCGCCCAGGGTATAGAGCGCGAGCGGGGTGAAGATCGAGCCGATGAGTTGCATCGGCTGACTGACGACGGCCGGCAACTCGACGCCGCCCCCTTTCAGCGCCAGACCGACTGCCACCGAGGGAATGAGCGGCGTCTCGAACGCGATCCGAAGCTTGGCGAGCTTGCTGCCGCCGTGGGGGGCCAGCAGCCACACGCCTGCCGTGCAGATCAACGTCGTGGTCAACGCCGTCATCACCGACATGTAGATCAGGTGGTCGGGGCCGAACGCGAGCTGGGTCACCGGCATGCCGAAGAAGCCGACATTGGCATAGGCGGTGCCCAGCCCCATCATCGGTCCGAGCGAGGCCCGCCGCCGCAGAATGATCACCATCAGCCATCCGAGGGGGATCAGGATCATGAACAGCGCGACGCCGAAATAGGCAACGGTCCAGACCACCGAGATCGGCTGCTTGCCGCCCGACAGAAAGTGGATCAGGAACGCAGGCATGACGACGTAGACCTGCACGCGGTTCAGCGTGCCGATGTCGAGCTTCAGTTTGGGCTGCAACAGCCAGCCGAGCGCGATGACGATGATGATCGGCAGCGTCACGCGTGTGAGGATGTCGACGAAAAGTGCCATGCGCCCCCGTTACGGCCCGTTCTCCTGTGGCCGGACGATGCATCGCCGAGGGCCGGCCGGAACCGCAAGATGCCGTGCAACGACGCCGCACGGAAGACTCCTTTCCAACCGTCTGGCCTCCCATCAACAACGGTCATGGCCGCAGCTGCCGCCGCAATGCGAATGCATTTGTGTTCTACCGGCCACTTTGTTAGACGCGAGGCCGGCCCCGGGAAGGGGATGCGCTGATCCTCGGGTATTGGACCGCGCGCAAGACCCGGCAGAATAATGAGACGCAAGGAGCCAGCGATGACGATTTCCGCCGACGCGATCAAGGCCTCGATGCGGGCTAGCATGGCTGGTGCCACCCACAGCGACAAGCCCTACAAGACCTGGCTGCTGACGCACGTTCTTCCGGACGACGCCGCCGACGTGATCATGGATTTGCCGTTCCCCGCGCCCAAGCTCGGTGGCCTGTCGGGCAAGCGCGAGCTGCACAACGGCACCCGCAAGTATTTCGATGCCGGGAACGCGGCCGAGTACCCGGTGATCGCGGCTTTCAACTCCGCCTTTACCGATCCGCAGATGATCAGGGACATCGAGGCGTTCTTCGATATCAGCCTGAAGGGCTCGTTCCTGCGTGCCGAGTATGCCCAGGACACCGACGACTTCTGGCTCGAGCCGCACACCGATCTCGGCGTCAAGCTGTTCACGATGCTGCTCTACATGTCCAAGGACGAGGCGCATCGCGATCTCGGCACCGACGTCTACGACGTCGACAAGAAGCACGTCGCGCGCTCGCCGTTCGCGTTCAACTCAGCCTTCATCTTCATCCCGGGCACGGACACGTATCACGGCTTCGAGCCGCGCAAAATCCCGGGCGTGCGCAAGTCGGTAATCATCAACTACGTGACGCCGGAATGGCGCGCCCGCGAGCAACTCGCCAATCCCGACACGCCGCTCTGAGACTCGGTGTCCGCCGCGGGTATCGAGCGATCTGCGTCAGACACCGCCTCAATCCGCGGACGCCAGCGGCCGGCTGACGTGCTCCAGCGGCCGGCGCTCGGCCGCCACCGCCCAGCGCCCGGCGACGAACGCCGCCAGGATCATCAACACCGCTCCGAGCAAGTAGCCCAGCAGCAGGCTCGAGCGCGCCCCGGTCTCGATCAGCGCCCCGAACAACACGGGACCGGCGGTGCCGCCGAGCCCGGTGCCGATCGCATAGAAGAATGCGATGGCAAGGGCGCGCACCTCCAAGGGGAAAGTCTCGCTGACGGTCAGATACGCCGCACTGGCTGCAGCCGAGGCGAAGAAGAAGATCACCATCCAACAAATCGTCAGTTGTCCGACCGTGACGGCATCGGCGGCGAAGAGTCCGCCGGTCGCCGCCAGCAGCACCCCCGATATGGCGTAGGTGAAGGCCAGCATGACGCGCCGTCCCAGCGTATCGAACAGCCGTCCAAGCAGCAGCGGTCCGAGGAAGTTTCCCGCCGCGAAGGGCAGGATATACCAGCCGACCTGGTCGGAGGGGATCGCATAGAAGTCCGTGAGCATCAGGGCGTAAGTGAAGAAGATCGCGTTGTAGAAGAACGCCTGTGACGCCATCAGCGTGAGCCCAACGAGCGTGCGCTGACGCTGCGCGTTGAACAAGGTTGCAGCCACCTCGCGGAGGGGCGTGTGCGTGCGTGGCCGCAATTTGATGGTCGCATGCGGGCCAGGCGCCAAGACGATGCCGCGGACTTCGAACGAGCGCTCGATGTCGGCGACAATTTTCAGTGCCTCGTCCGCGCGATCATGCGTCATCAGCCATCGCGGGCTTTCGGGAATCCACAGCCGCATCAACAGCACGACGAAGGCCAAGCCGCCGCCGATC
>CAMDBL010000306.1 GCA_945889015.1 Devosia equisanguinis
GCCGACACCCGTCGACTTCATGAACAGCTCGGCCTTCTTGGCGATGGCGCGCGGATCGCGCTCGTAGAGCTCGCCTGTGGAGGGCTCGAGAACGTCGCAGAATATCGCAAGTGTCGACTGCGCAAAGAACGGATCCATATGCGCGGAGGAAGCGTCCGGCATCAGCAGCATGTCGGAAGCCTCGATGCCCTTCCAGCCGGCAATCGAGGAGCCGTCGAAGGCATAGCCTTCAGCGAACACGGCGTCGTCGATGCACGAGGCATCGGCGGTCACGTGCTGCATCTTGCCCTTGGTGTCGGTGAAGCGCAGATCGACGAACTTCACATCCTTGTCCTTGATCAACTTAAGGACGTCGGCCGCTTGCATGGAGTATTCTCCCTCTCGGTTTGCCGCTGATGCTCAGTGGGTGGGTTAAGGGGCGTGCGGGTTAAGGGTTGATGGGCAGGGCCCTCGCGCCAGCGCGCACTTGGCCGTCGATGCGGTCAGAGCGCAAGGTGCGGGAGGGATTTCGTAAGGTGGCTACTAGATGGCGTCGCGACCGGTCTCGCCGGTACGGATGCGGATCGCCTCCTCGACGTTGGAAATGAAAATCTTGCCATCGCCGATGCGGCCTGTCTTGGCGGCCTTCTGGATGGCTTCGATCGCCTTGTCCAGCATGTCGTCGGCAAGCACGACCTCGATCTTCACTTTCGGCAGGAAATCGACGACGTACTCCGCGCCACGGTAGAGTTCTGTATGGCCCTTCTGGCGACCGAAGCCCTTGGCTTCGATGACGGTGATGCCCTGAAGGCCTACTTCCTGCAGCGCCTCCTTCACCTCATCGAGCTTGAACGGCTTGATGATCGCCTCGATCTTCTTCATTTAGCCGGCTCCCAGTAGTTCTCTTGGCCCGCGCCGCGCGGTCATGGCAGCATGCTAGCACGCCACGTGCCAAGCTGAAGGCAATCATTAAGATGGTTGTTTCTCAACGAGCTAGCAGGAACGTATCGACAAGCCGCGGGGCAGCATCCGGGGCGGGGTGCCGAAATATAATGCACGATGCATGAAATTTATGCAGATCGTGCCGGTTGGTGGCCTCGGAGGAGGGCGATGCTGCAATGGTGGGCAATTTGGCTCGTTTGCCGTGCTGTCCGTCTCTCAGGTCTGCTCAAAGGATTGCCACAATGGGTCTCGAACTTCTGACGACCGAGGAGATGGCGCGGGCCGACCGGCTGGCCGTGGAGGCCGGTGTTGCCGGCGTTGCGCTGATGGAGCAGGCCGGGCGTGCGGTCGCCGCCGAGGTGGTGCGGCGGGCGCCGGCGGGCGCGCGGGTCGGGGTGCTGTGCGGTCCGGGTAACAACGGGGGCGACGGCTTCGTCGTGGCGCGCGTGCTCGCGGCGTGCGGCTACAGTGTTCGCTTGGCCGTGATGGTGCCGCTGGGGCGCCTTGTCGGTGATGCAGCGGTGATGGCGGAGCGGTGGTGCGGGCCGAGCGAGCCTTGGCACGCTGTCGGCGATGTCGTCGGTTGGGCCGACGTCCTGGTCGATGCGATGTTCGGCGCCGGTCTCAGACGGCAGATCGAGGGCGAGGCGGCGGCGGCCGTCGAAGCGGTCAACGCGTCGGGTAAGACCGTGATCGCGGTGGACGTGCCGAGCGGTCTCGACGGGACGAGCGGCGCGGCGACGGGGCCCGTGATCCGGGCTGCGGCGACCGTGACGTTCTTCCGGCGTAAGCCGGGGCATCTACTCTTCCCGGGGCGCGAATTGTGCGGGCGCGTCACCGTCGCGGACATCGGCATACCGGGCAGGATCGCGGATGAGGTTGGCGCACGCACGTTCGCCAACAGCGCTCTGCGCGAGATATGGGTAGGATTGCTGCAGCCGGATCTGGCCTCGCACAAGTATCGGCGTGGGCACGCTGTCGTCGTCGCCGGTCCGGCGCACGGGACGGGGGCGGCACGGCTCGGCGCGCGCGGCGCGCTGCGGGTCGGAGCTGGGCTTGTGACGCTGGTGTGCCCGCCGGAGGCTGCCGACGTCGTGGCGACGCATTCGACGGCCGTGATGGTGAAAGCCTTCGCCGATGCAAGTGCGCTGGGAGAATTCCTGACAGACCCTCGGCACAATGCCGTGCTGATCGGGCCTGGTGCGGGTGTCGGCAGGTGGACGAGTGCGTGTGTCGAGGCGGTGTTGCAGGCACCGGCCCGGGTCGTGCTCGATGCCGACGCGCTGACATCGTTCGAGGCCGATCCCAGCAATCTGTGGCAACTCTTGGCGGGCCGGCGCGATGCAGAGGTGCATTCTATGGCGGGGCTTTCCGCGGATCTTGCAGCGGCCGGTGTCGGGGACCTCGGCGCATCCGGCGCCGTGCTCACACCGCACGAGGGCGAGTTTCGCCGACTGTTCGGGGAACTATCCGGCTCGAAGCTCGATCGGGCGCGGGAGGCGGCGCGCATCTGCGGTGCGGTGGTGGTGCTGAAGGGGCCCGATACGGTGATCGCCGCGCCGGACGGGATGGCGGCGATCAACGACAACGCGCCGCCTTGGCTGGCGACGGCGGGATCGGGCGATGTTCTGGCGGGGCTCGTCACCGGGTTGATGGCGCAGGGGCTCGCGCCGTTCCTGGCCGCGTGTGCGGGTGTGTGGCTCCACGGAGCGTGCGGGCAAGCCGCGGGGCCAGGTCTGATCGCGGAAGATCTGCCGGAGGCATTGCCCGGTGTGCTCGGATGTGTGCTCGGCAGTCTCCCTGCGGTGGCGCGGGGCGGTCGCTGAGGCTCACGCCCGCGCGGGCGCCTTGCCGGCTTGGGGCTGACCTGTGGCTGCCTTTGCTGGGGGCTTGGCGGCAAGTGCTGCCAACTCCTTGACCAGGGTGCGCACGCCGATGAGGCGCTGATCGGCCTCCTCCCACTCGGCTTTGTAGACCAGCTTGTGGTCGGGCTGCAGTTTAAAAGGGGCGTTCCTGGCCGCGATCATTCTGGCGAGGCCTTCCGGATTGGTGAACTGGTTGCGGCGGAAGACGATGACGGCACCGCGCGGCCCGGCGTCGATCTGCTGAATGCCGGCCTGGCGGCACAGTCCCTTGATCTCCATCACGTCGAGCAGGTGGGCGACCTCTGGCGGATAGGGCCCGAAGCGGTCGACCAGCTCGGCGCCGAAGCCGTCGATATCCTCGCGCGTCACGAGACTCGACAGGCGGCGATAAAGGCCGAGGCGGAGCTGCAGGTCGGCGATGTAGCTCTCAGGCAGGACGACTGCAGTGCCGAGCGCAATCTGCGGGCTCCACTGGTCGCCGGCCTCGCCGAGGTCGCCGCCCTTGAGTGCTGCGATCGCCTCCTCCAGCATGGATTGATACAACTCGAAGCCGACCTCGCGGATATGGCCGGATTGCTCTTCGCCGAGCAGGTTGCCGCCGCCGCGGATGTCGAGATCGTGGCTCGCCAGCGAAAAGCCCGCGCCGAGCGTATCGAGCGAGGACAGGACCTTGAGGCGCTTCTCCGCGCCCTCGGTCAGCTTCTGGTTGGGCGGGGTCGTGAGATAGGCGTAGGCGCGGGTCTTCGACCGGCCGACGCGGCCACGCAACTGGTAGAGCTGGGCGAGGCCGAACATGTCGGCGCGATGCACGACGAGGGTGTTCGCATTCGGCACATCGAGCCCGGATTCGACGATCGCGGTCGAGAGCAGCACATCGTACTGGCCCTCGTAGAACGCAGTCATCACGTCCTCGAGCTCGGTGGGTGGCATCTGACCGTGGGCAATGGCGACGCGCAGCTCGGGCAGGCTCTCGCGGAGGAACTCGGTGATGTCCGCGAGGTCGGCGAGGCGAGGAACGACGTAGAAGGACTGCCCGCCGCGCAGACGCTCGCGGCGGAGCGCGTCGCGGATGATGACGGGATCGAACGGCGAGATGTAGGTACGGACGGCGAGCCGGTCGACGGGCGGGGTGGTGATGAGGGACAGCTCGCGCACACCCGACAAGGCCAGTTGCAGCGTGCGCGGGATCGGTGTCGCCGACAGGGTCAGCACGTGGACGTCCTCGCGCAACTGCTTGAGGCGCTCTTTGTGGACGACGCCGAAGTGCTGCTCCTCGTCGATCACGACGAGGCCGAGGCGGGCGAACTCCAGCTGCTTGCTGAGCAAGGCGTGGGTGCCGACGACGATGTCTATCGTACCGGATTTGAGGCCTGCGCGGGTATCGGCCAGATCCTTGGGGGTGACGAGGCGGGAGGCTTGCGCGATCTTCAGCGGCAGGCCCTCGAAGCGCTGCGTGAAATTCTTGAAGTGCTGGCGGGCAAGTAGCGTCGTCGGCACGACGATGGCGACCTGCAGACCCGACATGGCAGTGACGAACGCGGCGCGGAGGGCCACCTCGGTCTTGCCGAAGCCGACGTCGCCGCACACCAGCCGGTCCATCGGACGGCCCTGGGCGAGATCGTCGAGCACGGCGGCGATGGCGGTGTCCTGGTCCTCCGTCTCCTCGTAGGGGAAGCGGGCGACGAACTCCTCCCAGGCGCCGGCTGGTGGTGCGAGCGAGGGCGCCTCCTTGAGCTGCCGGAGGGCGGCGACCTTGATCAACTCGGCGGCGAGTTCGCGCAGCCGCTGCTTCAGGCGTGCCTTGCGCGATTGCCAGGCCGCACCGCCCAGTCGGGGG
>CAMDBL010000307.1 GCA_945889015.1 Devosia equisanguinis
CAGCGCTTGCCGCTGGTGGTCTCGGCACAGACCAGCGGTCGACCGTTCGGCCTCAGTGGTATCGCCTGGGAACAGGTGCTGCACTTCTACAGCGACAACAATTCCTGTCTGCGCCGGGACGTGTGGGAGCAGATCCCCTATCCCGACATCGAATACGGTGAGGATCAGGTCTGGGCACGCGACATCATCGCGGCGGGCTACGAGAAGGTTTATGCGCCGCGTGCCGAGGTGCTTCACTCTCACGACTACGACGCCGCGCAGACGTTCGAGCGCGCGCGGACCGAGGCACGGTTCTTCATGGAGCACTTCGAGTACGAGCTTTTGAAGGGAGCACTCGAGGATGCGTTGAGCGGCCTCAACCGCGCCGACTCCGAATGGGGCGAGGCGAACGGTGTCCCCGCCGAGGAGATCGCGAGGCAGATGACGCTCAACGGGGCCCGGCTCAAAGGCTATATTGCTGGCCAGCAGGAGGCAAAGATTGGAAGCACCTAGCAACCGCTCCGCCGCCGCGGATCAGCCCAGCCCCGACCCTGGCCCCCAACCTGAAACGAGAAAAGCCGTGCCGCGCCAGTTCCTCTTCATCGTCACATACGGCCGATCCGGCTCGACCCTGCTGATGAAGTTGGTCGGTGCGATCGACGGCTACCATATCGCCGGCGAGAACACCAACACGGTACTCGGGCTGTGCCAAAGCTACCTCGCGGTGCAAGAGACCAAGCAGAAGTTCGGCCGGGCCCCGAAAGGCCGCGACGATCCCTGGTTCGGTGCCCACCTGGTGCGGCCGAACGCCTTCGCCAAGCGCCTGGTGAATGTCTTCGTGGACGAGGTGCTGCGTCCGCCGCCGGAGGCGCGGGTGATTGGCTTCAAAGAGATCCGCTACTATGAGAAGCCGGAGTTCTTCCGTCCGCAGCTCGAGTTCATGAGCACGTTCTTCACGCCGGCCAAGTTCGTGTTCAACGTGCGCAACATCGACGAGGTCGCCAAATCCGGTTGGTGGAAGGATCGCAGCCACGAGGCGGTGACGCGCTACATCACCAGTTTTCATCGCGAGATGGAGGCGTTCATGGCGGCTCATCCCGAGCAGTGCTTCAAGGTCGACTACAACGAGTACACGCACGATCCCGCGAGCCTGAGTTTACTCTACGAATTCCTCGGCGAGCCGTTCGACCTCGACAACGTCACCGGCGTGCTGAGCGAGAAGTTGACGCATTAAGCAGGCGGGTTCATGTGCCGGGATGGTTTCATTTTGTCCGGCCGCCTTCAGGCTTTGTTCAAGCGTGCGTGTCACGAGATGGATGTCGCCGGTCTTGGCCGAACGCACGGCGGCGGGTCGCACGTCGCAGCAGGCGCATCAACGCTGGGAAAGACGCCATGAAAGTTCTCGTCACCGGCGGCGCTGGGTTCATCGGCTCGGCCGTCGTGCGGCACCTGATCCGCGACATCGGCGCTGCCGTCGTCAACGTCGACAAGCTGACCTATGCGGCGACCCCCGAGGCGATCGAGGATGCCTCGACTTCGGATCGCTATCGTTTCGAGAAGGTCGACATCTGCGATGCGGTCGCGCTGGCACGGGTGTTCGGCGAGCATCAGCCCGATCGCGTGATGCATCTGGCGGCCGAGAGCCATGTGGACCGGTCGATCGACGGACCCGCGACGTTCATCGAGACCAATCTCATCGGTACCTATACGATGCTGGAGGCGGCCCGCGCCTACTAGTCGAAACTCCCCGAGCCGCGCAAGGCGGACTTCCGCTTCCACCACATCTCGACCGACGAGGTGTTCGGCACGCTCGGCTTCGCCGATGCCCCGTTCACGGAAAGCCACCCCTATCAGCCGAACTCGCCCTATTCGGCCTCGAAGGCGGGCTCCGACCATCTGGTTCGGGCCTGGGGCGAGACCTATCACCTGCCCGTCGTCACCTCCAACTGCTCGAACAACTACGGGCCCTGGCAGTTCCCCGAGAAGCTCATTCCCGTCACCATCCTCAACGCGCTGGAGGGCAAGCCGTTGCCCGTCTACGGCCGCGGTGAGAACGTGCGCGACTGGCTGCACGTCGACGATCACGCTCGCGCGTTGGTCACGGTGCTGATGAAAGGCAAGATCGGGGAGAGCTACAATGTCGGCGGCTCGGCCGAGCGCCGAAACATCGACGTGGTGGAGACGATCTGCGCGCTGCTCGATGCCCGCCGCCCGGCTGGCGCCCCGCACCGTCGGCTGATCACTTACGTCAACGATCGGCCCGGTCACGACCTGCGGTATGCGATCGACACCGCCAAGATCACACGTGAACTCGGCTGGACATCGCGTGAAACCTTCGACAGCGGCCTCGCCGGCACTGCCGATTGGTATCTCGCCAACGAGCCGTGGTGGCGGCGTCTCAGGGCCAGCGTCTACGACGGCACCCGTCTCGGGCAGGGGGCGCCGAAACCGCAGTGAGGTTTGCGCAGCGATCCGACGAGGGAGCGACATGAAGGGCATCATCCTGGCCGGCGGCAGCGGCACGCGCCTGCACCCGCTGACGCTGCAGATCTCCAAGCAGATGCTGCCGGTCTACGATAAGCCGATGATCTATTATCCGCTGTCGACGCTGATGCTGGCGGGGATCAACGACATCTTGATCATCACCACGCCCCAGGACGCGCCGATGTTTCGCGGCCTGCTTGGGGATGGGAGCCAATGGGGGATGTCGCTGTCGTTCGCCGAGCAGCCCCGCCCAGAGGGGCTGGCCCAGGCATTCATCATCGGTCGCGACTTCGTCGGCTCGGAGCCGGTCGCGCTGATCCTCGGCGACAACATCTATTACGGCGCCGGTCTCTCCCAGATGATGCAGCAGGCGGCGGCACGGACCCGGGGTGCGACCGTGTTCGGCTACTGGGTGAAGGATCCCGAGCGATACGGCGTCGCCACGTTCGATCCGGATGGCCGCGTCACGGACATCGAGGAGAAGCCGGCGAGGCCGAAGTCGAGCTTCGCCGTCACCGGACTCTATTTCTACGACAATGACGTTGTCGGTATCGCCGCTGGAATCAAGCCTTCGCCGCGCGGCGAGTTGGAGATCACCGACGTCAACCGCGCCTATCTGGAGCGCGGCGATCTGAGACTCGAGCGGATGGGCCGCGGCTTCGCCTGGCTCGACACGGGAACCCACGACAGCCTGCTGCAGGCCTCGCAGTTCGTGCAGACCATCGAAGAACGGCAGGGCCTGCGTATCGGCTGTCCCGAGGAGATCGCTTGGCGGCAGGGCTGGCTCGACGATGCGGGGCTCGCCCGCATCGCCGAGCCGCTACGCAAGAGCGGCTATGGCGACTACCTGTTGCGGCTGCTGCGTGACGGTCGCACGTGATTGTAAACCCTCACAGCGTCACTCCTGCTTTCGCCGCCAGCCAGCCCTTCACGTCCGCGCGCTCGGTGGCGAACTCGGTCTTGCGGATCAGGCCGCCGTAGAAGCGGCCGTTGAGATAACCACCCGAGACCGACTGGCCGAGCCGGATGGCGGTGGTGACGTTGCTCTGATTGCCGGAGGCGAGCGAGACGTCGGCGCCGCCGTCGAGCGCGCCGTAGAGCGTGCCCGAGACGTGGCGCTGCGACCAGACGAAGTCGTCACCGGCGGCATAGGCGGTGGTCAGGAAGTCGTTGGAACCGTCCCAGTTGCCGGCGCCGATCAGGCCACCGGCGGTGTTGCGGCCGATGGCGATGCCGATGTAGCCGCTGGGGTCGGCGAACAGTGAGACGTTGCCGTAGAAGTTGGTGTTGTTGGTGGTGATCGCGTTGAACCGGCCGGCGACGCAGGCCTCGTAGGTCGAGGGGGTGATCACCGTGCTCCAGGCCGACGCCGAGGTGCGCTGGTCGTCGGTGCCGTCGAGTTCGAGCCAGTGCAGCCCGCCGGCCGTCTTGTAGAGCGGGCGCTTGCCGCTGGTCGCCTGCACGAGGCTGCGGCCGTTGCCCGACTTGTCGTCGATGCAGCCGACCGGATCGCCGTCGGCGGTGACGGGCGTCGTGCGCGCGCTGTCCTGCCACAGCGTCGAGAGGTCGGAGGGATCCC
This sequence comes from Devosia equisanguinis, assembly GCA_945889015.1. Classification (GTDB taxonomy): domain Bacteria; phylum Pseudomonadota; class Alphaproteobacteria; order Rhizobiales; family Hyphomicrobiaceae; genus CAMDBL01. The sequence continues at coordinate 4,043 of CAMDBL010000307.1, forward strand.
ACCAGGCGTGCGCGGAGAGCGTCGCCGGATCGAAGGCGGGCGGCGGCGGCGTGCCGGCGTCGGCCAGCATCGTCGCTGGAAAGAACAGGCACATCAGGCGAAGCCCTTCTTGATGCCGGCGAAGCGCAGCTTGAGCGTGCCGCCGAGATCGATCGCCTCGAAGGCCAGCAGGTCGGCCTTGCTCGCGGTGGTGGTCAGCGTCGGGGCGCCGTCGGTGCCGAAATCGAACGAGCCCGCCCCCGTCGTCGTCCAGGTCAGCAGCCGCGATCCCGTGCCGTCCTGGATCACCCACAGCAGATAGGTGGTGCCCTCGACGGCGTTGGTGACGGCGTCCATGGTGCGGCTGCCGGCGAGCGTCACCTTGGCCTTCTGCCGGGTCGACACGTCCCAGGCGATGTTCGCCCCGTCGGTCAGCGCCACCGGCGCGAACGACTGCTGCGCGGTCCACAGGTTGGCGACCGACAGCTTCGCCCGGGTGACGAGGTCGGCCGCGACCTCGGCCAGCGTATCGTAAGTGCCGGAGACGCCGGCGAGCACGGCGGAGATCGCGGCCGCGATGGCGCTGTCGCGCGCCGTCGCC
>CAMDBL010000308.1 GCA_945889015.1 Devosia equisanguinis
ATGACGAGCCCCCTCGACGTGGAGCCCTGACGGAATCATATTCGTCTCAGCCTGTCAGCAGTCGAGAAGTTCAACAGCCTGCTAGTTCGAGGCCCAGCGGTTGAAAGGACCGATTGCGCGATGAAGCGAGCACAGCTGATCGGCATGACCATCGCCATCGTGGCAGGCGCACTCGCCTTCTTCATGATGCGCGGTATCGTCAACAAGCCCCAGAAAGTCGTCGTCACCGAGCAGGTCAATGCGACCGAGGTTCTGGTGGCGCGTTCCGACATGGGTCTGGGCGTGGTGGCCAACGAGGGCCATTTCCGCTGGCAAACCTGGCCCAAGGACGCCGTCAGCCCCGGGTTCATCACCCGCAGCTCCGGCGCCGCGGTCGTCCGGGAGATGACCGGAGCCATTGCTCGCGCGCCCATCATGGCCGGCGAGCCCATCACCTCCAACAAGCTGATCAAGGCTGGCCAGGGCGGCGTTCTGGCGGCGATCCTGCCCGCCGGCATGCGCGCCATCTCCACCAAGATCAAGGAGGAGACCGCGGTCGGCAAGATGATCCTGCCCAACGACCACGTCGACGTCATCCTGTCGCGGCGTCTGCGGACCAAGGGCGGCGCCGAGGAGTTCATCTCCGACACGCTGTTCCGAAATGTCCGCGTGCTTGCCATCGGTCAACAGATCGAAGCCCGCGAAGGCAAGAAGGGCGCCGAGGGATCGACCGCGACGCTCGAGCTGACGCCGCGCCAGGCCGAACTCCTCGCGCTCGCCAACTCGATGGGCGAAATCTCTCTCTCGCTGCGCAGCGTGGCTGATCTCATCGCCGGCGGTGCCGGTCCCTCGGAGGGCCTCGATCTCAGCAAGTCGCGTACCTCCAACTCCGTGAAAGTAACCCGTTACGGCGTCAAGTCCCGTGCGTATGGCGTGAACTAAGTATCTCGCGTGCACCTCGAGGGTAGCTCGTCGGAAGGCAAACACCCATGCGAATGAATATGAAAACAGTCTGGGGTGCGACCCTGGTCGGATTGGCCGGCCTCGTGGCCTCCGCGATCGTGCCCGGTACGGCGCAAAAGGCGGAAGCCAATGGCAAGCCCCAGCCCAGGTCGGCCGCCGGCCGGGCCGCGGCTCAGGTCGCCTACGCCCCTGAGCATCAGTCCGTCATCCGGATCTCGGAGCGCGACGCTCTGCCGGTCACTCGGGGCATCCGCCTCGGCCGCAACAAGTCGGTGGTCGTCGAGCTGCCTCGCGACCTACGCGACGTGGTGGTCTCGGCTCCCGAGATCGTCGACGCGGTGGTGCAAAGCTCGAACCGCGTGCACCTGATCGGCAAGAACAAGCCGGGCCAGGCCAACGCGTTCTTTTTCGACAGTGCGGGAGAGCAGGTCCTGACGCTCGAGATTTCTGTCGAGCACGACACCGCGGTCCTGGACTCTCTGTTCCAGCGGCTGCTGCCCGGCTCGAGCATCAAGTCGGAAATCCTCAACGAGACGGTGATCCTCACCGGATCGGTGCGCAGCCCGGTCGACTCGAACCGCGCCTCCGACATCGCCTCGCGCTTCATCGTGACGCCGGATGCTCAGCAGAATGCGCGCCACGAGAAGAAGGTGATCAACATGCTCGCCGTCGAGGGCGAGGAGCAGGTCATGCTCCGCGTCACCGTGGCAGAGGTGCAGCGCTCGCTGCTGAAGCAATTCGGCATCAATATCGCCGCCGACATCAACGCCGGCAACTTCGTCACCAGCGTTATGACCGCGAACGCGCTGCCGCTGACCGCGGCGGCGGGCCTCGGAACGTTGCCAGTTCCAGGCTTCAACCCGACGATCGATGCCAAGAGCTTGTGCTCCGGCGTCACCTGCATGTACTCGACCGGACCGACCGCTGCCACGTTCGGCAACTCGGGCATCACCGGCGGCTGGGCCAGCGGTGGCCAGCAGATTTCTCAAGGCATGCGGGCGCTGGAGCGCGACGGTCTCGTCAAGACGCTGGCCGAGCCGAACCTGACCGCGGTGTCGGGCGAGTCGGCGAAGTTCCTGGCGGGCGGCGAGTATCCTATCCCGGTCGTCGACGAGAAGGGCTCATTGTCGGTCGTCTACAAGGAGTTCGGCATCGGCCTGGCCTTCACGCCAGTCGTAATGTCCGAGGGCCGGATCAGCCTCAAGATCGAGACGGAGGTCAGTGAGCTGACCAACGCCGGCGGTGTGACACTGTCGAGCATCTCGATCCCGGCGCTGAAGAAGCGGCAGGCGAAGTCGACGGTGGAGCTGCCCTCCGGCGGATCCCTCGCCATCGCCGGCCTGATCTCGGAGGACACACGGCAGAACATCGACGGAATGCCCGGGCTGAAGAACCTTCCGGTGCTCGGCACGCTGTTCCGCAGCCGTGACTTCATCAAGCAGGAAACCGAACTCGTGGTCATCGTCACGCCGTATGCGGTGCGGCCGACGGCACGCGGCAACCTCGCCCGCCCTGTCGACGGCCTCGCCGACCCGACGGACATGAAGGCCAACTTCCTCGGCCACCTCAATCGCGTCTACGGCCGAACCAGCGCGGCTCCGGCGGGCGATCTGAAGGGCGACTACGGTTTCATCGTCGAATAAGTGCCAGCGCAGGAGACGTACCATGAAGACCATTCGTCAGGTGCGCGCGGCCAAGCCGGCGCTCGAAGTCCGCAAGACGGCGATCAGGATCGCCGCCATCACCCTCGCGGCAGCCAGTCTCGCCGGCTGCCGTCACATGGACGACCCGGTCGAGCCGACCACATTCTCGCTGGTGGACCCAGCAGAGCGGCATCCGATCATCGTCTCGCAGCAGCCCCGCGAGATCTCGCTCAGGGTGTCGCGCAGCTCCTCGGGTCTCGTGCCCGCGCAGCGTGCCAGTCTGATCGAGTTCCTGCAGCGCTACCGGGCGAGCGACTCCGGCAGCAGCCGCCTCGTGATCCAGGTGCCGAGCGGCACCTCCAACGAGGTCGCCTCGATGCACGCGACCGGCGAGATCCGAAAGCTCGTCGCCGATCAGGGCTTCTCGGACTCCTCCGTCGCCGTCGAGCCTTATCGCGGTGACCGCGAGGCGCAGCCGCCGATCCGCGTCTCGTACCTTCGCTTCACAGCGCAAGCTCCCGAGTGCGGCCGCTGGCCGACCAACCTGGCTCGCGAGCCCTACAATCTGCCGTTCCCGAACATGGGTTGCGCGAACCAGCGCAACTTCGCGGCCATGGTCGCCAATCCAGCCGACCTGCTCGGACCGCGCGGAATGGATCCGCGGACCGGCGAGCGGCGCGACGTCACCTGGGACAAGTATCTCAAGGGTGAGTCGACGACGGCCAAGAAGACCGAAGACGAGAAGGTCAGGACGGATTCGAAGAACTGAGGGGGCGTGACGTTATGAGCAACGAAGATTTCGAAACCCATTCGTCCGACGCCGGGTACGACAGTCGCGAACTCGCGACTGTCGGCGAGGACAATAACAAGCAGCACGGCGGCTCGCACGAGCGTGCCCGTCCGATCCCTCGCATCTCCATCCAGGCCTTCTGCGACAATCCGCAGATGGCAGAGGTGCTGCAGGTGGCGGCCGAGGACCGCCGGCTGTCCAAGGCGCACGTCAGCGTGCACATGGGCGGTGCAGTGGCGGCCGTGGCGCACTACCAGGAAAGTCCGACGCCCAACCTGATCATGATCGAGTCGGGCCTGCCGCGCGGCGAGCTGATCGCCGAGCTGGACCGGCTGGCCGAGAGCTGCGACGCGGGCACAAAGGTGGTAGTCGTTGGACAGCTGAACGACGTCATCCTGTATCGCGAGCTGCTGAAGCGCGGCGTCAGCGAGTACATGGTCTGGCCGGTCAATCCTCTGCAACTGATGGAGACCTTCTCCAATCTGTACAACGACCCCCAGTCCGATCCGGTCGGCCACGTCTATGCCTTCGTCGGCGCCAAGGGCGGCACCGGCTCCAGCACGGTCTGCCACAACGCCGCCTGGGCGCTGTCTGAGATCCTCAAGGGCAACGTCGTCGTCGCGGACTTCGATCTGCCGTTCGGCACCGCCGGACTCGACTTCAATCAGGATCCCGTACAAGGGCTCGCGGAGGCGATCTCGAGCCCGGAGCGCCTGGACGAGGTCCTGCTCGACCGCCTGCTGACGAAATGCTCGGAGCGGCTGAGCCTGTTCGCTGCCCCGGTCTCGCTCGACAAGGAATACGAGCTGTCGCCGGACGCCTGCGACATGGTCCTCGACGTCGTGCGCCAGAACGTCCCCTACGTCGCGGTGGACTTGCCGCACATCTGGTCGGCCTGGACCAAGAAGATCGTCACCCAGGCGGACGAGGTGGTGATCACGGCGGCGCCCGATCTCGCCAACCTGCGCAACACGAAGAACCTTGTCGACCTGCTCAAGCAGACCCGGACCCACGACGGGTTGCCGATGCTGGTGATCAACACCTTGGGCATGCCAAAGCGGCCCGAGATCGGCATCAAGGAGTTCTGCCAGGCGGTGGTATAGCGCGACAATCTGGATGAGAACGGCGCGTCAATCAGGATGAGACGAGGCGGCCGAGCGAAGTGATGATTGACGCTGGCCGCGCCATTGGCAAGCGCTTTGATTGACGTTCCGCGTCAATCAGCGTCCGGTTTGTCGGTTTTCT
>CAMDBL010000309.1 GCA_945889015.1 Devosia equisanguinis
GTATCGGTGCTCGATCGCACGATCTCGAAGCTTCGCATCTGCCTTCACCCGCCGAGTGATACCGCCCACGGCAAGCGATCTACCTGATTCGATCATTAGGTCAGCGAGTTACGTAGATGTCGCGGAAATGAAGGCACTGAAGCAGGAAAGAATTACGGACGAAGGACCGGCCCGGATCTCACGCTTCGTCAGTCGGGCCCAAGATCGCCGATCCCGAACCTGCGCAGCTTCATGTACAGGCTCTGCCGGCTCAGCCCCAGCACCTCGGCGGCCGACGCCCGGTTGTCGCCGACGATTTCCAGCGCGGCCTCGATGCACATCCGTTCGATGACGTCGGTAGTTTCACGGACGATGCTTTTCAGCGGCATCTGTCCGATCAGGCCCGTCAATTGGCTGACGGACCCGGGCAGACCGCGGCCGACCCAATCGTCGGCTGCGAGCCGCCGGCCGGCGGTCCGGATCGCGAAGCCGATGCAGCCGGGCTTGTTGTCGGCGAGCGATACCGCGGAAACCTCTACCTCCTCGACACCCCCGACCTCGCCCCGCAGGATCGTCGCGAAATTGCTGGCGGTACCATGCGACTTCAGTGTTCCTGCCAGCAGGCCGATCTCCGTCTCGGAGCGCCCGAGCCAGCGATCCAACGGCTCGCCTCGCGCCTGCTCCGGCGCACCGAGCTGGGCCAGCTCCACGAAGGCACTGTTGGCGGACAGTATGCGCCGCTCCATGTCGGTGACGACGAAGGCGTCGGGCAATTTGTCGACGAGCTGGCGCAGGGTCGCCTCGGAGCGCTGCAGGCTGGCGGCAGGGGCGCCGTCGGCGGCAGCGAGGCGAAGCAGCAGGAATGACGCCTGATCCTGCTTGAACATGGAGCCGGACAACACGTGGTCCGCGTCGCGCCCGGGGATCCGCACGACGAGATCCTCCATTCGGCCGGCGTTTCGCAGCGCATCGAGGTTGCGCAGCAGATGGGACTGATCGGAGATGCCGAACAGCTCCATGAAGGTCTTGCCGATCACGCGGCGCGCCGACTGCCCGAACAGCGCGATCGCGGCCGGATTGGCCTCGGAGACCCGCAACGTCGAGGTGTCCAGGATGAGGATCGGCTCACCCGCCGTCTGGAACAGCAGACGATATCGGGTGTCGGCCTGGCGGACACGGGCATACTCGCGCTCGATATCCTGCTGCGTCTCGAGCAGGCGCTGCTGCAGGACCGCCATCGAGCGCAGCTCTCGACCGACCGCCAGCACCCGCCGTCCGTTTCCGACGCGCATGGTCGCGTATCGAACTGGTAAATCTGGCCTGCCACTGTCGAGTGGATGGTTGACTTGACGCCACTTCGCCGGTGGGCGGCCGTCGGCGTCCCGGAGCAGCTGCTCGATCTTGGGCTGGCTCTCGATCGTGACGGTATCGATCCACTTGCGCCCGACCCAGGCCGCGAGGCCACTCTCGCGCACCAACGCGTCACTGCTGATCGAGACATCCCTGACGACGCCGTCAGCGTCCACCATGACAGCGATATCCGTCGCCAGAGACACCAGGTTGACGGCTGTCTCCGCTTCGATAGGCCCGAGTGATTTTTTCAGCTGTCTCAAGGCTTTGGCCATCCATCTGGCCATGGCGGCCCGCCGAGGTGGCCGTACGTTGCCAGCTTGAGTCTCGACACGGCGGCCGACCCGTTCCCAGGGCCGGCCTGTTGCGATCAGCGAGCCAAGCGTTCCGTGACCAGCTGCTCGGCGAGCGCAACCGCTCCCGGAGCATCCTCCGCGGTACCGTCCGCACCAACCAGTGTCACACGATCGGGACGGCCTATGAAGACAGGTCCCCCGACGATGATGTTGATGAAGTGCTCACCCGTAGCACGACGTAGAAACCCAATATCCGATGCGAGCTGTTCAAGCAAGTGCTCGGAGCTGATCGTGATGCCGACGATATCGGGCTCCAGCCGCCGCAGGTTCGCCCGTACGTCTTGACCCTCGAATTTCGGTGCGCGATCGACGACCCAGCCCGAGCGCGAGAAGAAGGCGTCGAGGATCTGCAGGGCGAACGTGTGCTGCTCTCCCGACACCGGCAGCAGCAGGATGGTCCGCACCCCGAGGTCGGCCCGATCGGGAATGCTGGCGAGCACCTGCCGCACAAGCGTCTGCAGGCCTCCCATCGCGATCGTCACATCGACGAACGTACACAGGTCGTCCGCCCAGTACTCGCCCAGCCGCTTGGCCGACGGAGCCAGCAGCTCGAGAAGCAAGGTATCCTTGGTGGCACCGGCCACGATCCAGCGATCGACGAGGGACTGAGCAGCACCTTTCGAGCCGTCGAGGAGATGCGCGACGAGTTCGGTCACCTCAGCGTGCGTAATGGTGCGCATCCTGCTTGTGTAATCAGCGCCATCCGTAGGCCGCGCACTTCGCAAGGCCAGCATCAGCCTGGGAATGACCTCGGTCTCGACGGCCCGTTGCAGGCGGGCACAATCGTTCGCCGGCCTGACGTTCTCCGTGCGAGCCTCACGCCTGCCCGACCTCCGGGCTGCGGACCTCCGTTGCCCATAATCGCGACCCTGGGCCGGTCTTCGACCCGAGTCTTGGCGACCCGACTCTTGGCCGCATGTCGTCTCCGCCATCGTCACCTCCCTGGCCGGGACGCGGATGTCCTTGCATCCGTCACTCCGTCGCTCCCCGCCCGCATCTGTCGGGCTCGTCGGGCATCCGAGGCTTGAAGTACAGATGGCCTCGATACGCGGCTCGCGATCCGACCTCGGTCGTTGCCAGGTCGTGACCACAATGGGCCACGGACGAGCGATCTCGAAAAGATGTAGCTCTACGCACGGTGTAATTTTTTCTTGACGTAAACTAAAACTGACAGTCTGATCGACAGGCATCCCATGCGGGAGACGAACGATGTACGCCTCGACATCGCGCCAGCCGCCAGTCGCACCTCTCTACAGTCCCGCGGAGCGTCGTCGCCGGGACGCATCGATCTGGACCATCGTGCAAGGCGTGCTCGCGCCCGTGCAGCTCGTGATCTGCATCGTCAGTGTCGCGCTTGTCTCGCGCTTCCTCCTGACCGGCGACGGCTATGCCGCCGCCACCGCCTCGATCATCGCCAAGACGCTCGCGCTCTACGCCATCATGATCACCGGCAGCATCTGGGAGCGGGAGGTGTTCGGCCGCTACCTGTTCGCACCGGCGTTCTACTGGGAGGACGTCGTCAGCATGCTGGTGCTGGCGTTGCACACGGCCTACCTCGCGGCGATCCTGTTCGGACTGCTGGATGCACGCGAGCAAATGCTGCTCGCGCTCGTCGCCTACACGACCTACTTCGTCAACGCGGGCCAGTTCCTCTTCAAGTTGCGCCAGGCCCGCCTCGAGCGGAGCAGCGCCGCGGGTCAGTCGGCCTCCGGCGCGGGTGAGGTGGTGCGATGACGGCACTCGCCCCCCAGTCTTTCCAGAAAGCCGACCGGCCGGTGCTGCGCGAGCGCGGTCAGCGCGAGGTGTTCTGTGGCCTGACCAGAATCGTCTGGCTACACCGCAAGCTCCAGGACGCCTTCTTTCTCGTCGTCGGCTCACGAACCTGCGCGCATCTGATCCAGTCGGCCGCCGGCGTCATGATCTTCGCCGAGCCCCGCTTCGCCACCGCGATCATCGAAGACCGGGATCTGGCCGGCATGGCCGACGCCGAGGCCGAGCTCGACCGGGTCGTCGAACAGCTGCTCGAGCGCAGGCCCGACATCAAGCTGCTGTTCCTGGTGGGATCGTGCCCCTCCGAGGTCATCAAGCTCGACCTGTCGCGCTCCGCACACAGGCTTTCGCGGCAGTATCATCCGCAGGTGCGGGTGCTCAACTATTCAGGCAGCGGCATCGAGACGACATTCACGCAAGGCGAGGATGCCTGCCTCGAGGCGCTGGTCGGCGCGCTGGAAACCGCGCCCGCCGACGCCGAGGCGGATCTGCTCGTCGTCGGCGCATTGCCCGACGTCGTCGAGGGCCAGTTCGCCCGGCTGCTGTCCGCGCTCGGTATCCGTAACGTCGGCTTTCTTCCGTCCCGGTCGGCGGACTCCCTGCCCCGGATCGGCAGCTCGACGCGCTTCCTGCTGGCGCAACCGTTTCTCGCAACCACCGCTGCCGCGCTGGAGAAACGCGGCGCCACCCGGATCGCGGCACTGTTCCCGATCGGCGTCGAAGGCACGACCGGCTGGCTGACGGCCGCGGCGAGAGCATTCGGCATCGACGGCGCCAAAATGATCGAGGTGCTGACGCCGCCGGCTCAGCGCGCCCGCAACGCCCTCGCCGCATGGCGAAGCGTACTGGAAGGCAAGAGCCTCTTCTTCTTTCCCGACAGCCAGCTCGAGGTCCCGCTCGCACGCATGCTGTGCCGCGAGCTCGGCATGCGGGCGATCGAGATCGGAACCCCCTACCTGCATCGCGAGCACTTGAAGGAGGAGCTCGAGCTGCTGCCGGACTCCGCGCTGCTGAGCGAAGGCCAGGATGTCGAGCGCCAGCTTGATCGCTGCCGCGCGGCGCGGCCCGACATCACGGTATGCGGCCTCGTGCCGCGCGACAATCAAGGTGAGACACGTCGTCAATCAGGGTGAGACTGCGCCGGGGTGGACGGCCG
>CAMDBL010000310.1 GCA_945889015.1 Devosia equisanguinis
ACGGCTCGCCCGCGCGCCAGCCCAGGCTCTTCAAAAAGTTGGCGGACGAGCCGATGATGTCGGCCGTGCTCTTCATCAGGTTGCGCCGGCCGTCGCCGTCCCAGTCAATCGCGTAGTTCAGGTAGTGCGTCGGCAGGAACTGCGTCTGCCCGAGCTCTCCCGCCCACGAGCCGACCATGTCGGCGGGCGTCAGATCGCCCCGGTCGATGATCTTCAGCGCCGCCAGCAGCTCCTCGCGGAACATCGGGCCGCGCCGGCAATCCCAGGCCAACGCCGCGAGCGAGCGCAGCACCGGCTTGTTGCCCATGCCCGCGCCGAAATCGCTCTCCAGCGCCCAGAAGGCGGCGATCACGGCCGGCGCCACGCCGTACTCCCGCTCCGCCCGCTCGAACTGCGCCTTGTGCATCTCCAGCCGCTTGCGGCCATTGGTGACGCGGTTCATCGAGGCGAGCTTCTCGGAGAACGAGAGGAACGTCTGGGAGAAGAATTTTTGCCCGCGGTCGATGTTGATGATGCTCTGCTCGAGGCCCATGCCATCGAGGGCTGTCGCGATGGTCCGCTGCGAGACGCCTTTGGCCGCGGCCTCCTTGCGGACCTGGGCGAGCCAGGGCTCGAAGCCGGGGCCGGTGTTTCGGCAGCCGTTGTTGGGCTTGAACTTGTGGGAGGGGACCGCCTGCGGCGCTGGAGCCTGGGCCGCGGTCGGTGCGGACGGCCGTGCCGATGGCTGGGCGGACGCCTCACCCGCATGTCCGGCCAGCGCCGCGCCCATGATCAAACCCGCGACCGTCCATGCCCGCATCTGCGACCCTGCCTGAGGTTGATTGAACAAGTCGCGGCACTGAAAGGCTGCGTCCCGCACGCCGTCAAGCCGATATGTTCACGGGCGCGACGCGGAAATGCCGGTGCGCGCCGGCGGCGGCGGACGGCTCCCATGCCCGTGTGGACAGCCACGCATGTGATTTTCGGCATGACCGGCGGCGGCATTGCGGCGTACCATTGCCGGGCAATTCAACGACTGCGCACTCGAATGCGCTCCATGACTGGAAAATGTGGGGAGGTGACGATGTACGATGTCCGCCTGACGGAGGAGCAGATCGCGTTCCGCGATCTGGCCCGCGACTTCGCCCAGAACGAGATCAAGGACAAGGCGCTCGAGCTCGATAAGAAGCCGACATGGGAGGAGCGCGTCCCCTGGGATCTGCTGAAAAAGGGCTCGCAGCTCGGCTTCCGTACGTTCTGCCTGTCCGAGGAGAACGGTGGCGCGGGCGTAACCGACCATCTGACCTCGTGTCTCATCGGCGAGGAGCTGGGCGCCGGCGACATCGGCACGGCCTACTATTTCATGCTGCCCGCGCGCCGTGCGCGTGACTGGTACGAGCTGCGGATGACGCCCGAGCAGCGCGCCTATTTCCTGCCCAAGTTTCTGAACGACGACACCTATTTCACCACGGTCGCGATCCACGAGCCCGACACCGACCTCGGTTTCGACTACTACACCGAGACGCCGCCCGACGCGCAGTTCCGCACGCGTGCCGTCGAGCAGAAGGACGGCTCCTGGATCATCAACGGCGCCAAGAACTACCAGACCATCGGCTACGTCGCGAAGATGCTGGTGGTGATGGCGCAGACCGAGTCGGGACCGCAGGCGTTCATGGTCGAGGGCGACACGCCCGGCCTCGTCCGCCGCCCGATGTCGAAGATCGGCCGCCGCGTCGGCGACAACGCCGAGATCTTCTTCGACAACGTGAAGGTGCCCAAGGGCCGCATCCTCGCGCCCAACCCGCCGCGCGGCGACCTCGGTTGCACGCTGGAGATCGCGGCGATGACGCTCGGCGTCGGCCGCGCCGCGTTCGAGGAGACGCTGAAGTACACCAAGGAGCGCCGCGCCGGCGGCAAGTTCCTGATCCAGCATCAGGGCGTGGCACTGAAGCTTTCCGAGATGGCGATGAAGATCGAGACGTCGCGCGCCATCATCCACAAGGCCTGCTTCATGAAGGACAACCCCGGCGCCATCGCGGATGGCGGCATCGAGGATGCGCCGTTCGAGCACATCGCCGGCGCCTACACCGGCCAGGCCATGGCCGAGATCTGCACCGAGGCGGTGGAGCTGTGGGGCGGTGCCGGCGTGATGCAGGGCACGCACATCGAGAAGTACGTGCGCGACAGCATCGTCCAGCGCCACATCTCCTTCCCCTTCCCGGCCCGCTTCAAGATCATGGAGCACTACGCCGAGTTCAAGCGGAAGAAGAACCCGCTGCTGGGGAACGGATCATAAGCAGCGAAACTCCCTCTCCCCGCTCGCGGGGAGAGTGGGCCGGCGAGGCGGGGCCCCTTGCTCGAGCCGGGGGCCGTGCCTGCCGATCGCGCTGCGACCCCTCAATCGAGATCGAACCACCGGGCAGTGATCTTACGCACGACGCCCCTTTCTCGGGCCAAGCCGGGCGCGTTCGTATGAACGTCGGTGCGACCGATCTGGTAGCTGCGGACGATGTGGGTGTGGCCGTGCACCCAGACGGGAACGTTGTCGAAGCCTGCGATCATCTCGTCGAGCCCGCTGGCATAGGCGGGATCGAGGCCGTTTCCGGCGAACGTCGGATTGAGGCCCTGACGGCTCGGCGCATGATGCGTGATCACGACCAGAGGCTTGGGCGAGGCCGCGACTGCGGTCAGCAGGGCCGCCCGCGCCGCCTCGTGGGCCTGCCACGCATCTTCGGGCCGGAACCGGGTGAGGGGTGAGGCGGGGACGCCCCGGTGGCATTTGACGAAGAAGTACTCGCCCATGCGCCGGCGGACAGCGTCCAACGCATCGCTGCTGCGCCCGTCGAAGTCGGTCCAGAAGGTCGATCCGAAGAAGCGCATGCCGCCGATCTCGACCGTCTCGTTGTCGAGCACGGTGACGCGGTCGAGGTGGCGACGGAGCAGGGCGGGTGTGTCCTCGAAAATGCCGTCGTAGAACTCGTGGTTGCCGGCGACCAGCAGGACATGGGCGAAGTTGGCGCGCGCGGCATCGAGGAAGCGGTGGACGCGTCCGCGTTGATCGGCGGCGTATCTGTCGGTGGGCCCACGATCGAGACCAGGATCGAGGCAGCGGGCGTGACACAGATCGCCAGCGAGGATGAGCAGGTCGCCCTTGGGAAAGGAGACATCGACATTCTGGGACTCGAGATGCAGATCGCTCAAGTAGTGGCAGCGCATGGCGGCTCCAGGCTCAATTCATCCGCCAGGAGCATCGCCGTATTCGAGCACGTTGTCGGTTAAGCGGCGTTAAGGAATGCGCGACGGACCGGAGTGACGAGGCATGCCGGTTCGTGCCGCCCGCCCAGTGGCGCGCTCTGACGAGCCTTACGTCGGTACGTCGCGGCGTGGGCGACGCCACGTAGCGCGCCTTCGAGCGACCAGCGACCCACTCGAAATTGACGGCGGACAGTGGTGGCCCTCATCGGCGATCAGATGACCGCAGTTGCCGACGACGTAACGCTGTCGCCGTCACCGGGATGCCGGCTGTCGTGGACCTCTTGCACGCGCGGATCAGCCGTCATAGGCGTGTCATGTAATTCGACTATTCGAGTATCATGGAAGAGATAAGCGCAGCACAGGGGTTCGCGGCTCTCTCGCAAGAGACGAGATTGCGATTGATGCGCCTCCTCGCAGTGCGGGGGGCGACCGGCATGCCGGCCGGCGAGATTGCCACGGAGCTTGGTCAGGCGCCTTCGACGCTCTCGTTCCATCTGTCGGTGCTCGAACAGGCCGGTTTGGTGCAATCCACCAGGCAGGGGCGGCACGTCATCTATGCCGTCCGCTTCAGCGGGCTGAGAGCACTGTTCAGCTATTTGACCGAGACGTGTTGTGGCGGAAGGCCCGACCTGTGCGGCGACCTCACACGTCTCCTGCCCGACGACAAACGCGAGGCGAGTGCCATGACAGCTGCATTCAACGTCTTGTTTCTCTGCACCCATAATTCGGCCCGGTCGATCATCGCGGAGGCGGTGCTCAACAAGATCGGCAATGGCCGGTTCAACGCCTATTCGGCCGGCTCCGAGCCTGCGAAGAAGCCGGTTCCGGACGTCGTCGAGCGCCTGGCAGCACTCGGCTACGACACGAGCGACCTGCGCTGCAAATCCTGGGACGAGTTCATGGGGCCGAGCGCACCCAGGATGGATTTCGTCATCACGCTCTGCGACACCCCGCAAGGACAGATCTGCCCGGACTTCGGCCCGAAGCCGTTGACGGGAGCGTGGCCATTCCCCGATCCCGCGATGTTCAAGGGGTCCCCGGTGGAGCGCGCGACGCTGATCAACGAACTCATCGGGATGATCCGGCGGCGCTTGGAGATATTCGCCGCGTTGCCGTTCGAAACCCTCGATCGCATGGGGCTGAAAGCGCGGCTCGACGAGCTCGGCGATAGCAACAGAATGGCGCGATGAGGAGGGCACCTGTCAACGCCGGAGCAAAATTGCATCGGCGGGCCGGAGGAATAATGCATCGGTCTTGAACGCAAGAAGGCCCCCGCGCGCGGGGGCCTTCTTGCGTTCGCGGCGTCTTTTTCAGTCCTGGCCGGCCGGCGCCGGTGTGTCGGCTTTG
>CAMDBL010000311.1 GCA_945889015.1 Devosia equisanguinis
GCCGATCTCGAGCACGGTCTTGTCTGCCACCAGCTCTGGCCGCTCCGCCAAGAGTCCCGCGAGAACGGGCGCGGAATCCCACAAGAGCAGTCCGAACGGGAAATGCTCGAACATGTCCGCCTGTGCCGTGAGTGCCGACTGATCGGCGACCGCCTCGATCGCCCAATCCCGACCCGCGATCTCGATCTCGTGCAGGACGAGCGGCAGGCGGTCGAGGAGGGCAGCATCGATTATCGATGGCGGAGCCGTGATCATAGGACGGAGGAGCCGGTTTGCTGGCCCCTCCCCTGGCGGGGAGGGAAATGGAGTCGGGGTTGGCGGAGCCGCGCGTGACGGAGAGTTGCCTCCATCCCGCCCCGCCCCTATAGCTCCGGCCGGTCAGCGCGGACAGGTATCATGCACCATTTCGACTATCACGACGGCATTTTGCACGCCGAGGGCGTCAGCCTCGAGCGGATCGCGGCCGAGGTCGGCACGCCATTCTACTGCTATTCGACGGCGACGCTGAAGCGGCACTACACCGTGCTCGCCGACGCTTTCAAGGATCAGCAGGCGTTGATCTGCTACGCGGTCAAGGCCAATTCCAACCAGGCCGTGCTGGCGACGATGGCCCGCCTCGGCGCCGGCATGGACGTGGTCTCAGAGGGCGAGTTGCGCCGCGCGCGCGCCGCCGGTGTCCCGGCGAGCCGGATCATCTTCGCCGGTGTCGGCAAAACCCGCGTCGAGATGGCCTACGCGCTGAAGGAAGGCATTCTCGGGTTCAACGTGGAGAGCGAGCCCGAACTCGACGCGCTGTCCGAGGTCGCCCGGTCGCTCGGCGCCACGGCCCGCATCGCGCTGCGCGTGAACCCCGACGTCGACGCCCGGACGCATGCCAAGATCTCGACCGGCAAGTCCGAGAACAAGTTCGGCATCCCGTTCATGGAGGCGCCGCGCATCTACGCCCGCGCCGCGATGCTGCCGGGGATCGCCGTGACCGGCATCCACATGCACATCGGCAGCCAAATCACCGAGCTGCAGCCGTTCCGCGACGCCTTCGCGCTGATGAAGGAGCTGGTGCTCGACCTCAAGTCCAAGGGCATCGCGCTCGAGCACCTCGATCTCGGCGGCGGCCTCGGCGTTCCCTACCGCTTCGACGATCCCGATCCGCCGCTGCCGTCCGCCTACGCGGCGTTGGTCAAGGAAACGCTCGGGGATCTCGGCCTGAAGATCGTGCTGGAGCCCGGCCGCATGATCGTCGGCAACGCGGGCATCCTCGTCACCCGCGTGATTTTTTCCAAGACCGGCCCGGCCGACAATCCCGGCCGCACCTTCACGATCGTCGACGGCGCCATGAACGATCTGATCCGTCCGACCTTGTACGAGGCGCATCATGAGATCTGGCCGGTCGACGCGTCAAAAAAGGCGCTGCCACCCGTCAAGCAGGACGTCGTCGGTCCGGTCTGCGAGACCGGCGACTACCTGGCGCTCGGCCGTGATCTGCCGCCTCTCACCTCCGGTGATCTGATCGCGGTGATGACCGCGGGTGCCTATGGTGCGGCGATGTCCTCGACCTACAACACGCGTCCGCTGATCCCGGAAGTGCTGGTCGACGGCGACGCGTTCGCCGTGGTCCGTCCGCGCCCCTCGCTGGACGAGCTGATCGGCATGGACCGGCTGCCACCGTGGCTGCGGTAGGCGATCACGCCAGCCGCGGCAGCCCGTGCCAGTCGCGCGCGATCCGGCAGGCCTCGTCGCCGGGCTGGCAAGCGCGGCAGACGTCGGGGCGGATGTCGTAGATCGTGCAGGCGACCCGCGCGCCGATGACGCCGTCGAGCGCGGCGCAGCGGTTCTCGAAGCAGCGCATGCCCGACTGGTCCTTGGCGACGAGCTTGGCTGGAATGCGCGCCAGGTCCTCGTCGCTCTCGGTCGAGAAGCGCGGCCATGACGGAGCATAGTCGCAGCACGCCCCGCAGGCTTGGCAGGGCGAGGGCTCGGTCGAGGGGGCGGGGCGAGGATCGCTCAAGCAAGCAACTCCGCGGGTGGGATCTGCGCAGTATCCCCAGCGGGACCCTGAAAGCAACAGAGCCGTTCCCCTTTCGAGGAACGGCTCCGAAATCCTGAGAGGTGGCGGCGCTTCGAAACACCCGCTCGCGCGGGGTCTCAGATGCCGCCTTGGCCTCAGGCGGCCTCGATGTTCGCCACGGCGACCTTGCCCGTGCGGCGGTCGGGCTGCGTGTCGAAGTTGACCTTCTGGCCCTCCGACAGCGTGCGCATGCCGGCCCGCTCCAGAGCGGTAACGTGGACGAACACGTCCTTGCCGCCGTCGTCGGGAGCGATGAATCCGAAGCCCTTCTGCTCGTTGAAGAACTTCACGGTGCCCTTTTGCATAGTACGTTCCTATCGTTGTGTGCGTGTCAGCGCGCGGCCGCACGGGACGTGCGGGCACGGGCTCTCTTCATCGAATTTTGGGGGGTTCAGAACTTACGCCCAGCAGTGACAAATTCAGTGCCTACGCGTAGCGGCCCGGTCGTCCGGCCAAAGGTCGATGCGCAGGACATAGGGGGGATCGGTGGCGAAAGCAAGGTAAGCTTTGCGTTTTCTTTGATCGGGACGCTCAAAGCATCAGATCCGTGGCCGTCAGCGGCCCGTGGGCGAGGAGCTCGATCCGCATCTCGGTTTGCGCTTCGGCATCGGTGTTGAAGTCGAGGATCAGGCGCGAGCCCGCAACGGTCTGCCGGATGTGGCCTGTGGCGAAGTTCGAGATGAACCTGAGTAACGGGACGATAGAAGGGTGGGCCAAGGCCATCGGTCCCCCCTTGGTCGGCCTTGACCACGGGGGCGTCTGGCGCAACTGTGAGGGCAAGCCTTACTCGCGCGTGGCCTGCCCTGAACCCGCGCGTCTCCTGCGGATGATGACGCAATGACACTGATCCCGGATTTCACCAAGATCGCTCTCGACGCTGGGAGTCCCCCCACCCCCGGCCCCTCCCCGCAAGGGGGAGGGGGGCAGGAAGCGTCGTTTGTGACCCCCGAGGGTATCGCGCTGAAGCCGGTCTACACCGGGGCTGACATCGACGGGCTGTCGTTCGTCGACGGCTATCCGGGTCTCGCGCCCTATCTGCGCGGGCCGTATCCGACAATGTACGTGACCCAGCCTTGGACCATCCGCCAGTACGCGGGCTTCTCCACGGCCGAGGATTCCAACGCTTTCTATCGCCGCAACATCGCCGCCGGGCAGAAGGGCCTCTCCGTCGCGTTCGATCTCGCGACGCACCGCGGCTACGACAGCGACCACCCACGCGTGCGCGGCGACGTCGGCATGGCGGGCGTCGCGATCGACTCGATCTACGATATGCGCACGCTGTTCGACGGCATTGACCTGTCGCAGATGTCGGTGTCGATGACCATGAACGGCGCGGTGCTGCCGGTGCTGGCGCTGTTCATCGTGGCGGGCGAGGAGCAGGGCGTGCCGGCGGCCAAGTTGTCGGGCACTATCCAGAACGACATCCTCAAAGAGTTCATGGTGCGGAACACCTACATCTATCCGCCTGCGCCCTCGATGCGGATCATCTCCGACATCTTCGCCTACACCAGCCAGAAGATGCCGAAGTTCAACTCGATCTCGATCTCCGGCTATCACATGCAGGAGGCCGGCGCGACGGCGGACCTCGAGCTCGCCTACACCCTCGCCGACGGCGTCGAGTACGCCCGTGCCGGCGTCGCAACCGGCCTCGACATCGACGCATTCGCGCCGCGCCTGTCATTTTTCTGGGCGATCGGCATGAACTACTTCATGGAGGTCGCCAAGATGCGGGCCGCGCGCCTGCTCTGGTCGAGCCTCATCAAGAAGGAGTTCAAGCCCAAGGACGACCGCTCGTTGTCTCTGCGCACGCACTGCCAGACCTCGGGCTGGTCGCTGACCGCGCAGGACGTGTTCAACAACGTCGCCCGCACCCAGATCGAGGCGTTCGCGGCGACCCACGGCGGCACCCAGTCGCTGCACACCAATGCGCTCGACGAGGCCATCGCGCTGCCGACGGACTTCTCCGCCCGCATCGCCCGCAACACGCAGCTGTTCATCCAGCAGGAGAGCGGCACCTGCCGTACCGTCGATCCGTGGGGCGGCAGCTTCTACGTCGAGCGGCTGACCTACGAGCTCGCCAGGAAGGCGATGGCGCACATCGAGGAGATCGAGGAGTTGGGCGGCATGGCCAAGGCGATCGCCGCCGGCATCCCGAAGATGCGGATCGAGGAGGCGGCGGCCCGCACTCAGGCCCGCATCGACAGCGGCCAGCAGACCATCGTCGGCGTCAACAAGCTGCAGGTCGAGGGCGAGTCCGGGATCGAGATCCTGAAGGTCGACAACGCCCGCGTGCGCGAGCAGCAGATCGGCAAACTGAACCGGCTGCGCGCGGAGCGCGACGAGGCCGACGTGAAGGCCAAGCTCGCCGCGCTGACCGAGGGCGCCAAGGGCAGCGCCAACCTGCTCGACCTCGCCGTGCAGGCGGCGCGCGCCAAGGCGACGGTCGGCGAGATCTCGGCGGCGATCGAGGCCGTGCACGGCCGCCATCAGGCC
>CAMDBL010000312.1 GCA_945889015.1 Devosia equisanguinis
CGTTCGCCGAGTTCATGAAGGGCGTGAGGTCGGCGGCCTGACGGCCGCGGCACATGCTGCAGGTCCTCTCGCTCGTCACGCCGATCTTCGGGCTGATCGCGCTCGGCTTTTTCTCGATGCGGTGGGGCTACCTGAGCGAGGGGAGCGGCCGGGCCGTCACCGAGCTCGGCTTCAAGGTCGCGATGCCGGCGCTGCTGTTCCGCGCCATGCTCGGCGTCGGCGAGGTGGCGGTGTCGCCGCTGCGGCTCGCCGTCACCTACCTCGTGAGCGTCGCCCTGGTCTGGGCGTTGTCCGCGTTCGCCGCGCGCGTGCTGCTCGGACGTCCACCGGCCGACCGACCGGTGTTCGGCATGGCGGCGACGTTCGGCAACGGCGTCATGCTCGGGTTTCCGGTGATCGTCTCGGCGTTCGGGCCGGAGGCCGGGACGCCGCTCGCGATCCTCGCGGTCTGCGACACGATCATTCTGTGGCTGATCGGTACGCTGCACATGGAGGTCGCGCTGCGCGACAGCCGGGGGCTCGGCGTCCGTGCCGTGGTCGACGTGCTCCGTGGGGTGGCGCGCAATCCGCTGATCGTGGCGCTCGCCGCCGGCGCGCTCTGCCGCTGGCTGGGGCTCACCCTGGAGGGCCTGCCGCCGGTGCCGGCTCGGCTCGTCGAGCTCGTGGCGCAGGCCGGCGTGCCGGTGTCGCTGCTCGGGCTCGGCATGTCGCTTGCCGGCTACCGGATCAAGGGAGAGACATCCGCGATGGCGCTGATCATCGGCATAAAGCTGGTGGTGATGCCGGCGGTCGGGCTGATCCTGGCCACTTGGGTGTTCGGCCTGCCGCCGCTCTGGGCTGGCGTGATCACGGTCTTCCTGGCCATGCCCGTCGGGGCCAACGCATTCCTGTTCGCCAGCCGTTACGACCGCGCCGTGGCGCCGGTCTCGGCCTCGGTGGCCTTGTCGACGCTGCTGGCCGTGGTCACGGTGACGTTGGCGCTGCTGGCCTTGCAGGCACAAGGCGACATGGGGATGCCGTGACCCGCCGAGCGGCGGTCCGGCTTGGCAATCCCCGTCCGATCGTGCATTAAACCCGAAAGCATCAGCGCCCCCGGGCGAAGAGGGAGAGAAGCGTGCACGAGATCACCCTGACCGTGAACGGCAAGACCGCGACGGGCCGCGTCGAGGGGCGCACCCTGCTGGTTCATTTCATCCGCGAGCACTTGGGCCTGACCGGCACCCACGTCGGCTGCGACACCAGCCAGTGCGGCTGCTGCATGGTCCACCTCGACGGCGAGGCGGTGAAGTCCTGCACCATGCTCGCGGTGCAGGCCGACGGCCGCGCCGTCACCACCATCGAGGGGCTGGCCGCCCCGAACGGCGATCTGCATCCGATGCAGGCGGCCTTTCGCGAGCATCACGGCCTGCAGTGCGGCTTCTGCACGCCGGGCATGGTGATGATGGGCATCGACATCGCCAACCGCATCCCCGGCGCCGACGAGGACACCGTCCGCCGCCAACTCGAGGGCAATATCTGCCGCTGCACCGGCTACCAGGGTATCGTCGAGGCCATCATCGACGGCAGCGCGAAGATGAACGCGGGCAAGGCCTGAGCGGGGAGCAAGTTCAATGCATATGCGCGAATTTACCTATCATCGCCCCGCTGACGTGAAGGCCGCGGGCGCAGTGCTCGAGAAGGCCGCCGAGGCCAAGCTGGTCGCGGGCGGCATGTCGCTGCTGCCCAGCATGAAGCTCAGGCTGGCCGCACCGAGCGATCTCGTCGACATCGGCGCCATCGCCGCGCTGAAGGGCGTCAAGGCCGAAGGCAAAGAGGTGTTCGTCAGCGCGATGACGACGCATGCGGAGGTGGCGGCCGACGCGGGCCTCGAGCGCGTGCTGCCGGCACTGGCCGACCTCGCGGACGGCATCGGCGATCCAGCCGTCCGCCGGCGCGGCACCCTCGGCGGCTCGATCGCCAACGCTGATCCCGCCGCCTGCTATCCCTCGGCCGTGGTCGCGCTCGACGCGGTCGTCGAGACGACGAAGCGCAAGATCGCCGCAGACGATTTCTTCACCGGGCTGTTCACGACGGCACTGGAGCCCGGCGAGATCGTCACCGGCGTGCGCTTCAAGGTGCCGGACAAGGCCAAGTACATGAAGCTGCGCCATCCCGCGTCCGGCTTTGCAGTGGTCGGCGTGTTCGTCGCCAAGACCGGGAACACGGTGCGCGTCGCCGTCACCGGTGCGGGGCCGAGCGTGTTCCGCGTTCCTGCGATGGAGAAAGCCCTGTCGGCGAGCTTCACGGCTAAGGCGCTGGACGGCATCACGGTCGCCGCCGACGATTTGATGAGCGATATCCACTTCTCCGCCGAGTACCGCGCCAACGCGGTGGCGGTGATGGCACGCAGGGCGGTGGCGGCTCTGGCGTAGGCGGGAAGGCCCAAGGTCGAGAAGCGGTGTCGGACCCGGAGGGTCAGACACCATTCAGGCCGGAAGGAGACGAGCAAACGGCTCATCGATCGTTCGACGCAGCAACTGTTTGTAGTCGGAATAGCTGGCGTGGCCGGGGACGATCCGCCCCCACGCCGGCTTGGCCAGCCGGGCGAGCGGCGCCATGGCGACCGGCGTCGAGACCGGCGTCAGGTGCGAGCCCCGTCCCACCTGCAGGGTCGTCAGTAGTCCGTGCATTTCGCCGCCGATGGTCGGCCGCGCCAGAACCACGAGGCGGTATTGCCCGTGCCGGTTGGTGACGAGGTAGATGTGCCCGGACTGATGCGGCACCGACACCGCTCCGAACTGGGTGAAGTCCTGGTCCATCCGCTCGGCCTCGCGGAACGTCAGATGACCGGCCGCTTCATCCCAGCCGATCTCGGTGCGATAGGCGTAGATCGCGGTGTGGTCACCGAACGAGGGGCGCAGCGTGACGTAGCTGCCCTCGATCCAGCCGACTGCGGCGCGCGTGTAGGAGCCGAGATCCTCGGGCGCGTGACCGGCTGAAAGCACGGCTCGCATCGGTGCTCCGTTGGCCGACCGAGAGCCGACCGGGCCGCCGCGCAGCGCAAGGCCGAGCGAATCCTCGATCCGTACCACGGTCGCGATGGTGAACGGACGCCGCCCCGACAGCGCCTTCTCCAGCGTCGAAAGGCTGACCCGCGCGCTGTCGGCCAGTGCTTGCCGCGTCAACCGGCGGCGCGCCAGCTCTTCCAGGATCAGGGCGGCGACGATGCGGCCGTCCTCGTCCGGCAGTGTCTTGCTGGCAGCCATCGTGTCTCCCGGTGCGATCCCGAACCCAGTGCAGTGGCGAGATCCGTAAAAATCCGTACTCCCGTGGCGGGAAAATGGCAGCCCTGTCCGTCCGGTGCCGGAAGGTTGCCGCAAGTGACGCTGCAGCCAGGGCCTCGGCTCGCCGGATACTCACCTCGGGTGGGCAGGCTGCCGAGGAAAACCGAAATGTCCGATCGCAAAGCCGTGGCCATCGTGCACGGCCCGCTGAAGCAGGAAGCGCCGCATTCCGGCCATGTGATCTACGGGGTCGTGCTGCCCGCGCTCGTGATCGCCATCGAGCTGTCGAGCCGGATGTGCGCGGAGGCGTTCTTCGACCCGATCCCGACATGGTGGCACGTGGCGATGGTGTCGCTGGTGCCGGCCTCGAACCTGGCGCTGTACCTGTATCTGGCGGAGACCCGCCGCCCGCCGCCGCCGGCACTGTTCGCGCTGTCCGGCGCGACGCTCGCGGTCGCCGGCTTCTATGCCTTGATCTTCCTGCCGCTGGTGCCGATCGCGCTCGTCGCGGTGCTGGTCGTCGTCGGCATCCTTCCGTTGGCGCCTTACGGTGGCCTGGTCGCCGCCTATCAGCTCGGTGGTATGCTCCGCCAGCGGTCGCATCCCGTGCTGGTCGGCGGCGTCGCCCTGAAGCGGCCGCAGCGCCGTCTGAGGCTCACCTACTGGTCTGGCCTGGCCGCGGGCGTGCTGGCGCTGGCCGCTCTCGACTTGCGCGTGGCCGTCACTCATGTCGCGACCGAGATGGCGCAAAGCAACGATGCCGCCCGGCGGTCCCGTGGCATCGGCCTGCTTCGCAGCTTCGGCGACCGCGAGCAGCTGTTGCGCTACTGCTACGACAGCACGGGCCGGCCACAAGGGCTCCTCACGGCGATTTGGATGCTGACGGAGAGCCCGCGCCAGCGCTTCATCTCGCCGGGTGCCGCGCGCGAGACCTACTATCGCGTCACCGGCCGCCCATTCAATGCGGAGCCGGCGCCGTCGCGCAATCCCCGCGCCACGCGCTGGGACGATTTCGCGCGTGATCGCGACCAGGGCGGCACCGAGGTCGCCGGCCGCGTGAAAGGGCTTTCGCTCGCCTCCTCGCGTATCGACGGCTCGATCAGTGGCGACGATGCGGTCGCCTACCTCGAGTGGACGTTCGAGTTCGCCAACACCTCGCTCGTCCAGCGCGAGGCGCGGATGGAGCTGGCGCTGCCGCCGGGCGGTGTCGTCTCGCGCGCCACCTTGTGGGTGAATGGCGAGGAGCGCGAGGCCGCGTTCGCCAGCCGTGACGCGGCCCGCCAGGCCT
>CAMDBL010000313.1 GCA_945889015.1 Devosia equisanguinis
TGGCTTCGAGCGCCGACGGCGTGGGCACGACGATCTTGATGCCAGCCTTCTCCATGATCCCGACCGACTCGGCCTGGCTTGCCGCCATGGCCGCGCGCCAGCCGCCGATCTTGGAGGCCCACATGTCGGTCACGATCTTCTGCAGGTCCGGGCCCAGTTTCTTCCAGAACGCCTCGCTCACCATCGGGATGTACTGGGCGAAGAACTGCTGGTCCTGCAGCCCGTACTTCACGCCGGAATCCCACAGCTTGGCCGACTTCACGCTCTCGTTGGTGGTGAACAGCGCGTCGAAGGTGCCCTGGCTGAGCGCCAGTGGCACGTCCGGCCAGGCCGTGAAATTCGGCACACCCTCGAAGAACTTGACCCGTACCATCTGGCCCGCGCCACCCGACGTACGGATCTTGAGGCCCTTGAGGTCTTCCGGCGCGTTCAGCGGCTTGGCGGTCGAGAAGGTGTGCGACGCACCGAGGTCGAGCCACTTGCCCAGGATGTGCACACCGAGCTTCTTCTCAAGCATGCCGTTCAGCGCGCGGCCAACGTCGCCATCGATCACCTTGTACACCTCGGCCGCCGAGCGCCCGTAGAAGGCCGGCGACTGGGTGACGTCGAGATTGGCTTCGATTCCGGTCAGGTTCCACGGTCCGGGCACGCCCATCTCGGCGCCGCCCTGGCGCAGTGCCTTGCCGACATCGCGGTCGCGGAAGAGCTGCGCGGAGTGGAAGACCTCGACCTTGATCTTGCCGCTGGCGACCTTCTCCAACTCCTTGGCGAAGTCCGCCATCTGCATCGTGCGCGTGTGCGCGGCCGACGTATCGAGAGACAGCCGCATCTTGAGCGGCTCCTGGGCGCGCAACAGCGCCGGAGCCGCCATTGCTGAAACGGCAGCGCCGCTCAACAAGGTCCTTCTGAGCATCATTTCTTCCTCCCTGGAGTGACCGTTTTTTTATTTGTGCGGACCTCGTCGATCCTTCTTGGCGGTAGACCTTTGGCTCCCGCCTCAGCGTAGGCCTTCCCAAGCCGCACGCGCTCGATATCTTCAGTCTTTGGAGAATGCACATCAAGCGCAATGTCCCGGGAGGCACGAAGGCATGATGCCTGGCCAGCGACTGCCGCCATGGGCCATATCGAGCGTTGAAAACCAGCGTCTCTTCAGGTCGTTGCGCTGACTTGCCGCGACGCGCCATCGCCCGGCACCTGGTGGCGTTCGTCTACTTCGCCGGCAACGTCCGCACGAAGCGGCTGGCCAGTTCGATCCAGGACTGGAGTCCGCGGCCCCGGCAGGCCTTCTCGTCGACCCAGACGAGACCACCCATCCGCCGCCCGCTGAAGACGATGGGCTCGGCGCCGCGCTCTGCCAGCGCCCTAGCCTCCAGTTCCTTGCCAATCCGGAACATGAAGCGGCCGACTTCGACGCCGCATAACATGTTGCCGTTCAGCATCCAGCAGTAGCCGCCGAACATCGCCCGCTCGCTGATGCCGTTGCGGCGGGCCAGCGCAGCCCGCATGCGGTCGGCCAGATGAGGATCGTGCGGCATCGCTTGACTCCGTTTTACGGATTATATACTCCGATTTTAGGAGTATATCACATGACCCAGCCAAAACTCGTCTATTTCGATATCGACGGCGCACGAGGCGAAGCCGCGCGGCTTGCCATGGCCATCGGTGGCGTGCCGTTCGAGGATGATCGCGTAAAATTCGCCGACTGGGAAAGCCGCAAGCCCGGCACGCCGTTTGGCGCCCTGCCGGTGCTCGAGATCGATGGGCAAGCTGTGGCGCAGTCCAACGGCATCAACCGCTACGTCGGCAAGCTCGCCGGGCTCTACCCGAGCGACGCCTGGCAGGCGGCGCTGTGCGACGAAGCCATGGACGCGGTCGAGGAAATTTCCACCAGGGTATGGAGCACCATGCCCCTGCCGGCGGCTGAAAAGAAGGCGCAACGCGAAAGCCTGGCCGCAGGGCCGCTCTCCCACTCGCTCGACCGCCTGCAGCGCCGTCTCGTCGCACAAGGCGGCCACTATTTCGCGGACGGCCGACTCACCGTCGCGGACCTCAAGGTCTTCGTCTGGATCCGCCATCTGAGATCGGGACAGCTCGATCACATCCCCATCGATCTGCCCGAGCGCGTCGCCCCGCTGCTCGTCGAACACCATGACCGCGTGACGGAACATCCGGCCGTCAAGGCGCATTACGCCAAGCGCAAGGTCGCGATCTGACTGAGAGGGAGGAAGGGATGCATATTTCCGGACAATGTCTCTGCGGCGCCGTCCGCTATCGCGGCGACGCCGAGCCGCAATTCCAGGGCAAGTGCTACTGCACGGACTGCCGCAAGACGAGTGCCGCCGGCCACGCCGCCATGATGGGCTTCGCCGCCGACGCCATTCGCTTTACGGGCGACGTGAGGGAGTTTCATTCCAAGGCCGACAGCGGCGCCGACGTCACCGGCGCCTTCTGCCCGACCTGCGGCACCGGAATCCATTCGCGCAACAGCAAGATGCCGGGCCTGATCTTCCTGCGCGCCTCCACCCTGGACGATCCGAATCTCTTCGCACCGCAGATGATCGTGTGGGCCGCCCGGGCGCCGGCCTGGGATCCGGTCAACCCGGGCGTGCCTGCCTTCGCCGAGCGGCCAACGGGAATGTGAGGACGGCCATGTCACGCGCCTTCTGGATGGGCATCGCAGCCTATGTCGTGCCGAGCTTCGTCATTGCCTATCCCTGGCACCTGACGGTCTTCGCGCCCGCCTATCGCGAACTCGCGATGTATCGCGACGACGTCATCGTGCCGTTCGGCCTGCTGTCGATGCTGATCCAGGGTGTGGCCTTCTCCTGGGTCTATCCCCGTGTCTTCGCCGAGCGCCGGTCGGTCCTCGCGAACGGCCTTGCCTACGGCCTCATGATCGGCCTGCTTTCATGGTCGTTCACGACGCTTGCGATCGCTGCCAAGAACGTGATGACATCGGTGCCGACCTATCTCGCGCTGGAGACCGGCTTCACGCTCCTTCAGTTCGTTGTCGTCGGTCCATTGATCGCCCTGGCCCACCGGAGTTGACGCAAACCCATTATCCTCAGTTCTGTGCCCTCGCCCGTGCCGCCGAGATCGTCGGTGAGCGCTGGACGCTGCTCATCGTGCGCGAGCTGCTGCTCGGCCCCAAGCGCTTCGGCGACCTGGTCGAGCGGCTGAGCGGAGTCAGCCCGACGGTGCTGACCGGCCGCCTCAACGCCCTGATCGAGAGCGGCGTCGTGCGGCGCGCCACCCTACCCGCCCCCTTCAATGCCCAGACCTATGAGCTGACGCCTGTCGGACGGGCGCTGAAACCGGCGATCCGGGAGTTGATCCGCTGGGGCGGCCACTTTCTCTTCCCGCCACGCCCCGACGAAACTTTCGAGCCCGACTGGGTACTGCTCGGTCTCGACGCGATTACCCGGCAGACGCCGACGCCGGCGCGCACGATTGCGCTGCGGGTGACGCAGGGCGGCAAGTCCGCCAGCTTCCTTGTGCAGGGTGGCCCGCAAGGGACGACGCTCGACCGCGGCGACGGCCCCGCCAGCGCGACGATCGAGACCCGCTTTGACACGCTGTTGCGCATTCTGTCGACCCAACTGCCGCTCGAGCAGGCGGTGTCGGAAAAGCTGGCGCGCGTCGAGGGATCGGCCGTGGCCGCGCGAAGCCTGCCGCGGATGTTCGATCTCAGCGATCGACGGCGCGTCTGACATCCCTGCGCCAGACGATTCCACGCTTTTTCCACAGCCGATGGCAGTCTCAGCCCGAACGAGCTGGCAGCCAAGGCAGACGTGCGCTCCCGTATCGAAGGACACGACCGGAGCGCTCGATCCTGGCCGGGTCTGCGTTCGCCACCGCCAACAACCCGGCGAGCATATCACCGCTCGCCAGCCTATCGAGCCACGCGTCAAGTTTGAGGGCCAAACATCTCAAATGGCGACGATAGGGTGCAGTCGCGCACATATTCCGGCTGGCCCGAGAAGTGCCAAAGGCGCTACCCGCACGCTCCGGCACTCGTCGTCAGATACGACCGCCCATCGCCTCAATCCAGGAACCCGAACTCGCGCGGCAGGTACAGGATGATCTCCGGCCAGATCATGCAGATGGCAACGGTGAGGACCTGCAGGGCCACGAAGGGAATGATGCCGCGGTAGATATGGGCCATCGTCACCTCGGGCGGGACGGTCGCCTTCATGTAGAAGAGCGCAAAGCCGAAGGGCGGTGTCAGGAACGCCGACTGCAGGTTCACGGCCACCAGGATCACGAACCAGACCATGAAGTCCTTGTTCTCGGCGATGTGCGGCGTGAAATCGACCTTCAGGAGAATGGGCGCGAAGATCGGCAGCACGATCAGGCAGATCTCGAGAAAGTCGAAGAAGAACCCCATGATGAAGACCAGCACCATCACGAAGATCAGGATCTCCCATCCCGAGTCGATGCCGGCCGCCTTCAGCAGCTCGATCACCAGATCGTCGCCGCCGAGCGCCCGGAACACGAAGGAGAACAGCGTCGCCCCGAAGATGATGAA
>CAMDBL010000314.1 GCA_945889015.1 Devosia equisanguinis
GGTCTGTCTACTTGAAGAACTCCTGCCACTCTTCGCGCAGCTCGTTGAACTTCTTGGCCGAGGCGACCCAGTCCTTGAGCCCGAGGATCTTGGTGTTCTCGAGGTCGAGCACGTAGGGCTTCACGTGATCGGGGATCTTGTAGCCCTTGCGGAAGGTGTAGAGCGACTCGCCGCCGACCAGCGCGTCGGCGCCTTCCTTGCGCAGCATGTACTCGAGCAGCAGCTTGCCGGCGTTCGGATGCGGGGCGCCCTTGAGCACCGCCGCCTGGTTGCCGAGCATCACCTGGCCCTCCTTGTAGGAGCCGATCTTGATGATCCCGGCGAGCTTGGGCTCGCGCTCGACGTTCTGCTGCACGCGACCTGCCGTAATCCACATGTCGAAGGGACGCTCGCAGTTGATGACGAGCTGGATCTTGGCTTCGGAGCGGAACTCGACGAGCGGCTCGGTCGCCTTCAGCTTGGTCCAGAACCCTTTGGTGTCGGTGACGACGCCGTTCTCGACCAGGGAGGCGAACGTGTTGGTGTAGGTGACGGACTTCGTAAGGTCCGAGGCGATGGTCTTGCCCTTGAGCTTGGCGACATCGAACACGTCGGCGTACTCGGTGACCTTGACGTCCTTCATGCCGGGGCAGGAGGTGTTCCAGATCGGTCGGAACGTGTAGGCGAACGGCACCACCACGTAGGGATAGTTGGAGTATTGGCCGGCCTTCTTGGCCAGCTCCTCGTGGTGCTGCCACTGGGCGCTGTCGAGAGGAAGGAACGCTCCGCGCTTGGCGGCCTCGTCGAAGAACCCGGCAGCGTTGACGGCGAGGATGTCGACCGTGAACTTGTTGGCCTGGATCTCCTGGCGGACCTGCGAGATGGTCTGCCCCGAGCCCTTGCGGAGGTTGTTGAATTTGAAGTTGGGTCCGAGCTTGTAGTACTCGATGAAGCCCTTGGCGAGCAGGCCGGCGGAATAGTCGCCGAGGATCGGGTGGAGGATCGAGACCTCACCTTCGGCCCTGGCGGCGTCGATCAGCTTCAGCTCTTGCGGCGTGTACTCCTGCGCGAATGCGCCAAACGGCATCGCGAGCGTCATCAGTGCGGCAGCGAACGTGCCGGTCACGGACTTCACCAGTCCTCCCACGGTCGACCTCCCTTGGATGTTTCGAGACAGTTGTCCTTCCGCTGCCTCCTGTGTGGAGGAGCGTTGCGTCCCGGGGTCAGGCTTTCATCCCTTCGCCTGCAAGTCAATCGCCGCGCGCGCATCGCCCGGGCCCCGCATGGCCGCACTCCGACGGCAAAAATGCACCGCACGGGGTGGCGCGGGTGGCACGCCGATCGCCGCGCCGTTTCGACCTCCCATTGACGGACGCGGCCTTCACGCTCATTAGAGACCCATGACAGACGCTGCGGCCCGAGCAACTCACCTGAGCCTGCCGAACGTGCTCACCTACGGGCGCATCGCGGCGGTGCCGGCTCTGGTTGCCTGCCTGCATTTCATGACCGGCGACGACGCGCGCTGGGCCGCATTCGCATTGTTCGTGGTCGCCAGCATCACCGATTGGCTCGACGGCTATCTGGCACGGGCGTGGCAACAGCAGTCGGCGCTCGGCCGGATGCTGGATCCGATCGCCGACAAGCTGCTGGTCGGCGCAGCCTTGCTGATGCTGGTGCGCGACGACACCATCGGCGGCTGGGCCATCTGGGCTGCCGTCATCATCCTGTCGCGCGAGATTCTGGTCTCGGGCCTGCGCGAGTTCCTCGCCGAGCTGAACGTCAAGATCCACGTGACTTGGCTCGCCAAGTGGAAGACGGCGGCGCAGATGGTGGCGCTGGCGGTCCTGCTGGCGGGGCCGGCCGCCGAGAAGGTGCTGCCCGGAATCAGCATCGCGGGGCTGTGCTTGCTGTGGGTGGCCGCGGTCCTTACGTTGTGGACAGGCTATGATTATCTGAGGGCGGGCATCCGGCACGCGATGGAGCACTAGGGCGGACATGGGCGCGGGCGACGAGACAAAGATGGTCACGCTGCGCTATTTCGCCTGGGTCCGCGAGAAAATAGGGCGCGCCGAGGAGCGGGTCGCGGTTCCCTCCGAGGTCCGGACGGTGGGTGAGCTGGTCGGCTGGCTACAGACATGCGGGCCGGAATACGCCGAGGCCTTCGCCCGGGCGCAAGTGATCCGCGTCGCCCTGGACCAGAAGCACGTCAAGCCGGCGGCCTTGATCGCCGGCGCCCGCGAGATCGCCTTCTTTCCTCCGGTCACCGGAGGCTGATGCCATGTCCGTGCGTGTCACGACCGGGGACTTCGACATCGGCGCCGAGATCGAGATCTTGACCGCGGGCCGCACCGACATCGGTGCCATCGTCACCTTCACCGGCACCGTCCGGGGCGAGGCCAAAGGCAAGCCGATCGTGTCGATGGCACTCGAGCACTATCCCGGCATGACCGAGGCCGAGTTGGTTCGCATCGAGCACGAGGCGCATGCGCGCTGGCCTCTGCAGGGGAGCCTGATCGTGCACCGGGTCGGCGAATTGAAACCCGGCGAGAACATCGTTCTGGTGATCACGGCGTCGGCGCACCGGCAGGCCGCATTCGAGGCAGCCGCGTTCCTGATGGATTACCTCAAGACATCGGCGCCCTTCTGGAAAAAGGAGACGGGTCTTGACGGCAGGGCGGAGTGGGTCGAGGCGCGTGACGCCGACGACACGGCCATGGTCCGCTGGCGGCGTGACGAGAACGCCGGGCAGTGACGCTCCACCTGCATCGTCCAGTCCCTCGGCTGAGGGCTGGTGGGCAGCACACGAGGTTAACGAATTGCAAGGATTAGCAGTTCATTAACCTTTCTGGCGCATGAACATCACATTGCCCGACGGTGACCCGCAAACGGCCATGTTCGCCGGGCACAGGATAGACCGTCCCGATTGGACCAGTACCGCGTAGACGGGGGTCAAACGCATGCGACCGCACTCGACCGGGCGCGCCCTTGTGAGCGCTTCGTCAAAATTCGTTCTCCTTCTCGCCGTGCTGATCGCCGGTGCTGGCGTCAATCCAGCACCCGTGGCTGCAACTGACGTCGCCGGCGACGTGAAGCGGACTCGCTTCGTGATCGGGCTGGACCGCACGGTGAAATTCCATGTGACTGCGCTGACCGCTCCCAATCGCGTCGTCGTCGAGCTGCCTGAGGTCGGCATGCAGCTTCCTTCGGTTCCGGAAGGTCGCACCATCGGGCTCGTCAAAGACGTGCGCGGCGGCTTGTCGGCTCCTGGTCGGTCGCGCGTGGTGATCGACGTTGCCTCGCCCGTCGTCGTCGAGAGTCAGACACTCGAGAAGGCCAAGGACGGCAAGGGTCACCGGCTGGTTCTCGAGATCGTTCCGTTCGAGGAGAAATCACGGAAGGTGCACAAGGTCGGCGCTGGAGCGTCAGCCCTCGGTGCGTCCGGCGTCGAGCCGCCGTCGGGTTTCACCACCACGGTTTGGGCCCAGCCGCCGGTGCCCCGGCGCGCCGAGGCGCCGAAGGCCAAGGCCGCTCGCGCCTACAAGCCGACCATCGTCATCGATCCAGGGCATGGCGGCCACGATTCCGGCGCTCAGAAGTTCGGCGCCTCCGAAAAGGACATCGTCCTCGCCTTCTCCAAAGTGTTGCGGGACAAGCTCGTCGCCACCGGTCGATACCATGTGCTCATGACCCGGGAATCGGACGTCTTCGTCGATCTCGACGATCGGGTCGAGTTCGGTGAGAAGAGCAAGGCGGCTCTGTTCATCGCCGTGCATGCCGACTACGCCAACGCCAATGCGCGCGGTGCGACCATCTACTCCCTGCGCGAGGGGATGGCCGAGGATCTGAAACGCTCCGCCAAGGCGGAAGTGGCGCAAAAGGCCATGTCCGACAAGGATTTCGCGGCCGTCAGGCACGAGTCGGCGGGCGATGCCGATCTCGTCAAGAATATCCTCGCCGATCTCGCGCAGCGCGAGGTCGACGTGAACAAGGAGCGGACCAGCATCTTCACCCGCTCGGTGATCGAGTACATGGGCCAGTCCACCAGCTTGATGGACACGCCCGATCGCTCCGCCGGGTTCCGCGTGCTCAAGACGGCGCAGTTTCCCTCCGTGCTGATCGAGCTCGGCTTTGTGACCAACCGGCAGGACGCGCAGCTCCTGCAGTCGGATTCCTGGCGCCAGAAGGTGTCTGGCTCGATCGCGACGGCGGTGGAGAACTACTTCTCGAACCAGCTCGCCCGCCTGCCGATGTGACCGTCGGAGCCGTTGATCGGGTGCTGCGGCCGACAGGGAAACCAATCGAGATGGCCCGCGTTGGCCTCGTGTCGACACGAGGACCATCGTCATGGCCGGTTCCTCTGC
>CAMDBL010000315.1 GCA_945889015.1 Devosia equisanguinis
CACTTGATCCGCTCACTGGCGCCGCTGTCGAGCCTGATCTGGCCGTTGCCGCTCCAGTTGCCGTTGAACGTGCTGAAAACGGTGTCGGCGGCGGTGGATGGTGCCGAGAGCAGCGCGGCCGCAGCCACGGCGCAAATTGAAGCGGCGCAACGAGCGAGGATCGTGGATGCGGTTCGTGTCATGGCTTGGTCCCTCCCCACGGGGGCCGGAAAACGGTGCGATTCGTTACAGATAATGGAAGCGGGTAACAGATGGGAGAGTGCACGGGCAACAGCAACCGACAAAATGCCCGGCACGTCGAAAAGGTAGCCTCAAAGCCGCCAGAGCGTGACGCCCCGGGGCGTGGACGCTCGATCGAGCATGCCCTTGACGTCGAGCACCACGCCCGTCCCGTCCTTCAGCAATCGCGTGATCAGCGGCCAGCCGCCCTGTGCATACTCTCGATGCGAGACCGCGAGCACCACTGCGTCGGCGGGCTCCAGCTGGTCCAGAGGTGTCAGCGCAATGTCGTATTCGTGCTGCGCCTCCTCGGGGATCGCCAGGGGATCGGCCACCTGGACCTGAAGCCCGAAGGAGGCGAGCTCGCGCACGATGTCGACGACCCGCGAGTTGCGGGTGTCCGGTACGTTCTCCTTGAAGGTCAGTCCGAGCACCGTCACTCTCTCCGTCTTCCGGCCGCCGTGCAGCAGCCGCCGGACGCACTCGCGCGCCACGCGCTCGCCGACGCTGTCGTTGATCCGGCGACCCGACAGGATGACCTGGGGGTGGTAGCCGGCCTTTTCAGCCCGGAAGGTCAGGTAGTAGGGATCGACGCCGATGCAATGCCCGCCGACCAAGCCCGGGAAGAAAGGCAGGAAGTTCCACTTCGTTCGCGCCGCCTCCAGCACGTCGCCGGTGTCGATGGCGAGGGCGTGGCAGATCGCCGAGAGCTCGTTCATGAAGGCGATGTTGAGGTCGCGCTGGGTGTTCTCGATGACCTTGGCTGCCTCTGCAACCTTGATCGAGGGGGCGCGGTGCAGCCCGGCCCTGACCACCGAGCTATAGACCGCCGCGACCACGTCGAGGGCTGCGGGACTGTCGGCCGCGACCACCTTCTTGATCGTCTCGAAGCGGTGCTCCTGGTCGCCGGGATTGATTCGTTCCGGGGAGTAGCCGACGGAAAAGTCCTGATACGCCTTCAGCCCCGAGTGCTTCTCGAGCACGGGGACGCAGTCCTCCTCGGTGGCGCCGGGATAGACGGTCGATTCGTAGACGACGACGTCGCCCTTCTTCAGGGCCTTGCCGACCGTCTCGGAGGCGCGGAGCATGGCCGTGAGGTCGGGCCGGCGGGCCTCGTCGATCGGCGTCGGCACGGTGACGATGAAGAAGTCGGCCTTCGTCAAACGGGAGCGATCGGCCGTGTAGACGAGCTGCGGCTGCTTCAGATCCGCGGGCGTCACCTCTCGGGTGCGGTCATGCCCGCCCTGCAGCTCCGCGATCCGGCGCTCGTCGATGTCGAAGCCGATCACGGGCGCGCCCGAACGGCCGAAGGCCACGGCCACCGGCAATCCGACGTAGCCGAGGCCGATGACGGCGATGTTGCGTCCATGAGTGGCCATGCTTTGTTCCATCGACCCCGTACAGGATATCCAACAGGCGTTCGCTTAGCCCGGCGGCGTTGCCGGCGCAATCGGCGACAGCGGCGGCACGGGCTGCGTCTAAACGACGTTCATCAAGCGGTAGGATTGCCGAGGCAAAAGGGATTGTCGCTGCCCCATTCCCAACCTACCTAAGAGTTACGCTCCTCGCGGGAGAGCGACGAGTTGTGGGCGACTGTCCACGACGTATTGCGCCGGCAAATCAAGTGTGCTCGATCAAGAGCGGCATTTGCCGGCATCCGCGGACCCTCGATTGGCGCAGGCGCCTCGTCTGAAACCAGGGAAAATCCAATCGTGAACGACACTGAGCTGGATAAGCTGACGGTCAAAGAGTTGCGGGCGTTGATGTCCCGCATCGAGGATGCAATTCGAGCAGGAATTCGGGCCAAGACGAGTGCCAAGTCGCAAATCGGTGCGCCGGCGGAAAAGCCGGCCGCACCGGTGTTCGACCTCGAGCGCGAGCGGGACGCCTGGCTGATGACGCGGCGCTGAGCCGACGTCTCAACGGTCGGGTGTGTCGAGAGCGCAGTTGGCCGTCGCGATCAGCGTCGCGACGGATGGAGTGCCGTGGGCGCGTCCGCAATCGGTGCGAGACTGCCGATTGTCGTCGTTTTCAGTACAAGTTCTTCGCGGTATTGGCCGGCCGTTTCAGCCGGGTAGCCCGATGTTCGGAATTGGCGTCGGAAGATAATCGCCTGCGCGGATCGATTTCTGCAGTGTGGCGAAATCCGGGTTGGCCTTGAACGCGTCGTAGACGCGCGCCGGATCGAAGAATACGCCGATGGGGTTGGCGGCGAAAGCCGGGGAGGTTCGCATCCATTCGCCCGACTTCTTCCAATCCGAGAAACAGTCGCTTTGCAGCTCGACGTAATTTCCCTCGGGATCGCGATAATAGATCGAGATCGTCAGCCCGTGGTCGAGCGTGAAGGCGGGCTCGACACCGGCTTTGCGCAGCCGGTCGTAGGACTCCATCAGGTCGGCGAAGCTCTCGTACTCGAACGCGCAGTGATGCATGCCGTTGTGGCTGATTTTCTGGGGATCGTCCGACAACCCAGGGACCGCCAGGAACGCGATGCGGTGGTTGGCGGCATCGTTGGTGGTCCAGGCCGCAACGTCGTTCTGAAACATCACGTCGACACCGATGACGAGCTTGTACCACTCGATCATCTCGCTCAGGCGGGTGGTCTTGAACGTCACGTGGTGCAGGGCGGGCTTGATCATGCGGGGGTCCCTCCGACGCGGTCGTTTCTGAATTGAGCAGCCAACACGGGAGACAGCGCGGTGTCGAGAAACAACGCGAGCCATACGGTCGGCTGGTCGGGTGATGTCCACGCGACCCGGTGCCGACAATGGGCGGGGAGATAGACGGCATCGCCCGGCGAGAGGCTCCGCGGCTCGGCCTCGCCCTCGATCTGCAGTCTCGCTGAACCGGCAAGCAGGACGACCCACTCCGCCTCCGGTTGGTCAAACCAGGTGCCGGCCGGCGTGGACTGACCATGCGAGACGATCCGTTCCACTCGGACACCGCTGGCCGTCACGAGCGGCTCGACGATCTCGGCTGTCACGGCGTCCGGAAGGGAGCCGAGCAGCGCGAGCGTGGCAGGTGACGGATCCACCCTAAAGCGCCTCCGGCCGGCGGTGCAGCCGCGCCCATTCCTGGAACGCGAGCATCGTCCAAAGCCGCCACGAGGTGTCGCGACGCCGCTCGTCGAGATCGCGGCGCCAGCCGGCCACGACGTCGGCCGAGAACAGGCCTTGACGCGCCAGCCGAGCCGGATCGCAAGCGGCAGCGAGGCGCTCGGCCGCCGGTCCGAGCAGCAGGTCGCGGACCGGCATCTCGAACCCCCGCTTGCGACGGGTGAAGACCTCGGCCGGCAGGCGGTCGCGAAAGGCGGTGCGCAGGATACGCTTGCCCTCGGCGCCAAGCCCCTTGCGGGAGAGCTTCATCGCGCCGGGCAACGCGAACGCGCATTCGACCACGCGCTGGTCGAGGAACGGTGCGCGCGTCTCCAGCGCGTTGGCCATCGACATTCGGTCGACTTTCACCAGCATGTCGCCGGGCAGGAGGACACCGACGTCGGCTGCGAGCATGGCAGAGACGGGATCGGTGGTCGGGCTCGTCGCGCGGGCCCTGGTGAGCAGGTCGTCGAGACAATGGGTGCTCGCTGTCGGACCCAGCAGACGATCGAGCTCGTCCGCGTCGCACTCGCGCATCCACGCCGCCTGCCGTGCGACCGGGTCGGCGTGGGCACTGGCAATGAACCGGCGGGCGCGGCGCGCGGATTCCAGCAGCCAGCTCTCCTTGCCCTCGGGAAGGGCTTCGACAGCGCGCGCGATGCCGGCTCGAAGCGGTGAGGGGACACGGCCCCAGGTTCCGGCCCAGACTTCACCCCAGTAGCGCCGATAGCCCGCGAAGATCTCATCGGCGCCATCGCCGGTCAGCACCACCTTGACCTTGCGCGCGGTCGCTTCCGAAACGAGAAACGTCGGCACCGCAGACGCGTCGGCGAACGGCTCGTCGAGCCCGGCGAAGACACGGTCGAGCACGTCGCCTGCCGCGTCACCGCGCACCGAGATCTCCGTGTGCTCGGCGCCGACGTGGCGGGCGACGGCGGCAGCGTCCGCCCGCTCGTCCAGCATCGAGGCGCCGTCGAAGCCGACCGTGAAGGTGCGCGGACGCACGCCGGAGCGGGCGACGGA
>CAMDBL010000316.1 GCA_945889015.1 Devosia equisanguinis
TGGATCTCGTCGATGAAGAGGACGTCGCGCTCCTCGAGATTTGTCAGCAGCGCGGCGAGATCGCCGGCCTTGGAAATCACCGGGCCCGAGGTCGCACGGAACCCGACGCCGAGCTCCTTGGCCATGATCTGCGCGAGCGTCGTCTTGCCGAGGCCGGGCGGCCCAGCGAACAGGACATGGTCAAGGGCGTCACCGCGCGCCTTGGCCGCTTGGATGAACACCTTGAGATTGGCGCGGGCCTGCTCCTGGCCGACGAACTCGTCGAGCGACTGCGGCCGGATCGTCGCCTCGAAGACGTCGGCTTCCTTCTTGGCAGCGGTGACGATGCGGTCGGTCATGCCGGCGGGAAATCCGAGGTTGCGTCTTTGTTCCGGAATACTGCTAGCATGATTTGCTTCACGTGGGCAGCGCAACACGACAGCATGCCACGATGCACCAGACAGGGGCGCCTCAGCCGCCGAACGAACGGCGCTTGCGAAACTGGCGTGGAAGCGGGCGCACTCGTCCGGCGAATCGCACGCCGAGCTGAGCCTTGCTGCGCCACATCACCGCGCAGTCGGCCTCGAACCCGAGGGCCGGCACCACGATCCTGAACAGCGAAGGCAGGTTATGGCTCGAGGTGACGGAGTTGACCCAGTCGTCGAGGTCGAGCTCCAGCCGTGCCCCTCCAGCGGAAACATCGAGCACCCGGCAGTTCGTGGAGAAGCGCTGTCCATGATAGGAGATCACACCCACGGCACTGTCGGGAACCCGGGGGTTCCAGCGCCGCTCGCCAGCATTCTCTGTACGCGTGCGGGCAGCGCGTGCCGCTGCCTCCGCGTTCTGGCTCCTCGTCCGCATCCCAGCATCCGTGTGTGACCGGACACGGAGTGTATGGGGCGAGCGTCAAGAACCGGTTACCTGCGCCGCGTCCCCCGTCCGCGGAGGAAACCATGTCGGACAGTGACGATGGCTCAAACGGCGCTTTTCTTGACGGCTGCCGCAGCCGGCTTCTCGTTGCGCGACGTCAGTTTACGCGACAAGGGACGCATGGCGCCGGTAAAGCGCACGCCGAGCTGCTTCGTGCGCCGCCAGACCACCTCGCAGTCGACCTCGGCCTTGTCCAGGCGCATCAGCAGAGTGATGTGATCTGGCACGTCCTGGGCGCTGTTGAAGCTGTCGCCCCACGAGCCGCCGACCTCGAGCTTGGCGCCGGTGGCCGACATGTCGCGGATGAGGCAGTCCACCGGCGGCTTCACCGGGTGATACGCGATCAGGCCGGCCATCAGGCCCGGCTTGCGACCCGCCCAGCGGCGCTCGTCCGCCTTGACCTTCTTGGCCGCCGGCTTGGGCCGGGCGCGCGTGACGGCCGCGATGCGATCGGAGATGGACATGACGGTTGAGCCCCCCGGCGATTAACCTTTGAGGAAGCATACTGCCGCAGGAGGGTAAACAACGCATTGAGATCGTCCGTCTAATTCGGATCTCTCGCCCATCCGTTCAGCGGGCGAGCTCGCGCAGCCCGCGGCGGATCAGCTTGGCCGTGTCGGCCTCCGCCCCGAGCTCCTTCATGGCGGCGGCCACCGCGGCCGAGGCCTGCGCGGGCTGGTAGCCGAGATTGGTCAGTGCCGAGATCGCTTCGGCTGCCGCATTGGCTTCGACCGAGCCCGCGCCGCCGGCCGCCGCCATGTCGACGGTCCCGCCGATACCCGCGACCGTCAGCCCGGGTGCCTTGTCCTTCAGCTCCAGGACGATGCGTTGGGCGAGCTTCTTGCCTATGCCGGGCGCCTGCTCGACGTGCTGCCACTGTCCCAGCGCGATGGCGTTGGCGAGATCCTGCGGCGCCATCGTCCCCAGCAGCGACAGCGCCACCTTGGCGCCGACGCCTTGGATGCCCTGCAGCG
This sequence comes from Devosia equisanguinis, assembly GCA_945889015.1. Classification (GTDB taxonomy): domain Bacteria; phylum Pseudomonadota; class Alphaproteobacteria; order Rhizobiales; family Hyphomicrobiaceae; genus CAMDBL01. Next base: position 1,884 of record CAMDBL010000316.1, read on the forward strand.
TCCGGAACCAGCTCCGCTCGACCTCACTCGAAAACCCGAACAGCCGGATCGCGTCTTCGCGGACGTGCGTGTCGATGGTCAGCGACACCTCCTCGCCGACCTTCAGGTTGCGCAGCGTGCGGGCGGAAGCCTGCACCTCGTAGCCGACGCCGCCGACGTCGACGATCAGGTGACTCTCACCGATCGCATCGACCTTGCCTCTGAGCTTGCCGATCATGCTGGCGCTCCGCGCTCGTGAATGGTGAGTGGGGAGTGGTGAAAGCGGGTCAACGCCCCTTCACCACTCGCCAGTCACCACACCCATAACCACTCCGATGGCCACTCCGATGACCGCTGGCCGTTCACGCCTTCAACCGCTCCGCCCGCTTCAACCGCTCTTCCGGACTCGTCCGATGGCTGGCGTGGCAAATGGCGATCGCCAGCGCGTCGGCCTCGTCGGCATTGTCGAATTTGGCCTTGGGCAGCAGGAAGCCGATCATGGCTTGTATCTGCCGCTTCTCCGCGTGCCCGGCGCCGACGACCGTCTTCTTGATCAGGTTGGGGGTATACTCGGCGACCCTGATGCCCGTCAGGGCGGGCGCGAGCAGCGCCATGCCGCGGGCCTGCCCGAGCTTCAGCGTCGATCGCGGGTTCTCGTTGACGAAGGTCTCCTCGACCGCCGCCTCCTGCGGCTTGAACGTCGCCAACACCGACCTCAGGCCCTCGAAGACCTCACGCAACCGATAGGCCAGATCGGCCTCGGCGTCCGAGGTGATCAGCCCGGAGGCGATCCAGGAGAGGCGCGCACCGTCGCTCTCGATGACGCCCCAGCCGGTGCGCATGAGACCCGGATCGATGCCGATGATGCGAATCGGTTGTCCCTTCATGCTCTGCGCTTAGCACGCCACGCCCCGGTCGACAGCCCGCAACCGGCTGCTACTCTCCCGTCCCGCACACTCTCCATGCCCACACTCTCTAAGAAGGAGCAGACGTCATGCCGCGCGCGATCAACCCGCCCACCGTCGCCAAGCCGCAGTCGAACTATGCCCAGGCCGTCGTCCACAAGGGCAGCGGCGAGCGCATCGTCGTCTCCGGACAGCTCGGTGTGCGTCCCGACGGCACGCTCGAGCAGGGCTTCGAGGCCCAGGCCGAGCGGGCCTGGCGCAACGTGCTCGACATCCTGACCGCCGGCGGCTTCGAGACCGCGCATCTGGTGAAGGTCACCACCTTCGTCACCGAGCCTGGCCGCACCGCGACGGCGCGCGCCATTCGCGACCGCATGCTGGGCGGCCATGCCTGCGCCTCGACCTATCTGCAGATCGCAGGCCTCGCGCGCGACGGCTTCCTGATCGAGATCGAGGCCGAAGCGGTAAAGGATTGATCAACGGCAGGCGCCCGGCACCCCGCCGAAATTAACCAATGGACGGGCGCGTCGGCATCTGCGCTCGTTTTCCACTCTGCATCAGCTCTCATGCGTTCATTTTTTCGGCACATCGCGGCGCGGGCTTGCGCGCAAAACTTGGCCGCCGCTCGAAATCATAGTCGCCGTTTTCCAAAACACTGCCCCATAACGACGCAGTTGACATATTCCCTGACCGGCGCAGCCATTCCTCACACAATTCTCTGCACCGCTCCGTGATTTCTCGACAAATTCGATGCGGCGTTGTCGCGAACTGACGGTCGCCCCTCAACAGATCCACGACGATTGCACGGTAGAGTGGTCGCACCACGGCTCCGCGCGGTCCTCCAACCCTGCGAACCTCAACGATCGGGCAGGCTACCGTCAGCCGAAATGCCACTAGAATGTGCACTTTTACCAACCGCGCGGCAAATGCCGTCGCGATCGTCCTTGATCGCCTCGGCTCCATGCGGATCGGCGGTCAAGACGACCGCCGCCGCGCCTCCCTTATCGTACGATCGATCACGTCGCCCACGGATCGATAACCAATCCCTTGCGGAAATCATAAAAGTGCCGCGTTCAAATAAAGGATTCGCTTAACACGTCAGCACAAGTCCTCCGGGGACCTGCAGATGCCTCGCATTTTACGGGTTTCAGCAAGGTCGAAAACAAGAATTGAAGGCAAAGTGTCGCTTAGCCTGATCTAAGTCACTAACCGGAGGTCTGACATGGCCAAACATGATCCATCGTTCCTGAAGAGCTTCATAGCCGACAAGAAGGGCAATGTCGGCATCACGTTCGGCATGATGAGCGTCGTCATGCTCTGCTCCATCGGTGCAGCCGTCGATTTCGGCCGCGCCTTCCACGCCCAGGACAAGCTGCAGACCGCCGTCGATGCGGCCGCGACCGCCGCGGCCGCGGCAACGACGGCCTCTGCGGCCGAAAAAGCCGAGATTGCCGCGCGACAATCAAGGTGAGACACGTCGTCAATCAGGGTGAGACTGCGCCGGGGTGGACGGCCGAAGGGAGGGCTTAAGCCCTCCCTTCGG
>CAMDBL010000317.1 GCA_945889015.1 Devosia equisanguinis
GATCCCGTCAACACAGAGCTGTTCCTCGTCGAGGGCGACTCGGCCGGCGGCACGGCCAAGCAGGGCCGCAAGCGCGAGTATCAGGCGGTGCTGCCGATCCGCGGCAAGATCCTCAACGTCGAGCGTGCCCGTGTCGACCGCATGCTGTCCTCCGAGCAGGTGACCAACATCATCGGCGCGCTCGGCACAGGCATCGGCCGCGAAGAGTTCCGGATCGACAAGCTGCGCTATCACAAGATCATCATCATGACCGACGCCGACGTGGACGGCGCCCACATCCGCACGCTGCTGCTGACGTTCTTCTATCGTCAAATGCCGGAGCTGATCGAGAAGGGGCACGTCTACATCGCCCAGCCGCCGCTCTACAAGGTGACCAAGGGCAAGTCCGAGGCCTACCTCAAGGATCAGCGCGCACTCGAGGACTACCTGATCGACGGCGGCCTCGAGGACACGACGCTGGTGGCGGGCGACGGCAGCGAGCGCGGCGGCCGCGATCTGCGCGACATCGTCGACCAGGCGCGCGGCATCAACTCGCTGATCGACGGGCTGCACTCGCGCTACAACCGCGCCACCGTCGAGCAGGCGGCGATCGGCGGCGCCTTCGATCCGGCACTGCTGCAATCGGCCGAGGCCGCCAATGCGCGCGCCGCCGAGATCGCCGAGCGGCTCAACGCCATCGCCGAGGAGACCGAGAACAGCTGGACGGGCCGCTTCGGCAACGACGGCTTCGTGTTCAAGCGCGAGGTGCGCGGCGTGGCCGAGGTGAGCTTCGTCGACCGGGCGCTGCTCGCCTCGCAGGAGGCGCGCAAGCTCAACGAGCGGCGCGTGCCGCTGTTCGAGGTCTACGGTCAGCCGGCGAAGCTGCGCCGCAAGGACAAGACCCACCCCGTGCACGGCCCCAAGACCCTGCTCGACGCCGTCTACGAGGCGGGCCGCAAGGGCCTGTCGCTGCAGCGCTACAAGGGTCTGGGCGAGATGAACGCCGAGCAGCTGTGGGAGACGACGCTCGACAAAGAGGCGCGCACGCTGCTGCAGGTCAAGGTCGGCGAGCTGACCGAGGCCGACGAGATCTTCTCCAAGTTGATGGGCGACGTCGTCGAGCCGCGCCGCGAGTTCATCCAGGAGAACGCGCTGAGCGTGGCGAACCTGGACGTGTGAGGGCACCGAATCCGGACCGAGCCGGATCGCGCCCTTCAATTTTTCCGGCACAGCCGGACATGCTCGACATAGCCGCCGTGGCGACGATCGACCGAGAGGCCGAGGCTGTGAGCTCCCGCGACGGAGCGGCAAGCCGCCTCGAGATCGGCGCGCGGCGTCACCTCGTGACGGCGCAGAAATGCCATCAACCCGCTCCGCAGCGGGACGGGCCAGCCCTCGCACTGGCCGAAATCGACGATGTGGAGCTCCCCGCCCGGCGCAATCAGGCCGGCGGCATGGAGAAGTGCCTCGCGCCAGCACGGGATCATCGACAGCGCGTACGAGATGAAGACGCGGTCGAACCGTGCAAGGCCGGTCAGCGCTTCGGCGTCGAAACGCGCGGCGTCGCCCTGCGCGAGGACGATCCGGCCGGCGAGCCCACGTCTGGCCAGTGACGCCTTCGCCGTCTGCAGCATGGCGCTGGACACATCGACGCCGAACAGGCGGCACTCCGGATAGAGCGTCGCGGCACGGGCGAGATTCCACGCCGTGCCGCACCCCACCTCGAGCACGCTCTGCCCCGGTGCCGGCCGAAGCTCGCGAACGAGGGGCTGTCGCCCGATCAGAAACCAAGTGCGGGAGGCATCGTAGACGTGGCGCTGGAAGTGGTAGTGCCGGTCCATGCGCTCGGCGTCGGAGGCGAGGCTCGCGTCGCTCATTCAGGCCGCCTTCGTGTAGAGATGGAAGCCGCCATAGATGGCGGAGCGGTCGCGCCGGGTCAGATCGGCCGACAGGTCGGGCTGGTAGGACCACTGCCGCAAGACCTCGCCGGCGACCCGCCCCGGCAGGATGGTCTTCAGACCGGCCGTGCGGAATATCACCCGCGCGCCCGCTCGCGCCGTGCGCGTGATCTCCCGCCAGAGCCCATTCAGATCCTCGTCCGCCATCCAATCCTGCGCGTCGAGCAGAGAGTAGCGGTCGAGGCTGCCGGCGGGCTGTCGCGAGAGGTGGTCGGTGAACGACACGTTGAGCACGTCGACCTGGCCGGCATTGGATCGCAGCCGGTCGAAATTGGCGCGCTGCAGGTAGAGCGGCAACGGACCGTTTCCGCCCGGCGCATAGCCCCGGTTGAAGGCCTGCCAGGCGAAATAGTTGTCGTTCAGATCGAACCCACAGGCCAGGCGCTCGAGCCGCTCCTCTATCACCTCGTGCATCGGCCGTCCCTCGCACAGCGCCTCGTACTGCGCCGGCGGAATGCCGAGTCCGAACAGCGCGGAAGGGCGATCGAGCAGTTTACGGACGAACGGCTTGCGCAGTAGCGGCCTGAGCTCGCGATCGAAGATTTCCCGCTGCTGCGCCAAGGATCGCGCATCGATCATGGCGCGCGGATTGCCGCCGAGAAGTCGTGCGAGGCCATGTCCCGTTGCGATGAAGCGGCCGAGCAAGCCATGCCGGTGCAGACCGCGGGCAAAGCAGGTGATGCGCCGCCGTCCCCGCCAGTCCCGGGCATCCCAGAACGCGCGCGTCTCCGCGTCGAGATCGTTCGCGAGCCGGCTGTCGTACACCTCGATGTTCCGCCGCGACTCGGCCTCGCCGAAAAAGCGATAGAACGTGTCGTAGTCGTCGATCTGTCGCAGCGCGGCGAGCTTCAGCCGGTTGAGCGCCACATGCGCGGTATTGAGATCGACCGCCGTCAACTCCAACGGCGCCGCCGTGAGATAGGACTGCCAGTTGCATCCGCCAGAAGCGATCGTCACCATCCGGTGGCCGGGTTCGAGCGCCAGCGCCTGCATGTCGACGTCCGGGTCTTCCCATATCTGGGCATAGACCAGCTGGGAGAACGCCAGCGTGAACAGTCGCTCGCTGACGCCTTCGACAGACAGCGGAGCATGGCGATGGACCGCGGCGGCGACCAACTGCCTGCTCCGGCGCCGGGAAATCTCCATCGGTTCTGCAGTCTGCCCGATCGTCATCGCGATTTCGTCCTCGGTTGATGGTCAAGCCCGAAGCCCTCAAGGCCCCGGCGACGGCGCTTCACGCCGCCAGGCCCTCGGCCTCTGTCTCGGCCGTGAATTGCGTGCCAGTCCGCGGGGAGGTGGCTCCCGTGCGGCTCCAATGCACGAGGCGCATCTCGCCGGTGGAGGTCTCGACGATCGCGGTGCAACTCTCGACCCAGTCGCCACAGTTGAGATAATGCACACCCCGGATCATCCGATCGGCCGCGTGATGAATGTGTCCACAGATGACGCCGTCTGCATGCTTAGATCGCGCGACATCGGACAACGCCTCCTCGAACTCACCGATGAAGTTGACGGCGGTCTTCACGCGCTGCTTGAGATAGGCCGAAAGCGACCAATAGCCGAGGCCCAGATGCCGCCGGCACCAGTTGAGCGGCGTGTTGAGCCACAACGCCAGTTCATAGGAGTGGTCGCCGAGAAAGGCCAGCCACTTGGCGTAGCGGACGACGACATCGAACTCGTCGCCGTGCATGACGACGTACCGGCGTCCGTTGGCCGCCGTGTGGATGGCGTCGCGGACGATCTCGATCCCCCCGAACGTATGACCGCAATAATCGCGCAGCGCCTCGTCGTGATTGCCCGGAATGAAAACGATGCGGGTGCCCTTGCGGGATTTGCGGAGCAGCTTCTGCAGCACGTCGTTGTGCGATTGCTGCCAAACCGGCCCTCGCCGCACTTTCCAGAAATCGACGATATCGCCGACGAGGTAGATCGTTTCGGCCTCGGTCTGCCTCAGGAAGTCGACGAGTGGGCCTGCCTGCGCCGCCCTGGTTCCCAGATGCAGGTCTGAGATGAAGATGGCCCTGTGCCTTTCGGGTGCATCGCGATCGCTATCCACATGCCCCTCGCCCGCTGATGGAACTGGTGGGCGTGTAGGCGATGCGTATTGCAGCGATGTGACAGGCCCACCGCGCGTGATCCGTCAGCCCCTGTAGTACCTATAGCGCGACAATCTGGATGAGAACGGCGCGTCAATCAGGATGAGACGAGGCGGCCGAGCGAAGTGATGATTGACGCTGGCCGCGCCATTGGCAAGCGCTTTGATTGACGTTCCGCGTCAATCAGCGTCCGGTTT
>CAMDBL010000318.1 GCA_945889015.1 Devosia equisanguinis
CGATCTCGGCCGCTGGACGATGGAGCGGACGCGCACCGGCGCCTATCAGCCGTTCGCGCCGCTGTCGATGGCGGGCCGCTCGAGCCGCACCGAGACGGTGCTGTTCTACACGCGCGGCGAGGAGCAGAAGCCGGCCCAGATCATTCGCGAGCCCGGTCCCTACCAGTTCAAGCTGCGGCTGGAGGAGGCCGAGATCGACGACTTCGGCTGGCTCGACCGGGTCTGGCCCTCGAAACCGGCTGGGGTCGGCTTCGAGCGTCGGCTGCTGGCCTATGATGCCCGCGCGTTCAACACGGGTACGCTGCCGCTCTACGCGCCGGACTGGAAGTCGGCGATCAGCGGCAAGACGCCGTGATCACCGCCGGCGCGCGTTGTGCGGGAATCTTGCGATGACCTGGCTCTTCAAGATCGCGGCTGTGTTTGCCGGCCTGTATGTCGTCGTCGCCCTCGCCATCTATCTGGGCCAGCGGCGGCTGTTGTATTTTCCAGATCCCGTGCGTACGCCGCCGGCGGGTCTGGGCCTCGCCGGCGTCGAGGAAGTCGTGCTCGCCACATCGGACGGCGAACGAATCATCGCGTGGTGGGCGCGGGCGCGGCCGGGTCAGCCGACTTTGCTCTATTTTCACGGCAACGGCGGCAGTCTCGCCTTCAGGGCCGAGCGCATCCGACGGTATCACGCAGCGGGGCGCGGCATCCTGATGATGAGCTATCGTGGCTACAGCGGCTCGACCGGCTCACCGTCCGAGGCCGCCAACGTGGCCGATGCAGCATTGGGCTACCGTTATCTCATCGCCAACGGCGTGCCGGCGCACGACATCATCCTGTACGGAGAATCGCTCGGTACGGGAGTGGCGGTACAGACGGCCGCTAGGATGGAGGTCGGCGGCGTCATCCTCGATGCCCCCTACACGTCCGTGGTCGACGTCGGGGCGGCCGTCTATCCGTTCCTGCCGGTGCGATGGCTGGCGAAAGACCGCTACGACAGCCTGGCCGTGATCGGCGAGGTCCGGGCACCTGTGCTGGTGGTGCACGGCGAGCGTGACACCGTTATCCCGGTGTCGATGGGGCGGCAGATCCATGCGGCGGTAACGGCGCCGAAGGAGATCGTGACGTATCCACTCGCGGGACACGACGACCACTCACTGCACGGCTCCTATGAGGCGATCAACGGCTGGATCGATCGCTTGAGGGCGGCCAACTGACGAAAAACCCTGCCGGCAGGACCAGCAGGGCTCACGACGTCCAATTCGAAAGATCGCCCGTCGGTTCAGCGCGGAGCACCGCCGCCGAAGCCACCGCCGCCAGCACCACCGGACCCCGCGCCACCGCCGAAGCCGCGGCCCGGACCACCGGGGCCCGTCTTGCTCGCGGCCGGCTTGGAAGGCAGCAGGCCTTCGCGCTGCAGCTTCTTGCGGGCGAGCTTGCGCGCGCGCCGGACAGCTTCCGCCTGCTCGCGCGCCTTGCGCACGGACGGCTTCTCATAATAATTCCGGAGTTTCATCTCACGGAAGATGCCCTCACGCTGCATCTTCTTCTTCAGCGCCTTAAGGGCCTGATCGACATTGTTGTCGCGGACGAGTACCTGCAAGCGTAAATCCTCTGGTTTGGACTCGAACGGCAGATGGCCGGCCTAAGGGCCGACACTTGGTCTGGAAATCTGGCGGGGCTTTTAGCAAAACGTGCAGCCGCTGTCCACCGTGTAAGGCGTGGCGGCGGCCTTGATCACCCGCGTGTTCCTTGCCACTGAAAGGGCGGGGCGGCTGAAAGAGCAGGCTGCGGGCACGCCACGACCAGTGGGCCGCGGCAGGCAGCTGGCGGGAGGCGGGATGGCAGACCGACAGGTCTCGGCCCCGGGCGAGGGGAAGCAGATGCAAGTCGGCGGTGGGAACTGGTGGCGGGATCCCATGCCGGTCGCCGTCGTGTCGCTGGGCGTGACGCAAATCGTCGCCTGGGGCACCACGCTCTATGCGCTGGGTGTCCTGGCGATGCCGATCGCGACGGAGACAGGTTGGAGCCGCAGCCTCGTGTTCGCCGGCCTGACCGTGGGGCTGCTCGGCTCGGGCTTCACCTCGGCGCCGATCGGCCGCTGGACCGACCGGATCGGTGGGCGCGCGGTGATGTCGCTGGGATCGTTGTTGGTCGCGGCCGGTCTCGTGCTGCTGTCGCTCGCCAGTAGCGAGTGGACCTATCTGGCGGCGTGGGCGGTGCTGGGTCCGGCTATGCGGATGACCCTATACGACGCCGCGTTCACCGCCCTGGTGCAGGTGACGCCTAGCCGGGGACGCGCCGCGATCTCGTATTTGACGCTGTTCGGGGGCTTCGCCTCGTCCGTGTTCTGGCCGATCGGGCACATCCTGGCGCAGGGGATGGGCTGGCGGAACACCTGCCTCGTCTATGCCGCGCTCAATCTGGCCGTTTGCCTGCCGCTGCATTGGTGGGGCCTCGCCAGACGCGAGCCAGCTCTCGTTTCTGGCACGGCGACGGCCTCGATACTGCCCGACACGGCCGCGCCGGTACTGGACGGCAAGACCCGCACGATGGCGATGGGACTGTTCGCGCTCGCCACATCGGCCACCGCGTTCGTGTTCGGCGCGATGGCGGTGCATCTGCCGGCGGTGCTGCAGGCGCACGGTCTCGCCGCAGGTGTCGCGGTGACGCTCGCCTCGATCAAAGGTGTGGCGCAAGTCGGAGGGCGGGTCTGCGAGATCGTCTGGGGCAAGAGGGTTCACGCGCTCGATCTCGGGCGCATCTCGATTGCGTTCATGCCGCTCGCCTTCGTGGTGCTGATGCTCGGCGGATCGTCCTTCGCCGCCGCACTGTCATTCACGATCCTTTTCGGGATCGGCAACGGGCTCGTCACCATCGTGCGCGGAGCGGTGCCGCTGGCGCTGTTCGGAAAAGAGGGTTACGGCACCATTCTCGGCATCCTGGCGACGCCGTATCTGATCCTCAATGCGCTCGCGCCCGCGGTTCTCGCGGTGGTGGTCGACCTATGGGGATACGGCGCCGCCGAGGCGGTCGTGCTCGTCGCCGGCCTTATCGCCACGCTCGCGATTGAGGCGATGACGATCTGGTATCGCCGTCTCTCGAAGCCGGCCGGCTGAGGGATCTCAGGGCTTGTCGGCGAGCGACAGGAAGCGGCTGATGGCGGAGATCGTCGAGGCGTCCTCCAGTAGCGGCGCGTGGCCCTGTCCGGCAACACTCGTCACTGCAAGACCGGGATGCCGGCGTCCCATCTCGGCGACTGTCTCCTCGCTCAGCAGATTGGTCAAAGCGCCGCGCACCACCATCACCGGGATCGCGCTCATCGCGTCGAACTGCGGCCACAGCGTCGGCAGCGGTCCCTCTGGCAGCGTGATGGAGCGTCCGATGGCGCCGTCGTAGCCAGGGACAGGGCGCCCGTCGGCCTCGTTGAAGCGCTGCCGCGCGATGGCCTCCCAGCCTGCATCGGAGATGTCTGGAAACTGCTGCTGGTCGATGGCCTTCACCGTCGCAGCCGCCTCCGCCCAGGTGTTGGGCCGCGCGCCCGGCATCGAGGCCTTGCCGACATAGCCGGCGATCCGCTCGAGGCCTGTGCTCTCGAGGACGGGGCCGATGTCGTTCAGCACGACGGGACCGAGGATTTCCGGCTTCATCGCCGCCAGCACCATGGCGACGAGACCGCCCCGCGAGGTGCCGATGATCCCCGCGCCGGCTATGCCGAGCGCCGCGACGACTTCGATCACGTCCTCGGCCTCGACGGGGACCGCGTAGTTCTTGGGCTCGCCGTCACGGTCGGAGAGCCCCCGCCCCCGGAAGTCGAGCGTATAGACCGCCCGCGGTGCGCCGCTGCCGGGATCGGAAAGTGCTGTCGCGAGCGCATGGAAATCGCGGCTGTTGCGCGTGAGGCCCGGAAGACAGAGCGCCGGATTGAGCCGTGAACCAGCCGCCGGATAATGCCGGGCATACAGCTTGAGCCCGTCGCGGGTCGTGATCCGGATCTCGTTGAAATTGGTCCTCGCCATCGTGGCCGTGTCCCCGCGATTGCTCGCCCTTGAATCGGGCGCAGACAGTTTAGTCAAATTCCTGCTTCAGTGCCTTCATTTCCGCGACATCTACGTAACTCGCTGACCTAATGATCGAATCAGGTAGATCGCTTGCCGTGGGCGGTATCACTCGGCGGGTGAAGGCAGATGCGAAGCTTCGAGATCGTGCGATCGAGCACCGATAC
>CAMDBL010000319.1 GCA_945889015.1 Devosia equisanguinis
TGTTGATAGATGGGCGGTGGCGTCCAGCCGGCTCCTGTCGCTTTCTCCGGCATAATCCTGCCGTTCGCGAGAGCTAAGCGAGGAGCCGAGCCGCCATGCCTTCCGGTCTTTGGTTTTCCGCGGAGACGACGATGATCGATGCCTTCTTCCTGCTCGCAGCCGGGGCGCTCGGCTGGGGTCTGAGCCTTGCCACTTACCGGCTGTTCGCCGGCCGCAACAACTGGCCGATGGGTCAGCTCCACGCCGACGTCCCCTTCATCCCCGTGCTGATCGGCGTCGGGACGCTCGTCATCGGCCTGATTTTCGCGGCCTCCCGCGGCCTCGAGCTCGGCGGCCTGCACATCGTCGGCGTCGGCATCCTGCTCGCCGTGTTCTGGACCGGCTTTCTGCGCGTGGGATCGCAGGTCTCGCTGTTCCTGGCGCCTGCCGCCGCCGCCATGCTGGTGCTCGGCTTCCTCGGCTTCCCGTTCCCGGGCAACTACGACTATATGCCCGCCGGGTACAAGGCCACGCGGGGCACCGTGCTGGCGCCGAACCGCATCGAGGATCGCACCATTCCGGCCGAGCCGCGCGGTTTGCTGCGTCCTTGAACGGCGCTGGTCGCGAGGACCGGCGCGCGCCCGAGCAGTGCTGCCTTTGGTCGTAGCCGCCGAGCCTTGCCATCCGGCCGCATTGGCCCTAGTGGAACGGACGATCGCCCTTTCGAGGAGCCTGCCGATGTCCGTCCGCCGCCTCAATCCGGAGCAGCCCAAGAGCTTCGTGTTCTCACCCGAGAACCTGGAGTGGGCGAAGCAGACGATCGCCAAGTATCCACCTGGCAAGCAGGCGTCGGCCGTCATTCCGCTCTTGTGGCGCGCGCAGGAGCAGGAAGGCTGGTGCACGGAGCCTGCGATCCGATATGTCGCCGAGATGCTGGGCATGGCGACCATCCGCGTGCTGGAGGTGGCAACCTTTTACACGATGTTCCAGCTCTCGCCGGTCGGCAAAAAGGCCCACATCCAGGTCTGCGGTACCACGCCCTGCATGCTGCGCGGCTCCGAGGGGCTGATCGAGACCTGCAAGAAGCGTATCCATCCCGAGCAGCATCATCTGTCCGCCGACGGCAATTTCTCCTGGGAGGAGGTCGAGTGCCTGGGCTCGTGCGCCAACGCGCCGATGGTGCAGATCTTCAAGGACACCTACGAGGACCTGACGCCGGAGCTGCTCGAGGCGGTGATCGACGGCTTTGCCAAGGGTACGCCGCCGCTGCCGGGATCGCAGATCGGCCGGCAGGCGAGCTGTCCGGCCGGCGGCCCGACCACGCTCAAGGATCTCGAGAAGACCTGACGTGACGTGAGCCGGGGAGATCTCGGCGAAAGGCTGGGTCTGAGGCCGCCACGCTGCGGCACCGCACACCTTGTCGCCTGTTCGCCCCTGCGGTAGTGCTTCGCTCGGAGACTTCCGCAACTCGAGACCCGTGGCGCCCATGCTCGCTGATAAAGACCGGATCTTCACGAACCTCTACGGCTTCCACGACTGGCGGCTGAAGGGCGCGCGCGCACGCGGCGCATGGGCCGACACGAAGGCGATCCTCGACAAGGGCCAGGACGGAATCATCAACGAGATCAAGGCATCAGGCTTGCGTGGCCGCGGCGGTGCGGGCTTTCCGACCGGCCTCAAGTGGTCGTTCATGCCGAAGGCCGACCCTCGGCCGTCGTATCTCGTCGTCAACGCGGATGAATCCGAGCCCGGCTCCTGCAAGGACCGCGAGATCATGCGGCACGACCCGCATCTGCTGGTCGAAGGCTGCCTCGTCGCCTGCTTCGCCATGCGCGCGCATGCCGCCTACATCTACGTGCGCGGCGAGTTCATTCGTGAGCGCGAGCGGCTGCAGGCGGCGGTCGACGAGGCCTATGCCGAGAAGCTGATCGGCCGCAACAACATCCACGGCTGGGACCTCGACATCATCGTCCATCACGGCGCGGGCGCCTACATCTGCGGCGAGGAGACCGCGATGCTGGAGAGCCTGGAGGGCAAGAAGGGCCAGCCGCGCCTGAAGCCGCCGTTCCCCGCCGGCGCCGGCCTCTATGGCGCGCCGACCACCGTCAACAACGTCGAGTCGATCGCCGTCACGCCGACCATCATGCGCCGCGGGGCGACATGGTTCGCGGGCATCGGCAAGCCCAACAACACGGGCACCAAGCTGTTCCAGATTTCCGGCCACGTCGAGCGCCCGTGCGTCGTCGAGGAGGAGATGGGCATTCCCCTGCGCGAGCTGCTCGAGCGGCATGCCGGCGGCGTGCGCGGCGGCTGGGACAACCTGATGGCCGTCATTCCCGGTGGCTCGTCGATGCCGCTGATACCGGCCGCCCAGTGCCAGGATCTGACCATGGACTTCGACAGCCTGTCGAAGCTCAAGTCGGGCATGGGCACCGCCGCCATCATCGTCATGGACAAGTCCACCGACATCGTGAAGGCGTTCGCCCGCATCGCCTACTTCTACAAGCACGAGAGCTGCGGCCAGTGCACCCCTTGCCGCGAGGGCACCGGCTGGATGTGGCGCGTGCTCGACCGGATGGCCAAGGGCAACGCCGACAAGAGCGAGATCGACCTACTGTTCGACGTGACGAAGCAGATCGAGGGCCACACCATTTGCGCGCTGGGCGAGGCCGCGGCTTGGCCGGTGCAGGGTCTGATCCGCAACTTCCGCCACGAGATCGAGGCGCGGATCGACCAGTATCACGCGGCCCACAAGGTGGCGGCGGAGTAGGGAGTGCGGAAAGCGCGGAGGGCATAGTGGGTACCAGCGCGGGCGGAAAGACGAGGGCGCCCACCTATGAGCAATTGCGCAGAATGTTGGCGCCCGAAATTCGAGGCCTCCTCGAACAGCATGGGGAGAATCGTGATTTTCTGGTCTCCGCTAAGCGGTCGCTCGTCGGGAGAACGGGGATTGCAGCGACGGAATTATCGTTAGAGATCGACAAAAGGATATTGCACTTCGATCAACAGCTCTGCGCCTCTCCTAATCTGCCCTCGAGATTTACTCGACGTTGGATCGCAGCAGCCTTAGCGCTGCTCGGCGCGATCGGTATAGGCTTCGGCCATGGCTTGGGGACTGATGCTTGGCACGCGATCAAGCCCCATGTTTTGAACCTGTTGGCGTCCACCAGCAATTAGTAAGTCGCGCGTTGCGCGACCGGGTTCCCACCCGGCCCCCCGGCTGGCGGGACACCCTCCAGACCACCCGCTTTTTCGACTTTGGCCTGTTCTCCGTCATGCCGGGGCAGGCCGGCACCCAGTACACGGCCCAGCTCTATATGCCCAGCCAGACTCTGGTGCAAAAATCTGAGGGTCTGGGAACTGCGCTCCCAGTCGAGGCGGAGGGGCGGAAGCCCCGCTCGCGCGTCAGAGCGAATGGATTGAATGTCCCCTTCATGGCGAACTGGTCGCAACCGCCCCCGTCCTCGCCTCAGTTCCTCTTGCCGGTCAAGATCGTCGTCAGCTTGGTGCGCGTGACGGTGCGGAATTGGCCGACGAAGCGGACGCCGACCTCGCTGGTCGAGCCGGAGCGGCGCATCAACTGGCACTCGATGTGGGTCTCTTCCCGCATCTGGAAGACGACCAGGGTGAAACGTTCGGCAAGCATGTCCATGGAGATTTTGCGCCGCTGCGGGTCCAACTGCAGCAGGGCGCCTGTCGCCGACATGTCCCGCACCTTGCAGCGTATCAGCGAGTCGAGGCGGTTGCCCCAATGGATATAGCCTGGCAGGTCGGATGGCCGGCGGCCCGCGCGACGGCGCTCGGACGGCTTCGTCGCGGCAGCCGCCAGCGGCTGCTGGCGCACGCTCGGCGATTGCAGTGCTGGCCGGCTCGGCGCGTCCTTTCTGGATCCCAAGGTCATGGGGGAGCAACCCGTGCATAGCCGCATCTGACGCTTGCTGACGATAGCAGCTCGAGATTGTCAAAGTGCAAACGGCTCTTGGGGGTAGATGCAACCTCGGGTCGTCCGTTCGCAACTGCGTCCCGCAGCGCTCAGGAAACGCGCGCGGCTCGAGAGTGGTGGGCACGGCCAAACTCTCGGAGTGAAAGTATTACTCTGGCGTGCTCGGGCGCCACTCGCGGTAGCCGCAGCCGTTAGGCGGCTGGGTTCAAGCGCGTGGAGGGGGAGAAGGAAGAGGGGAGGGGT
>CAMDBL010000320.1 GCA_945889015.1 Devosia equisanguinis
GGCCGTCCACCCCGGCGCAGTCTCACCCTGATTGACGACGTGTCTCACCTTGATTGTCGCGCGGCAGCGGCACCAGCACCGTGTAGATCGGCAGCACCTCGTCGGCGAGCCGCACCGCCCCCGCCCGGTCGTCCGAGATGCGCCATCCCGGCAGGATCAGATGCAGCACGGACAGCACGCGCAGGCCCGTCACCAGCAAGAACGGGAGCGCCAGCAGACCGAGCATCACCGCCAAGGTCTCGCCCGGCGCCACGACGGCACCGCCCGCCACCAGCCCGAAAGCCATCGCGACGGCCAGCCGCTGCCAGAGCCACATTGCGGACGCGGCCGATTCGGCGGGCCGGCGCCGCTTCAGTCCTTCGGCGGCCACCAGCACCGCGTCCTCTGCCGAGGGCTCCGGTCGCCTCCCGCGCGCCTCGACCGCAGCCAGGCCGAGCATCGGCCGATGACCGCCGGCACGCAGCGCGGCGACGATCGCCGCGATCTCGTCTGGCCGGGCTGCGAGGGCGTCGACAGTCTCGACGGCAGCGGCAGCCTCGGCCTCCGCGTCATCGGGCATGCTCCTGAGCCCGATGCCGAGATGATGCGCCAGCGCACCGGCGTAGGCCTCCGCCGACATCCAGCCGAGCGCGATCAGTGCCGCATGCGGCGGACATCGCCAGCGGCGCGCCACCTTCACGGCACGTGCCAAGGTTTCGGGCGCGACTTCGTAGGCGGACAGGAACGCATAGCTGGCCACGGCGTCGTCGGACAACCGGCTGGACCGGCGCGCCGGGCGCCGCCGCGCAGGGCCGGCCGCGGCCCGTGGGGCGGGACCCTGCGCGCTCGACTGGTCACTGGAGGAGAACACGGCCGGCGCTCCACGTCCCACGAGACGGGAACGCGCGGCGTCACGGGACCACGTCCACCGAAAAGCGACGGCCACGCCCCCCATTGCCGAAAGCGCCGCTTGACAAAAGTGCCGCGAGCCGGTGTCTCCGACTAGCCATGATGCACGTCCAAGTCCTATGCTGTAACGGCATGAACACCACGCTGCGGCCCTTCCGCGCGACGGCCCTTTCGGGCGGTCTCGCCTGTGTCCTCGTCCTAGCATGGCTCCTGGCGGGTGCTGCACCCGTCCGCGCGCAGACGGCGTCCGTCGCACCCCCGCCGATCACGACCGACCTCAACCGCCGGCCGGTGCTGCGCTTTCTGACCGACAGCGACTACCCGCCGTTCAACTACACCGACGAGGACGGCACGTTGACCGGCTTCAACGTCGATCTGGCGCGCTCGCTCTGCCTGGAGCTGGGCGCCACCTGCGACATCAAGCCGAGGCCGTGGGCGGAGCTGATCCCGTCGCTGCGGCGCGGAGAGGCCGATGCCGTGATCGCCGGCCATGCCATCAGCGCGCGCACGCTGGCCCAAGTCGATTTCTCGGACCGCTACTTCCATCTGCCCGGCCGCTTCGTCGGCCGCCGCGACCAGCCGGCCGTCGATATCACGCCGGAAGGGCTCTACGGCAAGCGCATCGGCGTAGCGCGCGGCACCGCGCACGAGGCCTACCTGCGCGCGTTCTTCCGCGACAGCGCCATTGTCTCCTTCGACAATCCCGACCACGCCCGCGAGGCGATCGTCGGCCAGCAGGTCGACTATGTCTTCGACGACGGTGTCAGCCTGGTGTTCTGGGCCAACCGCACCGCCTCGCGCGAATGCTGCGAGTTGCGTGGCGGCCCGTTCCTCGAGCCCCGCTTCTTCGGCGACGGCATGGCGATCGCGGTGGCGAAGTCCGATCCGCAGGTTCGCGTCCAGATCAACGCGGCGTTGAAGCGGGTACGCTCGTCCGGCCGATACGAGGAACTGCTGCTGCGGTATTTCCCGGCGCGACTGTTCTGATCCTGATCCGCGATCGGGTCCGGGTCCGGGTTGCATTGCCCCGCGTTCGCGCCGGCAGCAAAGTGATCACCGTGGCGGCCCGCCGCGATCCTTGCCTCCCATCAAGCCGAGCACGCGGGCGATGAGCCAGATCGGCACCACCACCACGGCGCCGAGCAGGAAATAACGGCCGGCCCAGGCGAAGGCGTCGACGCCCATGTCGGAGATGCGCCGCATCAGCACCTGCAGCCGCCAGATCAGGTTCGCCGGCGTGATGTCGAGCGCGGACAAGACGATGCCGACGACGATGGAGAGCAGCACTAGGCGGATCAGCACGCCGAGCGGGTTGCCCCCGAAAAAAGTCTCGCGATCCATGCTCGTCCTCTGGGCCTATGATCTGGGCCTATGGTCCGACATCCATCCCGGCATTCACCCCGGGCTACGGCTGAACAGGCGGGCTGCGGCAAGACCCGAGAACACGGCCAACAGCACCGTCGCCAAGCCGTACCACCACGCATGGCTGAATGCGAAGGTGTGTAGCACGCGCTCCACGCCTTCACGCTCCAGATTGACGCGGGCGATGTAGCGGCTGAGCAACTGGCCTTCCCGCAGCAGATAGATCCGCGCGGTCAACGGTCCGACCGGAACGTTGGCGGGCAGGTCGATGGAGGCGCGGAAGAGACTGCGGCCGATGAAGGCGACGCCATAGTCCTCCTGGACGAACAGGCCGTCCTTGTTCTTGAGCCGGATCACCGACTCGCGGAACTCCTTCAGCTCGGCTTCCGACATCGGCCGGCTGGTCTCGGAGGGAATCATCGGGATGTGGTCGAAGCCGATGCCGTTGCCGCGCAGCCGTGCCTCGTCGGTCACCTCCTCCACCGGGCGTGTCGAGGCGATGGCATAGTAGCTCGGCACGCTCTCGTAGGTGACATAGGAGGTGTTGAGCCAGATGCCGGCGACGCGGGTCTTGCGGCGCGAAACGAGCTGGGACGGCACGCCTTCGAGCACGATGACGATGTCGTAGATGCCGGCCTCGGCGCTGGTCTGCCGACTGTTGTCGACGGCGCCGAACACCACGATCTCGGTGCCGGTGAAGCTCGAGGTGATGGCCACGGAGCGGGTCGAGACGTCGGCCTGTACGGTCTCGGGCGGCATCACCTCCGGCAACATCGGCATCGGCGGAGGGAACGACCTCTGCTGGAACGGCGCGGCCTGAATGGTGGGAAAGGGTTGCGAGCGGGTGCGCCGTTGGGCCTCGGCGATGTCGGGCAGGATTGCGAGCGTCGCGAGCGCCAGCAGAAGGCCCGCGAGCAGCCTTTGGAAGCGCGGGACGATGCGGATCATCCGCGCCCTCCCGACGGCGTCGCGGTCACGATCGGACACGCCACTGCCGTCCCTGCCGGCTCGCTTGCGCACCCTGCATCGTCGGACGTCTCGGGCGAGGCTCTACCGGAATTCATTAAACCACTGGCCTCCCATGCCGGTGCCAGTGCCCGGCATGACAGATGAGGTCCCATCTCGCGAACGGATCGGGGATCACCGACGGTCCAGGCCCGCCTCCGCAGCGTGCCGGCGACCTTCGACGCACGAGTTCATCAAAACGCGATCCCAGGGCCAGGGTCAATATCAGATCGCGGGAACATGGTTGCCGCCGCGCCTGGCGGATGCGGAAAGCTTGCCGCCCAGGACCGCACGGTGCATCAAGCGACGATGTCCGCCACCTCTGCCATGCTGCTGCTCGTCGTCGCCATGTGTTTCACCGGCAGCAACGTGCCGCTGGGCAAGGCCGTGGTCGAGGTGATCCCGGTGTGGCCGCTGATGCTGATCCGATTCGGCATCGCGACGGCGGTGCTGGCGCTGCTGGCGCGCGGCGAGCCCGGACCTCGTCTCGGCGCGATGCGCGGCGGCCAGATCGTCGACGTTCTGCTCCTGTCCCTGCTCGGGTCTGTCGGCTACATGGCGCTGTCGCTGGAAGGCGTGAAACGCACCTCCGGGATGGACGCCGGCATCATTCTCGCGACGCTGCCGGCAGTCGCGGCGATGGTCGGCGTCGCGATGCGGCGGCAACGGCCGGGCTCGGCGCAAGCGCTGGCCATCGCGCTGGCGGTCGGCGGCCTCGTCGTGGTCAATACGGCGGCAGCCTCCGGTGGCGCGCCCTCCGCCATCGGCAACCTGCTTGTCGGCGCCGCCGTGCTGTGCGAGGCGACGTTCGTCCTCGTCTCGGCGCGATGCGCGGCGGCCAGATCGTCGACGTTCTGCTCC
>CAMDBL010000321.1 GCA_945889015.1 Devosia equisanguinis
CTGACACCGCCACTGTCGGGGTGCCGGCGCCGGGGCGATCGAGCCCCGCGAAGTGCGAAGCTTGCGCGGTTTTCGTTGCTGGTGCCCCGCCCCTCGCCGCCGACGCCACAGCGTCAGCACCAACCCGAAGCCACCGATCCAGGTATGATGGATGTTATCAATCAGTTCGCCGGGAAAAATGTCTGATCTGAGGATATCGCATGACGGCTCGCACAGCACTTCAAATCAACATGCATCCTCTCGATGCGCGGCATGTCGCATATACGCTCGAGCATCAACTCGGCGTTTGGAGCGGGCAGGTCGACCGCATCTCCCTCACCGTCGATTCGAAGCGTAGCCGCAGCGGGCGCTATCGCGGCTCGGATTATGAGGAAAATCGCGATCGTCTTTACGGCTGCATTCAAAACCTTGCCAATCGCTATCCAAAAATCGACATTGTCGAGGTGGATTACTCGTCTGCAGCGCGTGAGGCCGTGCGGGAGAAATACTTCTCCACCGTTGCCGCGGTCCCCGAAAAGGCGTTCGACGGTGGGCCTTTCCATGCCTACTTCTTCGGTCTGCTGGCGGCCAATGCCGATTACGTTGTGCACATGGACAGCGACATGCTATTTGGCGGCGCCAGCCAGACATGGTTGCAAGAGGCGATCCGCTTGCTGGAAAACACGCCTGACGCGTTGTTCGTCGGGCCTCTCCCTGGCCCGCCTCGTGAGGACGGCGAGCTTGCGGATCTGCACCGGGCCTTTCCTGGGAGGACCGGATTGCCGGTGCCGACGCGACTTGCCACCCCCTACCCTGCCTATCGCTTTCAAAGTGTCAGCACTCGAATCTTCGTTCTCGATCAGAGACGCTTCCACGCTCGCGTCCAGTCGCTCGATCTCGTTCGCCCTGATGCGAAGAGAAGACTGCGTGCATTGCTCTATCGAGAATCGCCGCTGTCCGCTCCCGCTGAGGAAGTTTTGACTGATGCGATGATCCGAAAAGGTTTTTATCGCATCGATTTCCTCGGAACGGGCGCAGGGATGTACTCTCTGCATCCGCCCTATCGCTCCGAGCATTTCTATCGCGAGTTGCCGCGCCTGATCGCTCGCATCGTCGATGGCGACATTCCGGCTGCCCAACGCGGCGATTACGACGTCAATTCGAGCATGATCGATTGGACCGAGGCGCTGCTTCAGAAAACGAAAAGCCGGCGCCTTTTGCGTGCAACTCGGCAATTGCTGCGGGTCTAGCAGGCTGTTGAACGTCTCACAGGCGTGATGGGCACCGGGGCTCCGGCTCAGAGAAAATCGTTTTGCGAGAACGACTTGATCTGATGCGGATGCAATCCCCGATGCCGACCGAGTGTATCGAGACCGAGTGGGACGGTCGGGCGGGCGCAAGCTCATGGCAAGATGCCAGCTCTGCGCCGCTGCGCGGCTGCCATGGTCGGGAAGTGAGCGCATCCATCTCCTGCGGTTTCCCGGAAGCCGCGCAATGTCCGACGGAACGCGCGGGCACGCTGCCTGCGGCGCGGCTGTCTGGCCGCTTCTGCTCATTGCAGACTCATCCCCAGCGCTGCTCTCGACGCGGGTCGCGCGGGCCGGCTCCTTGCGCTACACAGTCGGCGACAGATGGGCGGCGACAGATGACACGCGGGAGCGCGAGATGGATACGGGCACGGGCGGCTGGGCGGGACGGATCGAGGACGAGGCGCTGCTGCGCGGGCGGGGACGGTTCGGCGACGACGTGAAGCCGCCGGGCACGCTCTCGGCCGTGTTCGTGCGCTCCCCGCACGCGCATGCGAGAATTTTGTCGGTCGACACGTCGGCAGCGCGCGGCATGCCGGGCGTCGCCGTGATCCTGACCGGCCGCGACCTCGAGGCGCTGGGTCTCAACACCGTCACCAGCGCCAACCCGATCCCGCACTGGACCGGACCCAAGCCGTTCGTGCCGTTCCGCCCCGCGCTCGCCGCCGATCGCGCCATGCACATCGGCCAGCCGGTGGCGCTCGTGGTGGCCGAGACGGAGGCGGCGGCACAGGACGCGGCCGAGGCGGTGCAGGTCGAGTACGAGCCGCTGCCGCCGGCCATCGACACGGCGAAGGCCGCACGCGGAACGCCTCAGCTCTATTCGGACGCACCAGGCAATCTCGCGCTCGCCTGGAGCGTGCCGCACGATCCCGACGGCGCCAGGCGCCGGAACGTCGAAGCGGCCTTCGCGGCCGCGGCGCACGTGACGAGGCTCGAGTTGCTGAACCAGCGCATCGCCGCGATGTCGATGGAACCGCGCGTCGCGACCGCAAGCCATGATGCGGCAACGGACAAATTCACGCTGCGCGCCGGCACGCAGGGCGTGTCCAGCATCCGCGGCCAGACTGTCGCCGCGCTGAAGCTCGACGCGGGCAGGCTCAGGGTGCTGACCGACGACGTCGGCGGCGGCTTCGGCATGAAGGCGTCGGGATACCCCGAGTACGTCGCGCTGCTGCTGGCGGCGAAACAGGCCGGCCGTCCCGTACACTGGTCCTCGACCCGCTCGGAGGCTTTCGTCAGCGACAACCAGGCCCGCGACCAGCATTACGAGGCGGAGCTGGCGCTGGATGCCGCGGGGAAGATCCTCGGGCTCAGGATCGGCGTACTCGCCAACATGGGCGCCTACCTGACGGGCGCGGGCCTGTTCTGCAACACCGTGCACCTGTCGGGCTGCCTGCCGTCCGTCTACGACATTCCGCGCATCGTGCTCGACACCAAAGGCATCCTCACCAACGAGCTGCCGATCGGCCCTTATCGCGGCGCGGGCCGGCCCGAGATCAATTTCCTGTTGGAGCGGCTGATCGACAAGGCGGCGCGCGAGATGAAGCTCGACCCCGCCGAGGTCCGCCGCCGCAACCTGATCCAGCCCGCGCAGATGCCCTACACCACCTTCACCGGCGGCGTGTTCGACAGCGGCGATTTTCCCGGCGCCTTCGAGAAGGCGATGCGGGCGGCCGACTATGCGGGGTTCGCCGCCCGCCGCGCGCAGACCGAGGCACGCGGCTTGAGGCGCGGCATCGGCATCGGCTGTTTCCTGGAGATCTCCGGCGGCATCCTGCAGGAGGCGGCCGCGATCCGCTTTCCGGGCCACGGCATCATTCACGCCCACATCGGCTGCTCGCCGCAGGGCCAGGGCCACCTGACCGTCTTCGCCAGGCTCGTCGCCGACCGGCTCGGGCTGCCGGCCTCCACCGTCCGCATCCTGTGCGGCGATTCCGATCGCGACGTCGCCGGCATGGGCGCCGTCGCCTCGCGCTCGGCGCTGCTGGTCGGCAGCGCGCTCGCTGTCACCGCCGACCAGGTGATCGAGAAGGGCAAGGCCGCCGCCGCCGTGCTGCTGCAGGCGAGCCCGGGCGAGGTGGGCTACGCGCGCGGAGAGTACAGCGTCGGCGGCGCGGGCACCCGCCAGTCGGTATCGCTGCTCGAAGTCGCCGAGCGGGCGGGTGAGCTCGTCTCGCAGGGCGCGATCAAGGAGACGCTCGACACCCAGGGCGAGGCCAAGACCGGGCCGTCCTATCCCAACGGCTGCCACATCGCCGAGGTGGAGGTCGATCCGGAGACGGGCGAGATCGCGATCGTGCGCTACACCGCCGTCGGCGATTGCGGCACTGTTCTCGATACGGTCATTCTCGAGGGACAGGTGCACGGCGGCGTCGCGCAGGGCCTCGGCCAGGCGCTGATGGAGCACATGATCTACGATCCCGAGACCGGGCAGGTGCTGACCGGATCGCTGATGGACTACGCCGTGCCGCGGGCGAGCGACATGCCCGACATGACCGTGCTGCATCACGGCGTGGCGTGCACCACCAATGCGATCGGCGCGAAGGGCGTGGGAGAATCCGGAACCACCGCCGCGCCGAGCGCGCTCGTCAATGCGGTGATCGACGCGGGCGCGGCGGCCGATCTCGAGATGCCGCTGACGCCCGAGAGAGTGTGGCGCGCGTTCCGGCGCTGACACCGTCAACGGTAGATGTAGCGGACCCTGAACTCGAGGTCGGCGGCAACGGCGTTGTGCGGCGGGAACGGAAAGCTCGCCTGCTTCGTCGAGAACACCACGCTCTGATCGAGCCCCGGCACCC
>CAMDBL010000322.1 GCA_945889015.1 Devosia equisanguinis
CGCACGCCGTCGCTCGACTTCAGCGGCAAAGCTCACTTCGCCTTGCGGTATTCCTTGTGGCAACTGCCACAGTTGCTCATCACCTTGCCGAACTCGGCCTTGAAACTCGCCTCGTCCTTGATCGCGGTCTCGGCGGCCTTGGCGGCGGCCGCGAGTTTGTCGAACTTGCCCACGCAATCGGCCTTCTTCTCCCAGATCGCGGGCAGGGCCTCGGTATCGCCACCGGTCTTGGCGTTGTCGAGGAACAGACCTTTCGACTTGGCTGCCTGCTCCTGGAAGGCCTTGAGCGAAGCCTGGATCGTCGGCAGCGCGAACGGCACCTCGCCCTTCATCATGCCGCCGGGCCCCTTGGCCGCGGCCGACAAAGCCTTCATCGACTCCTTGCGGGCCTTGATGGCATCCAGGTTCTGCGCGTAGACGGCGGTCGCACCGACGGCGATGGCGGCGGCAGCGGCAATAATACGGAGCATTCTCGGCAACTCCCTCGTTTCTGAACGGATGGACGCCGAACTCGATGTGCCCCGGCGTTCCAGCGTAGTCACTTGCATCCGCCTCGATTTGCGTCAATCGAGGGGCGTACACATTAACTTGATCCTTGCGGCCAAGCTGCGGCCACGCGATGAACGGCGAGCAACACCAATAGGATAGAGGTACCGGCATGGCAACGTACGAAAGTACCGGAGTGCCCACGCGTGCCAGTCTCCGCATCCTGATCGAGGGGCGCGTGCAGGGTGTCGGGTATCGCGCCTTCGTGGACGGCCGGGCGCGTGCCCTCGGCCTCGAAGGATGGGTGCGCAATCGCCGTGACGGTGGCGTCGAGGCCGTGATCGCGGGGCCGGCAGCGTCGGTGGAGACCATGCTTACGCTGTGCCGTGCAGGGCCCAGGGATGCGCATGTCGAGATGCTGCGGGTTCTCGAGACGGGCGTCGAGGCCGGTCCGGGCTTCGAGGTGCGACCGACGGTGTAAGGCGCCGACGTCAGGACCGCGCGAACCGCGCTGCAGTCTTGCGCAGCAGTTGCAGGATCGGCTCGTAGGCCTCCTCGTCCCGCGTCTCGGGGTAGACCATGTAGACCGGCGAGACGAATTTGCGCTCGCCCTTGGGCAGTCGCAGTCGCCCACGGCTGATGTGCGACTTGACGAGGCGCATCGGCAGATAGGCCGAGCCGGGACTGTGCAGAAGATAGCCGAGGGCCTGCGCGCCGAGGTCGAGACTGAGGCCCGGCTTGGAGAACTCCGGAAACGCCGCAGCGTGGTCCGACTGGAACTCCGGGCCCCAGTCGACGAAGACATAATCGGCACGCTGACGCTTCGACTCGGTACTGGTGACCAGAACCAACTCCTCGTCGAACAGATGCTCGATCAGCAGTCCAGGCGGCTGCGCCGGCCTGTAAACCACGGCCAGATCGAGCGTCCCCTCCACCAGGCGCTGCGTCAGTCCGGGGCCGTCGCCGGCGATGGCGGTGACGGCGATGTCGGGGATGGTCTCGCGCATCGCCCCCACCCACCGCAGCAGAAACCCGTCCCACAGACTGGCTACCGCGCCGAAGGAGAGATGGTCGCGATGCTGCTCGGCAATGCCGACCTCGAGCTGCGCATGCTGCCAAACACGCACCAGCGCCAACGCGTGCTTCTGGAATTGGACCCCCGCCTGCGTCAGGCCCGCACCGGTCTTGGAGCGGTTGAAAAGAGGTTGTCCCAGCAGATCCTCGAGCGTCTGCATGCGCGTGCTCACCGTCGACTGCGCGATGTTCATCCGTCGCGCGGCGTCGATGAAACTTCCGGTTTCCGCGATGATCAGGAACGTCCGTGCCAAGTTGATGTCCATACGCCTCACACCTCCACGGAAGCCCGCAGACCCCATCTATCGAGAAATTCGATAGGGATCACCAAAAAATTCCGTTTGTGGTCCCGCTTGAATCTCACCAAATTCCAAATGTCCCGAATGCGATTCGGGTCGGCTAACCAAGGACGAACCACCATGAAAGCCAAGACCGCTGCGAAGCCCGCCGCCAAGAAGCCCGCTGCCAAGGCTCCGGCCAAGAAGGCCCCGGCGAAGAAGAAGAAGTAAGCTGAAGGTCCTCGCATTCGGAGTTGGCCGTGAAAGCCATCGTAGCGTTTGCGGCTGGCACGATTGCAGCCCTTCTGTGGACCTCTGAGGCCGTTGCGGCTTCCGTCACCAATCGCGACGAAAAGGACCACAAGGTCACGATCATGGAGGGTGACGTCAGGCAAGAGCACACGCTCAAGCCGGCAGCCTCGCTCCAAGGGATCTGTCGGAAGGGCTGTATCATCCGCCTCGATGACAGCGAAGACGACGACTACGAGCTGGACGGCTCGGAAATCGTCTCCATCGAGGACGGCTACCTCTATTACGACGGCCCGGATCAACCGGGCGAGCAAGGGCAAGGCGAGAGCAATCCGCCACCCGCGTCGAAGTAGCGGTGCTGCGAGGACGATCTCCAGACTAGGACGCCCGGTCGCCGTCATGCGGTGGCCGGGCGTTTTTTGTTGTGGATAGTTTCGGTGTGGCGGCCGCGGCAACGCAGGGCGGCAGGCTCCGTTTCAGTCCGCGACCGCTGGGGCAGGGACCGAGACGGTCGGCCCGAAACGGTGCTCGAAGGCCGACCGCAGTGCCATGTCGACATCCCACATTCCGACGATCCGGCCGAGATCGGCGAGGCTCGTCACGCCATGACCGGCGATGCCGCACGGGACGATGCCGGTGAAATGCTCGAGTTCCGGCTCCACGTTCAAGCTGAGACCGTGGAACGAAACACCGCGCCGGATCCTGAGGCCGAGCGCGGCGATTTTATCCTCGATTTCCGGGCCCTTGTCGGGCCGGCGAACCCAGACGCCGACGCGGCCCTCCCGCAGCTCGCCGCGTACGCCGAAAGTATCGAGAACATCGATGATCCAGTTTTCGAGGCCGGCGACGAACGCGCGCACGTCCCCGCCCCGCGAGCGCACGTCCAGCATCACGTAGGCGATGCGCTGGCCCGGGCCGTGATAGGTGTAGCGGCCGCCGCGACCGGCCACGTGCACGGGAAACCGGTCGGGTTCCTTCAGCTCGTCGGGCGCGGCACTGGTGCCTGCGGTGTAGAGCGGGGGATGCTCGAGAAGCCAAACGAGCTCGGGCGCCTCACCGGCCGCGATCGCCACGACCCGCGCCTCCATCGCCGAGAGTGCCGCCGCATACCCGATCGGGCGGTCGCTGACGGCCCAGGCGACCGGCTGGACCGGCGGAAGGGAAGAGGCGGGTAGGGCGGGAGGTGTGGTCATTTCACTCTGTAAAGCTGGCGTTGGGGGGCTGGTAGCCGCTGCGCGGGGCGCGGTCGTGGACCTTCCCCGCGGTTATCCACATACATCTGATCGCGTGCGCCGGTGGTGGCAATGGGGCCAGTGCTCAGTGTCCCGGTGTCACCGGCCTTGCATCCGGCTGCGGGCTCTGTTAGTCGAGCGCCCGTGGTTGTCGTTCCCCTTGGTTCGGCATCCCGCCAAAGCGACGTGCGGTCGTGGCGGAATTGGTAGACGCACTACCTTGAGGTGGTAGCGCCGCAAGGCGTGAAGGTTCGAGTCCTTTCGACCGCACCAATGCTCTGAACGCTCGACATTCACGAAACCCCGGTCCGGATGCGGCCCGGGGTTTCGTGCGTTCGGGGGACCTCTCCAGGGGGCGATGCGACACCTCAGGTCGCGTGCGAAGGCGCCGCAGGCGTGGTCGGCAACGGTTGGTCGGGAGCGAGAAATTGGTGCACCGTCCGCCCCAACCCGGTGCTTGCATTCGCGGGCGACGCTCACTATAGCCTGACCGGACGGAGACGTGGCCGAGTGGCTGAAGGCGGCGGTTTGCTAAATCGTTGTACCCTAACCCGGTACCGTAGGTTCGAATCCTATCGTCTCCGCCAAATTCCCTTTGAAAACACGTATATTTTTGGCCTCGTAGCTGAGCCGCCCTATCTGTAAGCGCCGGAGCAATAATCCCTCAGTGAGGCAGCCGAATCGGTCGGTTGCGCCGGAGTAAAACTCCGTCAACTGGTAGCCCTGTGCCGCGTTCGGCCGAGGGCGG
>CAMDBL010000323.1 GCA_945889015.1 Devosia equisanguinis
CGGACGCCCGAGTACCTGGCGATCAACGCCGAGGGTAAGGTACCGACTCTGACGATCGACGGCCGTCCGTTGACGGAGGTCGCGGCCATCCTGCTCTATCTGGCGCGCCGCTTCCCGGAGGCGGCGCTGCTGCCGGCCGACCTCGAGGCCGAGGCCCACGTCGTCTCGTGGATGTCGTTCATCGCTTCCACCGTGCATCCCGCGCGGCAGAAGGGGCCGGAGGCGGCGGCCAAGGTGTGGCCGATCGTCGAGGAGAAGCTCGGCAGCCGCACTTGGTGCGTCGGCGATGCCTACTCGATCGCCGACATCCACCTGTTCCGGCTCTACTTCCGCTACACCAACTTCCCGCCGCCGGTGATCGGCAGCTATCCCAATCTGGACGCGCACTATGCGCGGGTCATGGCGCGCCCCGCCGTGCAGAAGACCTGCAAGATCGAAGCGGACATCGGCTATAACCTGCCGGCTTAGGTGGTCGGGGTCGGAGCCCTTGCCCCCTTGTCCCTCGCGCTCATTCCGCTGCCATTGTGGGCACCGGGTCTGCCCGCGGTCGGCGTGCTGCGACGATCCGCTGCGGCCTGCCATCTAGCCTCCGCCCCTTGCGTGATGCACAAGCAACTCGCGTCGTTTGCGGGAGCGGCGCAGAGCCGTGTCATGTCCGGAGCAACCTCGGGGGCGTCATGAACTATGTCGTCGGCAGCGCGATTCTCATCGCGCTCATCTGCCTCATTTTCGCGGTGGCACTCGGTCCGCAGGCTTGCCTGCACAAGATGCGCCGGCCGGGCTATGTGCTGGGCGTGGCGTTGGCCGCGCTGGTCACGGCCGGCGACATATGGGCCTTCCTGTATCTCCTCGGTCCGACGCTGGCGCTCTACGAGATGACGGCGTTCGCGTCGCGCTGAGGCGGGAACCGCGCGACCCGGGGCACCGTTGTCCCGGTGAACAAGCGAGGGCATCCCTATGACAGGGACGAAGCAAGGCAGGCCGCACCACAGCTATCGCGAGGGCGGCCGGCCGAAACCGGATGCTCCGGCCGAGCCGCTGCCTGAGAAGGCCAAGAACCGCAGTCGCGATCCCAAGCACCCCGGTCAAGGCGGTGAAGGTTTCAGCAAGGGCTATGGCGGCAGTGGCGGATCCGGAGCGACCGAGCCGTCCGGACCCGAGGAGGAAAAGTGAGCGAAAGCGAGAGCGCTTTTCCGCTCAGGCCTTCTTCGCGTACTTGCCGGTGAGCTGAGGCGCAAGCGGCGGATCGAAGCCCTTCTCCTGCCGCTCCAGCCGGGTCGCGGTGTCCCACGTCCGCTTCAGCTCGTCGCGGATGTTGAAGGTGAGCCGCCCGAGGCCTTCCGTCTCGATCTCGATCTTGTCGCCGTCCTGCAGCGCGTGCAGCCCGCGATGGTTGGTGCCGGTGGCGAGAATGTCGCCCGCTTCCAGCGCATGGATCGACGTCACCCACTCGATGCAGCGGGCGATGTCGTGGGCCATGTCGTCGGTGTTGAAGTTCTGGCGGATCCGGCCGTTGTTCCACAGCTTGATCTGCAGCTTCTGTGGGTTGGGGATCTCGTCGGCGGTGACGATCCACGGCCCGATCGGGGCGAAGGTGTCGCGGGACTTGGCCTGATAGAACACGTTGTTGGCCGGCGGCATGCCGCGCGCCGAGCCGTCGATGAAGTTCATGTAGCCGAACACGTACTGCATCGCGTCGGCGGCCTTCACGTTCTGCGCACGCTTGGAGATGACCAGCGCCACCTCGGCCTCGCCTTCGAACACGACGGCCGGGATGTCGGGCAGCACCATCGTGTCGCCGTTGCCGATGATCGCGCCGGGCGTCTTGTGGAAGGCGTTGATCGGCGCGGGCTCGCTGCGGGTGCCGTCCTCCATGTAATTGACGGCCATGCAGTCGATGTTGAGCGGACGCGGCAGTGGCGGGCGCAGGCGCACGGAGGCGAGCGGGATCGGCTTGCCGGCAGCGGCGGCGGCTTCCAGCTTCGGCCGCCAGGTCGCGAAACCTGTGATGACGCCGTTGATCACGTCCTGAGGATGCAGCCGGGGGATGTCCTTCACCACGGCCGACACATCGACGATGCCGTCGCCGATGACGATGCCGAGCTTCCAGTCGTCGAAGAATGTGATCTTCATGCCCGTTTCCTCACTGAGTGTTTTTGGCTGGTTCTGAGTGTGCCGCTCGCCGGCAACCCGTGATCCGGTCGGCTCGCCCCACTATGGCCTTCCACCGCCGCCACGCCAAGCGCCCGATCGGGTGCAAGCCGAGCAGTGTTGCGCCGCGCGCAACGGCTCGGCATGGTGCGCGCCGACGAGTGACCGGGACGGAAGCGGGGAAACGAACGGATGGCGATCCTCAACATCGACGACTTGCGCGCGGCGGCGCGGCGGCGGCTGCCCAAGCCCGTGTTCGACTACATCGATGGCGCGGCGATGGACGAGGTGACGATGGGGCGCAACCGCGCCGACTTCTCCGAGATCCGGTTCCAGCCGAAAGCGTTGGTGGACATCGCCGAGCGCAGCCAGGCCGTCACCGTGCTGGGCCAGACGCTGACCACGCCGGTGATCCTGTCGCCGACCGGGCTCACCGGCCTCTACGGCCCCGGTGGCGAGATCGCGGTGGCGCGGGCGGCGAAGGCGGCGGGCGCGGTGTTCTGCCTCTCGACCGTGAGCACCCAGACGATCGAGGACGTGGCGGCCGCCGCGCCGGGGATCTGGTTTCAGCTCTACGTGCAGCGCGATCGGGGGTTGACCAAGGAGCTGATCGAGCGCGCCGGCAAGGCCGGCTGCCCCGTGCTGATGGTAACCGTCGACACCGCCGTGCAGGGTCGCCGCGACCGTGACATTCGCAACGGCTTCGCCTTCCCGCCGAAGTTCACCCCCGCCAACATCTGGCACTTCGGCACCAAGCCCGGCTTCCTCTGGCGTCTGGCGACCAGCCCCAAGCTCGGCTTCGCCAATTTCGCGCACGTGCCCGGCTACAACATGGGCTTCTCGGCCGCGACCCGGCAGGCCAACGCCGACTTTGTCCGCAAGGTCACCTGGGACGACGTCGCTTGGTACAAATCGATCTTCCCCGGCAAGGTCGTGCTGAAGGGCATCCTGCATCCCGACGACGCCAAGCGGGCGGCGGACGCGGGAGCGGACGGCATCGTCGCCTCCAACCACGGCGGGCGGCAGCTCGAGGGCGCGACCTCGCCGATCCGCGCACTGCCGCGTCTGGTGGAAGCCGCCGAGGGAAGGATCGAGGTGATCCTCGACGGGGGCATCCGGCGCGGCGGCGACGTGGTCAAGGCGGTCGCGCTCGGCGCCAAGGCCGTGATGATGGGCCGGCCCTATCTCTACGGGTTGGCGGCCGGCGGCGAGGCCGGCGTCGCCCAGATGCTGTCGATCGTGCGCGGCGAGATCGACACGACGCTGGCGCTGCTCGGTTGTCCGCGTCTGCCCGAGGCCGACCCCACCTTCCTCGAGGATCAGGGCAGGCCGTGGCCGGCGAACCGGTGAGGGCGGCCGCACCCATCTTCTGCAGGTGATCTCCAGCGCGTGCGGCTGCGGCACGACCGAGCTTTCTGCAACAGCCATGCGAGGCCCGAGATCAGGACGCGACTTCTGGTTGACTAGGAAACTCATTCATATTAGTTTCCTAGGAAACATGGTGTTTGAATGATCTCCAAATCTCCTATCGCCGATTTGACCGACCATCTCGGCTACCGACTGCGGCAGGTGTCCAATCAGGTCTCTACCGCCTTCGCGCGCAGGATCGAGGGGGAGGGGGTGACGGTCGCGGAGTGGGTCGTCCTCCGCATCCTGTACGACACCAAAGGCCTCGCACCGAGCCGGCTGGCGGCGCGGTTGGGCATGACACGAGGCGCCATCAGCAAGCTCGCCGATCGGCTTCTGGCCAAAGGGCTCGTCGCCCGAACCGACAGTCCGGACGATGCGCGGGCCCACACCCTCGCGCTGTCGAGCCGAGGGCGGCACCTCGTGCCGCGCCTGGCGGCACTGGCCGATGCCAACGACACTGCGTTTTTCGGTGTCCTGGACGCTGGCGAGCGGGC
>CAMDBL010000324.1 GCA_945889015.1 Devosia equisanguinis
TGAGGATTGGGCGGCATCGCCTCGATAATCCGTAGAGATTCTCTGGCCGCAGTTTCGGCTTCCTTGAGTTGAAGCCCCCAGATTGCGAGCTTCCAGGCTTTGTCATTCAGAGCGTCGGCTCGAAGAATGCCGGACCCCGGTTCTCTCAGAAGGTCCTCGTCGGCATCCCGGATATCCTTCTTGAATGCACCCGAATCGCTGCGCTCCACCCCCTCGGACTGCTTGGCAAGTTGTGTTCTCTGTTTGGCGGTCCAGCCAACTGCGGTCCACCAGGCGCTTCCCCTGAAATTGGGGACCTTGTCGTCATCGAAGAGAACATCCCGGAAGGACGCGTTGCGTAGGCGTGCATCGCCGAAGTCTACTCCCGCGCAGAGTCGCGCTCGGTCGAAAATCGTTCGAACAAGATCCGCGCCGGTGAATTTGGTTTCCACCAATTGTGCGTCGCTGAAACGGGCGCCGTTCAGCGTGGCGTCGTTGAATTTTCCGCCTCTAATCCGGCTACTGCTGAAGTCGGCGAAAGGAAGAACGGCGTAATTGAATGCAACACCACTTAGGCTTGCATGAACAAACGAGAGGCCTGCTGCAGAGTAAAGTCTGGAGAGATTAAGATCGACTAGTACCATGGTAGAAAACGAAAGCTTGCCGTTTGCAACCAGAGACCTAAATGCGTCTTCCTTGTCTTTGATCGACGCATCGTCGGATCGTAAGAGTTTCTCCAGCTCGGGCGATCTATAGGCGTTGAAATACTCTTTGGCGACGCGATCGAAAATGGGACGTGTCACGGGTATCAGAGCAAGCAGCGCAATGGCAGCGGCTCCGGTGGCAAGCCAATAGAAATGGCTGCGGCTCCGGCTTCTTTTTATGAATTCCCGCTCGTTTTGAGTCAAGTCATCGTATGAGCCTGCTTCATGGCATTGGCTGGCACCCAACAACATGCTTCGTTTTTCGCCACTCGACAGCCACAACAACGCCGCTTCTCGGAATTTCAAACGTTGATCTACAAGGCGGCGAAGCGTCGCCCAGCGGCGCAAGAGAAAATCATACTTCAACTCGACCGTGGGTCCGCGATCCGTGATGGTGGTGCTGACGACCTGCGCCTTGGTGAGCGAGTCCAGGATAGCGTGGATCTGAGGTTTCTGGCCGGTTTTGTACAAGCCTTCGATCAAGGTCGACGATGACCAGTAGTGTTTCGCCTCTTCATCAATGTCGAACAGACGAAGAAGAATTCGCCGGGCAACCTCCTGCTCATTCGGCCTAAGTTTGCTGAGGGCTTCGTCACCCCGTGCGCAGGCCGCATCTGCGAGGCTGCCATCAAATGGCTTTAGCAGGATACTCTTGAGGCCGGATATCTCCAGCCTGTCATTTCCGGTGTATCGACTGCCTGCCCAATAGTCGATCAGGCCCTGCGCGGCCCGCCGATCAGTGGCAGAATCGAGCAAAGCGCCCGTCTCGACGGCCCTGCGGACGAATTCCTCTATCTGCTCCTTGGTTGGCGGCGTACCGGTTTCCGGCGCGCCCGAGGTCCTGTCGGGCAGACTGCCGAACAATGCGTCGTTTGCCGCGCGCAATGCGTCAAGGCCGCGGAAGGGCTCGGAATATGAGGCCATGGCTGGCACGCTCTCCCCGTTCAAAGCCTATTGAATCGCGTTCAACAAAGTATCGAGCGGCTTGGCGATGTCGGTCACTTGACCGCAAAGCTCAACAAGATCCTTGTCGACGTTATAGAAGCGGTAGATGCACACACGATGGAACGCGGCCAAGGCGTCATCGGCTGTTCTCTTATCTTCCTGGCTATTCACGGCGGCTGGCGCGGCGGCGATCCACGCTTGCATTCGTTCCAGGAGGTCCTGCGACCAACCGGCGTCGGGATGAGCTGTACACATAGCGAGTATCTGGACGCTGAACTGTGTCCAGTTCGGCATCCTGTCCTTCGGCAGATACTTCGCCGATCCCTCGGCGGAGTTGAGTTGGCTGCTGAAGATTTGCCATTCGTTATGCTCGAAGACCTGACCATCGAGGCGGGCGCGAAGCATATTGATAGCTGTCGAGCTATCAACCAACCGGGCCGCAAAGTCAGTCGGGGCGACGAAGCCACCGAGGCTGGCGGCAATCGTATCCATTGTCTTGGCAAAGCTCTCCAGCCGCAAATTGTTGGCAGCGAGGCCGAGTGCGTAGTTGATGCGCGGCGCTTCGGGCAATAGTTGCCTTAGACGCTCCACCAAGTCCGGGGCGTTCTCGGCTGTCTTGGCGTCGGTGATCTCCTGAATGCAGCTTTCGAATTTGCTGATCCAAAAATCTTCTACAGGTCTCGCCGGGAGGACGGAGAGCTTCAAAACGCAGGCGCGAGCAGTGGTGGCGATATCCTCAAGTTCTTCCGAAAGCATCTGCAGCCGACGGCGGGCGCCAGCATCCTTTCCGAGCCGGCTGAGCGCATCGGCGATGATCTCGATCCGCAACTGAAGCGCATGCAAGCAGTCATGAAGCCCCTTATAGCCTCTGAGGTCCTGCATCTGATGGCTGGTGGCGTCCAAGTCTGCGCGAAAGCGGCCGACGGTCTGCCGGACAGTCGGGTCGTCTCTCATGTCGATCAGGAGTTGCAGTCCGAGGGTGAATTTCTGCGCCAGGGCGCCGGATGGCATTACCTGTAACGTTGCCGGAAAATGCTGCTGGCAAAAATCGCGAAGCAACGTGTTGTGCGGGCGTGCCGCGATAGCTCCTCTCAGAAACATCTCAAGGGTGCCGTGCCCACGGCGTTCGATCCAGGCGAGGAGCTCCGGGACGACCTGTTCCAACGCTTGTTGTGCATTTACGATTACATAGAGTTCAGGCCCTAGCGACGATCGTACCGTCCAGGCAAGCGTTACCGGACTGAATGCGTCCAGCAGGGCCGCCGACAGTTGGGCAGCTTGCGGAGGTGTAAGAAGGGGCATTTGGCTAGCTTATAACAACCTGGTGGCGAGACATATATATCTTCATGTATCGTGTTTGTACATGCGCAGAGGCGCCGCGGCTGTGAACTTGCGCCGATGCCCGGCTTTCCGATGGGATGAGGAACGAAGATGACGACGCCAGATCTCAAGCCGGCGATGCCTCTAACCCCGGCCCAACTGGAGCAAGTCAGCGATGCGATCGTCGACAGCCTGTCACCGGGAGAACTGGCGAATGCCCTGAGATTTAAGTGGGGCATGGTGCTGACCAACTACGTCGGTACAGATAAGGGCTTCATTGAATCCGTCGGTCAGTTGATCGGCTGGACGGACCGCAGAGGCAAGACGCGGGAACTTGCGAACCTCGTACTTGCCGAGCGGCCAGGCAACGGCACAGTCCAGCGGATGGCGACTTCACTGGGGCTCGCCTACGCCGAAGTCGAACAAAAATACGACCTGACAAAGCCGCTTCCAGCCAAGCCGACGCTGGAGGCCATGGTCGCGCGTAACTCACGCCTCGTCGACTATGGCAAGTTCCTCGAGCGCTACCAAAGCCTGGGAGTTCGCCTTTGCAAGATCGAAACGCCGAAGAAGGTCGGTACCGGGTTCCTGGTCGGCGCCAATCTCGTGTTGACGAATTACCACGTCGTTGATGCGGTGAAGTCGGCCGATGACGCAAGGCGCACCAAATGCCGGTTCGATTTCAACAACGCTGGTGACGCCGTGGAAGGAGCTACCGAGCCGACAGCCGTCGGTCTCGCGACGGACTGGTGCGTAGCGTCGAGCCCTTACAGCGACAGCGATCTTACCGGTGTTGGCGAGGCGGATGCCGATCAGCTGGACTACGCCTTGCTCAGGCTGAACAAGAACGCTGGCGACGAGCGTACTTCGACCGGGAACGAGCGCGGCTGGTTCGACCTCAAGGAAGGGCGTCCGCTGTTGGCGGTGCGCGACTTCGTCGTGATCGCCCAGCATCCGAGGGGGCGAAAGCTTGAAATGGCCTGGGGGGCGGTATCGGGGTTCAATGGCTCCGGAACACGGGTCCGTTACGACACCACGACCGACGAAGGGTCGTCGGGCGGGCCATGCCTGACCGCCGATCTCCAGCTTTT
>CAMDBL010000325.1 GCA_945889015.1 Devosia equisanguinis
ACCGCGTGCTCGGTGCCGACGTGGCCGGGACGGGCGGGGTCGGCGTCAGGCGCTGCGCCGGCCCGAACGCCACGCGCAGCGCCAGCGCCAGATCGGTCCACAGCAGTGCGCCGCAGATGATCGGAACCAGCGCCTGCCATTTCAAATGATGGTAATTCGGGTCGACCAGCTCGGGCAGCGGCACGTGATGGCTTGCGATCGACAAGGCGAGCATCGACAGCATCACGCCGACGTAAAGCTGGCGCAGCGCGAACCGCAGCAACGCCCGTGCCTCCGTGATCAGGGCGCGCTCGCGGTGCAGCCAGGGAGCCAGGGCCAGACCCACAGGCGCCACGGCAGACCAGCAGCGCGCTTTGGCCGACAGCAGCCCGCGCGCCAGCTTGGCGCGGGCAAGCCGCACCGTCCATGGCAGCCGGTTGCCCTCGGCCACATGCCGATGCCAAGTGGCTGGTATCCGGCGCAGCGCCTGGAAGGGTGAGCGGGTGCCCTGCGCATACGCGAGCGCGCGCGGGTCGATCGGGATGCCCTTGGCGCGATCCTTCTCGATCCAGGAGCCGACATAGCTGCGGCCCCAGGCCGTGAAGTGCTCGGGCAGCTTCATGCCGTGTTCGCGGAACGCTTGGTGCGCGTAGCTCTCCGCCTCCATCTCCATCACGTGCGTCGCCAACCGCGAGCCCGGTGGCTTGTCGTGCAGGAAGATGTGCCCGCACTCGTGCGCCACCGTATAGAGCTGCATCATGTTGCTGCCTTCGGGCGAGAAGATGCGCCCGGTCCCCAGAAACGCCAGGCCGGCGAAATTCTCGGTGTTGACCTCGTGCCCGGTGACGCCGGCCTCGAGCTTCATCGCCTCGGCAATCGAGAGGCGCTTGGCGCGGTTGCGCGCGATACGGGCGCGGATCTCGGCCCCCTTGGCCGCCGCCCTGCCCGGCCGCTTCGCCTGTCCTGACGCGATGAGCCAACTCGTCAACGCCACCCCCTGCACTCAAAACATCGTTCATAAATTGCGTCGCGGCCTCACCGGAATGCTACCGCCGGGCCCCGATCTGCTATTGTGGTTGTGACATTTGGATGGCAGCATTCGCTCATGACCACGCACAAAACCCGCCTCTCGCTCGAGGAAGGCCACTCCCGCAAGTTCCTCGTCATCGTCGACGAGAGCCGGGAGGTGGAGAGTGCACTGTTCTTCGCGGCGAGCCGTATCCAGCATTCCGGCGGCTCCCTGGCCCTGCTCTACGTGATCCAGCCGCAGGACTATCAGCATTGGATGGGCGTCAAGCAGGTGCAGCTGGAGGAGGAGACGAGCAAGGCCAAGGCCCTGTTCCGCATGTTCCGCCGCAAGCTCAATACCGCAGGTTTCGAGACGGTGCCGAGCGAGGAGATCATTCGCGAGGGCAAGGTCGCCGACGAGATCCTCAAGCTGATCGACGAGGACCAGGACATCGCCATCCTCGTACTAGGTGCCGCGACCGACGCCAAGGGTCCGGGTCCACTGGTGTCGTCACTGGCGGTCGGCAAGCTCGCCGGCACCTTCCCGATCCCGGTCACGATCGTTCCGGGGGACCTCACGCTCGACGAGATCACCAGACTTGCCTGAAGGGACGCGCCCCCTGGACCGCGCCGCGCTGCTGATGCTGCGCGTCGGGGTGGGAACCGCGCTGTTCGCGCTGGTCCTGACGACTGTTCAGTCGAGCGAGTCGCGGGTTGCCGGCATGATGATGGCCTTTCCCGCCCTCAACGGCATCAGCCTGCTGATGGCGCCGCCGACCGACAAAACCGCGATGGCCCGCGCGATGCTGCCTGTCATCGCGCTCAACGGCTGGATCGCGATGGCCTTCATCGCGGTCTTTGGCCTGCTGGTCGACCTCGTGGGATCCACGGCCACCAGTTGGGTCTGGCCGCTGGCGGCAGTGGCCTTCGCCGTCTGGCTCGCGATCATCGGCGCGATGGCGAAATTGCCCGCGCGCGCCGGCGGACTTCTGCTGGCCGCATTCCTCTTCTCGGTCCCGCTTCTGATTGCAGCCTGGTGGCGTTGCCCGGCAACAGACAGTTTCAATTATGGCGATATTGCGACAATCATCGATAGCCGCATTTGGCGAATTGGCCTGTTTGCTGCGACCCTGTTCCTGCTACTTTCGATTGCAGAGATGTTCGGTGACGCACACGGCGTCCTCGGCCGGCTCGGCGCCTTTCCGCTGCTCCCGCTCTACTCCCTGGCGACGGTCGCCCTGTCCGGCGCAGCCCCTGCCGACGGGCTCATAAAACTGACCGGCGCGCGCCCGGCGATCCTGGTTGGAATACTGCTGGCGATGGGTTTCGCGCTGATCTACTCGCGCTTTCTGATGATCCTGCACCGTCGCGGGATGGCAAGCTCGGGCTGGTGGGCGGCGGCGATCCTGGGTCTCGCCACTGGCTGGATGGCAACTGGCGGGGCCATCCTGGTGCTGGCCGAAGCGATGAATTTCGCCGACGGCACCCTTACCCTCACCGGTTGCAATTAGATGACGGCCGATGTCCGGAATGCGCAATAGAAATGAATATCTGTTTTTATTCAGCGCCGACGAGCGTTCCACTCGATCAATCGCATTAACAACCCGTCAACCGACTTGCTGGAAATTACGACGTTCATCAATTCTGATCGAATCTTTAATGCCGTTTTCCCGTTTTCTTAACCCAATCGCGGCATACTGACCCTTCGTACATCCAGCCTCGCTGGCGGAGAACCGCTCGCATGCAGGCAGAGGACGCGTTCAGGCAATGACGACCTACACGTACAGCTTCTCCGGCGCACAGGCGATCCCGGACCTCACGACGATCAACAATGTCTTGGCGGTGTCGGGCACCTCCGGGTCGATCACGGGCATGTCGGTCAACCTCGACCTGCTCCACACCTACGACAACGACCTGAGAATCTCGCTGATCGATCCCGACGGCAACTCCGTCCTGCTCTCCAACCGGCGCGGCGGCAGCGCCAACAACTTTACCAGCACGACGTTTAACGACTCCGCAAGCACCCTGATCAGCGCGGGCTCTGCACCGTTCACCGGCAGCTATAGGCCGGATGCCGCGTTGTCGACACTCTATCCCGGCACCGTCAACGGCAACTGGACACTTCGCATCGTCGACTTGGCGGCGCTCGATATCGGAACGCTGACCGCTTGGTCCATCAACATCACGACGGTGAACTCGGCTCCGACGCTGACGTCCAACGCGACCGCTATCTCGATCGCGGAGAACACCACGGCGGTCGCCACCCTGACCGCGACCGATCCCGACATCGCGACGCAGTACCTGACCTACTCGATCGTCGGTGGCGAGAACCAGGCCCTGTTCCAGATCTCGTCGGGCAACCAGCTCCGCTTCATCAGCGCTCCCAATTTCGAGTCCCTTCCGGCCGCTGGCGCAACGCCGGGCTACCAGATCACCGTCCAGGTGTCGGACGGCAAGGGCGGCACCGACACGGTGGCGATCACCGTCACGGTCACCGACGTCAACGAGTTCGCGGTCACCACCCCCTCGGATATCAACGGAACGACCAACGCGATCGCCGAGAATGCCACCGGCACGGTTGGCATCACAGCGTCGTCGACAGACGCCGACGGCTCCAACAACACCGTCACCTACAGCCTCGTCACCAGCCTCGCCGGCACGACGCCCTACTCGGGTAGCAACCTCGTCATCGACGGCGTCACCGGCGTCGTCTCCGTCGTCTCCGCATATGACCGGGAGACTGACGGCAGCACGCAGACCATCTTCGTCAAGGCCACGTCAGCCGACGGCTCCTCGGCCGTGCAGGCGTTCACGTTCGCCGTCAGCGACGTCAACGAGTTCGCCATCACGACGCCCGCCGACGTCGATGCCGCCACCACCCCGATCGCCGAGAACGCCACCGGCACCCTCGGCATCACCGCCTCGGCGACCGACGCCGACGCCACCACCAACATCGTTTCATACTCGCTCGTCACCGACCTGACGGGCACGACACCCTACGCGGGTGGCAACCTCGCCATCGGCAGCAGCACTGGCGTCGTCTC
>CAMDBL010000326.1 GCA_945889015.1 Devosia equisanguinis
GGCGTGGACTGCCTCCGGTCGGGCTCCGCCCTCCCTCCGTAAGCCCACGCCGGCAAACCGTCTCATCCTGATTGTCGCTGGAGTCTCATCCTGATTGTCGCGCGCCACTCAAGAGTTCTTCCGCGTTCACCCCGACGAGGCGTGGCGGCTCGAAACAGCGCTGATCGAGATCAAGGTCGACCGCGAGATGTATCTCGTCGATCCGGCGGTCTGGCCGCTATTTCCGAACGAGTGCAAGCCGCGAACGATCTACACCACCATCGATCGCCGCAACGTCGTCACGCTCTGGCCCGTGCGTCTCCCCGACGAAAAGGGCCGGCTCGACGACTACAACCGCTCGGCCCACGAAGGCGCGCAGCTCGCCATGGAAAAGTGGGTCCGCATCTCGGCGAACCAAGCCCTCGGCGCCTACGACATCGACGTCGCAGCGGGCGCCTTCCCGGAGCCGGTCTGGCCGAGTGTGACATTCACAGACCTTCTGAAGATCGCCTTCAAGGGACGCCTGATCGAGGATCTCGATCATCCCGTGCTGCGCCGTTTGCGGGGGGAGATCTGATGCTGCCCCTTGGCAACCACTTCGCGAGCGTCTGGGTCGTTGTCGTCGCCGCGACGACGCGATCCGGCGAAGCACCCTCACCGGTCGCGCTTGCTGCTCAGGATGCGAGGACCGGGCTTCTGATCGAGATCGGGGTTCCGCGACTGCTCGGCATCCGCCACGCGCCCTATCCGACCGGTCCGCAAGCGTTGCTGGTAACCATCGATGCCACAACGGTCATCTCCTGCCATCTGGCCCTCGGATGGCGCGTGCCCGAGCGCATCCTTGATCTCATGATCGAACACCGCAACGACAGTGGCGGCCGGATCGCGGCGCCCGTCGGCGGTTTCGGCGGCGCTCTGCTCCAGCACGGCTTGCCGGTGGCGGCTGCGCTGATCACGGGGACATCGCCGGCGCAGATGCGCCAACGGTTGGTGGCCGTGGCGACGCTGTTCGAGCGGATGGCGCCGGTGCTCGACCTCGGTAGAGCCCTGCTCAGAGGCCGGTACCTGTGTGCGGTCGCAAAAATCGAAGCCGTCGGCGTTCCTGTCGACACTGAGACTATCGGCCGGCTGGCGGAGGACTGGCGCGCCACCTGGGCGAGCGTCGTGGAGACCGTCGACCGCGGTTACGGAGTGCATCGCAAGGGTCGTCTCGACGAGGCTGCCCTGAAAGCGTGGCTGGACCAGCGCAAAATCGCTTGGCCTGTCCTGCCAAGGGGTGGCCTTGACCTCGGCGACGATACGTTCCGTGACATGGCGCGCGCCCACCCGGAGCTGCGGCCGCTGAAGGAGTTGCGTGCGACGGCCTTCGGCTTCGATCCGTCAGCTCTCGCCGTTGGCCGCGATCGCCGCAATCGCACGCCACTCAGACCGTTCGCCTCGCGGACTGGCCGAAACCAGCCGAGCACGAAAGCAACCGTGCTCGGCAGCGCGGCATGGCTCCGCCACCTCATCATGCCGGCGGCAGGCATCGGGCTCGCCCTAATCGACTGGGCTCAGCAAGAGTTCGGCATCGCCGCGGCACTGTCGAGCGACGCGGCAATGCAGGCGGCCTACGACAGTGGCGATCCCTACTTCGCGCTCGCCGTCCTGGCCGGCGCTGTGCCAAGCGGAGCGACGCCCGAAAGCCATGCCGACGCGCGGGTACGGTTCAAGACGTGTGCGTTGGGCCTGCAATACGGCATGGGCGCGTCGACCTTGGCCCGCCTCATCGGCCAGAGCGAGGCCGCTGCTCGTGAGCTGCAGCGCAGCCATCGGGCTGCATTCCCGAATTTCTGGAAGTGGTCCGACGACGTCGAGGTGCGCGCCATACTCACGGGCAGCCTGTCGTCGGTGTTCGGGTGGGCCATGCACGTGCAAGCGGGCGCGAATCGAAGGGCGGTGCGCAATTTCCCACTCCAGGCGAATGGTGCTGAAATGCTCAGGCTCGCCTGCTGCCTCGTCACGGAAGCCGGCATCAAGGTCTGCGCGCCCAATCACGACGCTCTGCTGATCGAAGCGCCGTTGCGCGACCTCGACGACACCGTCGACACGGTCCAGCGCCTGATGGCCAAGGCAAGCGCCGTCGTGCTCGATGGGTTCGAGCTGCGATCGTCGGTGCGGACTGTCCGTGCCCCCGATCGCTGGCGCGAGCAGAAGGGGCGCGTGGTCTGGGAGGCGGTGGGCCGTGCACTCGGCGAGGCCAGAGCACCTGCTCGCAGGCGCCACGCGACCTGATCATCGATGCACCCCCGTCCCATCTCCTTATATGTCTCTATGAAGGATGGCTCAGCATGCCACCGATTGATGTCGATCGGCTTCGCCGACAGACGAGCGTTGTTACTTCGGCGTCGCGAAGGTCTCCCGGTGTCAGAAAGGGCGAACGGTTCCTCAAGGGACCAATTCCATTGGCTTGGTTGGAAACTGCCGCTCGGCTTCCCGGGAGGTCGCTGCATGCCGGTGTCGCGCTCTGGTATGCGGCCGGGTTGACCCGTTCCATCTCCGTGCCCTTGAGCAACATTTCGGGCCAGCGGTTCGGCCTCGATCGGAATGCCAAGTACAGGGCGCTGAGTTGGCTGGAGAAGGCCGGCTTGATCGTGGTCGAGCGCAAGCTCGGCAGGGCGCCCGTGGTGACGATCGTCGTGCCGGCGCCGGCACCGCCCCCACCCGACTAGAGGGCCGCAGCATGGCCAACGAGATTGCGCCGCGCGTCATCCGCTTCCGCGATGCCCCCGCCTACCTCGGCATGGATCGCAACCGCTTCAACGCCGAGGTCCGCCCTCACCTCACCGAGGTGCCCATCGGTACACAGGGGATCGGCTTCGATCGCCTTGAACTCGATGCATGGTTCGAGGACTATAAAGCCCGCAACGGGCGTCCCTCACGGAAAGGAGAAACCACATGGGACGCAAACACATCCCCGGCCTCGTCCAGAGGGCGGGCGTCTGGCACATCGACAAGCGCATCTGCGGGCGGCGAGTTTGCCAGAGCACTGGATCAACTGACCTCCAGGAAGCGGAAAGGTACCTCGCGCGACTGATGGAACAGACCCGGCAAGCTCAGGTCTACGGCGTCCGACCTTCTCGAACCTTCGAGCAGGCCGCGGCAAAGTTCGTGCTGGAGAACCAGCACAAGCGGAGCCTCGATGACGACATCTCGCAGCTCAAGCAGATCCTGCCCTGGCTTGGGCAGACCCAACTCGACCGCATTCATCTCGGCACCTTGCAGCCGTGGATCGACCGGCGCCGCGCCGCACAAAAATCGGCAGGCACAATCAACCACGGCATAAAGATTGTCCGCCGCATCCTCAATCTCGCGGCGGCGGACTGGGTCGACGATCACGGGCTGACTTGGCTGCCTGCAGCTCCGAAGCTGAAGCTCCTAGCCGACCACGACAAGCGCCAGCCCTACCCATTGAGCTGGACCGAGCAAGGCCTGTTGTTTCAAGCTCTGCCGGATTACCTCGCGCAGATGGCGTTGTTTGCCGTCAACACGGGCTGCCGCGATCAGGAGGTGTGCGCATTGCGGTGGGACTGGGAGGTCAAGGTGCCCGAGTTGGGCACCAGCGTCTTCATCGTCCCTGGTCGACATGTAAAGAACAGCGACGATCGGCTCGTCGTCCTGAATGCCGTGGCCGCGTCGGTGGTCGAGGCACGTCGAGGGCTTCATGCTCACTACGTCTTCGCCTACGAGGGGCAGCCACTGTCGCGGATGATGACGTCGGCGTGGAAGCGCGCTCGAATTAAGGTGGGACTGCCTCAGGTCCGCGTCCACGACCTCAAGCATACGTTCGGCCGGCGCCTGCGTGCGGCGGGTGTCAGCTTCGAGGATCGACAGGACCTTCTCGGCCACCGATCCGGACGCATCACGACGCACTACTCGGCGGCCGAATTGTCGCGGCTTATCGCTGCGTCAAGTACCGTCGCCGATAGGGGGGACGCGAAGCCCGAGCTGGTTGTCTTGAAGGGGG
>CAMDBL010000327.1 GCA_945889015.1 Devosia equisanguinis
CGTTCAGGTGGCGTGGCACCGGTCCGGCCAAAAGCCGGGTCTCACCTCGTATTCCGGGGCCGGATAATCTCCAGCCGCGACCTGCCTCGAGATGCTCGACCTGCAGGATCAGCGTGGTCGAGCGATCCGGATACGCGGGGCTGCCCAAAGAAAGCTCGTCGAGGCGGGGGCAGGTGCGCGGATCGCTGGCGAGTGCGAAGGTGGCATCGCGCGCAGATGAGACGATGCGCGCGCCCGTCTGGAAGCGCAGATGGTCGATCACGCCTTGACTATGGACGAGCGGCGCATCGAGCCACAACCGCGTCTCGTGATCGGCGAGCGCGAGGATCAAAGCGTTGGCCGCCGGCATCAGTGGAGCAGGTGCGCTTGCCAATCCCGCGAGGGGGTGGATGCTTCCAGGGCGGGCCAGAGCCTGCATCGCGGTGCGGAAGATCCGCTGCGCATCATGCACCGCATCGGCAAACGCGAAATCTGTGTCGGCGCTCCCCGTCATGCGTCCTCTCCCCGAACCATGGTGAAGAAGTCAACCTTGGTCGCGGCCACTTCGGCGCTCCTGCGGCGTGTCTGGTCGGCTTGGGTCGCGCGCAACGGACTAAGGACCGCCCGGTCTACCTGCGCGCGTCCCGCAGGGGTCTGCCAGATCGCGTCGATGACGGCGGCTGCGTGTGCCTTATCCAGATGGCGGCCGAGCAGGTAGGAGAAGCCGGTCTCTCCGGTCGCGAGCCGTACGACAGCCCGCGTGACCGTGGCCTCGCCGAGATTGAACGGTGCGCCATCCCCGCCCATGCGTCCTCGGAGCATGACGAGACCCACCTCCGGCTTGCGCAGCACGCGCAAGGCCGGCAACGGTTGCAGCCGCTCCAGGGCCCGTGCCACTTCGACGGCGCTGGCCATGGCCAGGGTGCGCATCATGGATCTGCGGTCGTCCTGCGTCGGATCGATCGGGCTCGCCAATGTTGCGCCGGCGGATTGCTCGCTCATGCCCCTGCACCATCCGTCCGGCGGCCGATGACGGCGAAGCGCAGACGCGAGGAGATCGCGTCGATGGCTGCGACCGCAAGCAGAATCATCAACACGATGAAGCTCACGTGCTGCCATTCGAGCGTTCGGATCTGCTCGGCCAGATGCAACCCGATCCCGCCCGCTCCGACGATGCCGATGATGGTTGCCGATCTCGTGTTGCTCTCGATGTAGTAGAGAACCTGGCTCACGATCACTGGCACGATCTGGGGCACGATGCCAAACCGCACCGCATGGAGATCGTTGCCACCGACAGATCGGATGC
This sequence comes from Devosia equisanguinis, assembly GCA_945889015.1. GTDB lineage: Bacteria > Pseudomonadota > Alphaproteobacteria > Rhizobiales > Hyphomicrobiaceae > CAMDBL01. The sequence goes on from CAMDBL010000327.1 coordinate 1,286, forward strand.
CCTCCACTTGCCGGTTGTCGGCTGTCTCGATGGCTTCAGAGAAGAGCTTGCCGAAGGTTCCGAAGTCCGACGTCATCAGTGCCAGAACTCCGGCGAAAGGGCCGAGCCCTACGACGTTGATCCAGATCAGCGCCCAGATCAGCGTATCGACACCGCGGAACGCGTCGAGGCCCCGCCGAAGCGAGAAGCGGAAGATCCAAGACGGCACGACATTGCGGGCGGCGAGGAAGCCGAACGGGAAGGCGAGAAAAGCGGCCGCGAGCGTTCCGAGTAGGGTGATGGCAAGGGTTTCGCCGAGCGCCTTGGTCCACAGCATCAGCTTGTCGACGCTGCCGTAGTCGGGCGGCAGCATGAGCAGTACGATGCGTCCAAATTCGCCCAGCCCGGCGAGGACGCGGGTCCAGGACACGTCGAGCGTCGCGAACCCGACGATCATGAGCAGCATCAGAGCGCCGGCCACCGCCAGGGGCATGGCCTGTGCGCGCCACGATGCGCGCATGGCAACGGGGTGACGCTGGCGCAAGTCGCGAACGTGAGGCTTCTGCACGGGGCTTCGATCCGTCATGCGGTCCGCTCCGATCCGATGAGGATGTGTCTGATGCGCTCCGTGACGAGATCGATCACGACCACCGTCGCAATGATCATCAGCAGCATCGCGCTGACATCGGAGTAGTAAAACTTGCGGATGGCCTCGAGCAGATCCTGTCCGATGCCGCCGGCACCGACGAAGCCCATGATAGCGGCGCCACGGACGTTGATCTCGAAGCGCATCAGGCCGTAACTGGCGAAGTTTGACATCACCTGGGGCAGTGCTGCGAAGCGGACCGCCTCGGTCCAGGTCGCCCCGGTGGCCGAGACGCCTTCGAACGGCTTCATGTCGATGTTCTCGACCACCTCGGCGAATTGCTTGCCGAGAGCGCCGAGCGTGTGGATGGCGAGCGCGAGAACGCCAGGAAGCGGCCCGAGCCCGAAAGCAACGACGAACGTCAGTGCAAACACCAGCTCGGGCACCGTGCGACAAAACTCGAGGATGCGGCGGGTGACGAAGATGACCGGCTTGCGGGTGACGAGATTGCTGGCCGAGAGGAAACAGAGGAAAAAGCCGCCGATCGCGCCGAGCATCGTGCCCAGGTAGGCGATCATCAGCGTCTCGCCGATCTTGACGAGCCACTTCCAGAAGCCCCAGTACCATTCGCCGATATCGGTCCAGACCGGCTGACCATTCTCCAGCACGAAGATGCGGCCGAGGTAACTCGTGAAGCGGCCGATGTTACTCCAGAGCTTGACGGCGTCGACTTCGGCGACCCAGCACGACACTGCGATGCTGGCAAGGAGCAGGACACCGCCCATTGCCAGCCGTAGGTTCTTCGCGGCCGTGGCACTGGCATATGCGGCCTCGAGCGGCCGCAATTGCGCGGCGGGCAATCTGGTGACGGCTGAGGTCAAGGCCGGCGAGCTTTCATCGAGGTGGAGAGCGCTGGTCTAGGATGCGCGACTACAGGAACCGGACGGTGCCGGCCCCTGCAGTCGCAATCATCGGATAGATGCGATCAGGATTTCTTCTTGCGCAGATTGTCGACGAACTTCTGCAGATCAACCGCCGATTCGTACTCTTTGTGCGTGACCGGTTGAAAGCCCTTGTCCTTGCCGTCGGACAGCTTGTCGAACGCCGCTTTGTCGTTCTTGGGAGCTTCTACGAAAGCCTTCAGGATGGAGGCCTTGAGTTCCTTGGGCATGTCGTCGAGCCACGCGTACGGCGAGCCTGCGATGAGTTCGGATTTATAGACGATCTTGAAATCCTCGGCCTTGACCATGCCCTTCTTGACCATGCGCGAGAAATTGGAATCCTGTTCCGAGTTCCACCAGTTCCAGGCGGCTTCGCAGGTTCCCTGATGAACGCCGAGGACAGCGTTCTCGTGGCTTCCCGCATAGACGACCTTGGCGAAGAACGTGTCGGGATCTATGCCCATCTTGTTCATGGCAAAGCGCGGCACATTGTTGCCGGAGGTGGAATTGGGATCGACGAGGCACAAGTTCTTGCCCTTGAGATCTTCGATCTTCTGGGCCGGATTGGAGCTCTTCGCCCACAGTACTGCGAAGTAGCCGATCGAGCCGTCCGAATTGATCGTGGTGACCATCGGCTGAACCTTGCCAGCCGTCACGGTCCAGGCGCGGACGTATGAGGATGGCCCGTAGAACCCGACGTGGATCTGGCCGGCCTTCTGCCCCTCGATGACAGCGGCGTAGTCCTGCGCAATGCGCAGCTTGACCGGAATGCCGAGTTCCTTGCCGAGGTAGGTCATGAACGGCGCATAGCGCTCGGTCACGCCGGACGCATTCTCGGCCGGAACGACCGCGAACACGAGCTCCTTGTACGTGTCTTTCCACGACTGGGCCGAGGCCGCAGACGCGAAGGCGACGGCCGCACCCGTGACGGCGACACCGATCAAGTTACGACGCGTGAACATGCTGTCCGTGCTCCTCTGGTTGGACAACGATCAACTTCGAAAATGACGGGACCGGCACTCAGGCTGCAGCCGTTGCGCCGGCGGGCCATGACTGGGAAGAGGCGTGCCCGATGGGCATCGACATCACGTCGTTGGCCTCTAGCCCGTAGAGTTCGCGGGCGACCG
>CAMDBL010000328.1 GCA_945889015.1 Devosia equisanguinis
GAAGCTCGCCCATCCCATCTCGCCCGCCCCACACAGCCAATTGCGCCGATCAGCCCTGGCGGGCCTTGAACCGGCGGTGCGTCTTGTTGATGATATAAACGCGGCCCTTGCGGCGCACGACGCGGTTGTCGCGATGACGCGAACGCAGCGATTTCAGCGAGTTCTTGACTTTCATGGCAGCAGCAACCGTTCAAAAGATCTCTGATCGTCCCCGCGAGGGGACGGCGTGCCTCTTTCAGCGCGCGCGATGGGGCTGTGTTTGCGGGGGCTGAGGGCGATTGTCAAGCCGCCGCTGTGCCGATCGCGCACGTTTCCCGTCACAGCGGGGCGAAACCGACGCTCAAACCGCCACAGACATGCAGCACCTGACCCGTGGTGAAGGCGGCCTCGTCGGACAGGAAATAGGCGACGGCCCCGGCGATCTCGCGGGGATCACCGAGGCGGCCCATCGGCACCGCCTTCTCGAGCGCGGTCGGCTCGTTGCCTACACGCGGATTGAGACGCTTGAAATTCTCGGTCGCGATCGGCCCCGGCGACACGCAGTTGACGGTGATGGCGTCGGCGGCGAGTTCCAACGCCATCGTCCGCGTCAGCCCGACGACTCCGGCCTTGGCGGCGGAATAGACACTGCGGCCCGAGCGGCCGAGCATCGCGCGGCTCGCGATGTTGACGATGCGGCCCTTGCCGCGCGCGCGCATGGCCGGCAGAACGGCCTGGGTCGCGGCGATCGCCGAGGCGACATTGGCCTCCATCACCGCGTTGTAATGCTCCAGCGTGATGTCGGCGATGTCGGCGTTGGCGGTCAGGCCGACGTTGTTGCACAGGTTGTCGACGCTGTAGCGCGCGCAGATCTCGGCGAGCACGGCCTTGCGGCCGGCGGCGTCGAGTACGTCACAGGCGATCAGCTCGCCCGGAAAGGTTGCATCACCAGCCTTGCGCGCGATGCCGATGACACGATGGCCCTTGGCCGCCATCATCTCCGCAATCGCCCTGCCGATACCCCGCGAGGCCCCCGTGACCAGTGTCACCGTCTGCATCCGATCCCCCACCACCCCGGTCTCTCCAAATCAAACCATCAGCTTCACGATCTCGCCGACGTCACGCACCTTCTCGAGATGGCGCACCTCTTCGATGACACGTTCCATTCGCGCGGGATCGAGCGGCTTTGCCGCGAACGGGATGCACGAGCGGAATTTCTCGGCGACGTCGTCGTAGCTCATCGGCATCGCCGGGTGTCCCTTCACGCGATCGACGCGCTGCGACACCGTCGATCCGTCGCGCAACGTCACATCGAGGATCGAGGGCCCGATGATGCGCCCGTACTGCGCTTCGAGCTCGTCATCCACGACGCACGTCACTTTCTGCGCGGTGGCGAGCACCTTGGGATCCCTGATCGCTTCCGGCGTCATCTCCGCGAGCGAAAGCCGTCCCGAATGGGCGGCCGCCGCCACCGTGTACGGTAGGCTGAACAGCGCCTGCTGGGTCGTCACCGGCGTCCGCTTGGCCTCCTGCGGCGAGCAGACGACATTGAACGTTCCTTGCGTGACCCGGGCGGTGATCGTCTCGATGTCGCTCGCCTTCAGCTTTTTTGCCGCGACCAGATCCGTCATCGCTCCGATGGCGAAGTGCGCGAGGAAGCAGCAAGGGTAGTACTTGATGCTGGTCTCCAGCAGCTTCCACTCCTCCCCGAGCCCGTCGGTCAACACGTCGGCCCGGTATTTGTTGTCGTGGTAGGATTTGAAGTAGCCCCACTCGCCCTGGAACACGCGCTCGGGTCCAACGAGCCCATCCTCGGCCATGATCGCCGATTGCACCGCGGTCTGCGCTGCAAACCCCTGTAGCACCCGCACGAGCACGGTGCCTTCCACCGTCACCTGTAGATTGCCGGCGACCTGGCCGTAGGCGAGGCCGAGCGCCGAGACGGTCTGGCGCTGATCGAGGCCGAGCAGTTTCGACGCGCCCAGCGCACCGCCGAACGTCGCCTGATGCAGCGTCGTCACGCGGCCCGTCTTGAGAAAGCTCGTCTCGAAGGAGACGCCGAGGCGGACCATGAACTCCATCGCCAGCGCCATCGCGGTGATGAAATCGTGCCCCGCGACGCCGCCCTTGCGCTCGGCTGCGGCCAGGCACTGCGGCAGGCTGCCAGCGGTCAGATGCACGATCGCACCCTCGTGCACGCTGTCGAAATCCTGCGCGCGCGCCATCGTGCCGTTGATCATGGCGGCGTGGTGGGCGGGCAGCCTGTCGCCGTGCACGAGAACGCTGGCCTCCTTCGCCCCGCCCCAGCGCCGGGTGGAGGCGAGAAGGCTGTCGACGCCAGCGGCGGAGGAACCGACGAGCATCACGCCGAGCTGATCGAGGATCAGCTTCTTGGTGTCCTCGACCACGGATTTGGGCAACTTATCGTACGTGAGGTCCGCACCGAAGGCGGCATAACGGGCGGCGAGATCCATGGGCGGTGCTCCGACTGGGCTCCCTCGCCCCGCCCGGCGGGGAGAGGGACGGGGTGAAGGGGCAATTCCAGGCTCTGGAGCAAGCGGCCGCCCCTCACCTTGACCCTCTCCCCATCGCGCTCGCGATGGGGAGAGGGAATGCGACAGTCATTCGAACTTCATCTGCGCTTCCGTCGCGATCTGCTTGTAGAGGCCGAGATCGCGCTTGATCGTCTCGACGAGAGCCGCGGGACCGCCCTTCGTCGGCGGGGTCGTGCCGAAGGCGAGCATCTTGTTCTTGACGCCCGCGTCTTTCATGGCCGCATCCAGCGCCGCGAGCAGCTTCTGCGTGACCCCGGGCGGCAACCCGGCCGGCCCCATGATGGCCATCCACACCGGCATGTCCGCGCCCTTGAGGCCGACTTCCTCGAACGTCGGCAGGCTCGGGTAGACCGGATCGCGCTGCGTGCGCGAGACCATGTAGGCTTTCATCTTGCCGGCGGCGATCAACTCCTTGGCGCCGCCGTCGAACACGCAATCGACGTTACCCGAGATGATGTCGGCCTGCAGCGGGCCGGTGCCCCGATAGAACACATGACGCACCTCGAGCCCGGCGCGCAGCCGGAAATACTCGGCGATGAAGTGGCCGTGGCCGCCGCCACCCGGACTGCCGAAGGTGATGGCGCCAGGTGTTGTGCGGCCGTGGGCGATCAAGCCCTTGACGTCGGTCGCCGGCATCTTGGGCCCGCAGACGAGAACCAGCGTGTACGTGCCGATCATGCCGACGGGCGTGAAGCTCGTCAGCGAGTCGTAGGCCATCTTGGAGACGGTGTTGGGAATGATGCTCTGGGTCGCGGTGTTGACGACGCCGAGCGTGTAGCCGTCGGGCGTGGCGCGCGACAGCGCCTCGATGCCGGTGCGGCCGCCTGCGCCGCCCTTGTTCTCGATCACGATCGGCTGGCCCAGCGCCTCCGACATCCGCTGCGACACGATGCGGCCGACGACATCGGTCGGCCCGCCCGCCGCGAACGGCACGATCATGGTGATAGGCTTGGTCGGATAGTCCTGGGCCTGAGTTCCAGGCGCTCCGGCAAACACGGCGGTGAAAACAGCAGCGAGCACCAGCCCGCGGCGCGAGAATGGGGTCATGGTTTCCTCCTGGCCGGATTTTTGGAACCGGTCCGAGAGGGAGCGTACCCGTTGTGGCGTCGGACGCAAGGGCAGGGCTGACAACGTCTCAGTGGCGTCGCGCCGCGAGACAGAGATGACAACACTCACCGCTTCAACTCAGGCGCGGCAGCCGGCGACGGCTTCACGGAAGTTGGGATTTCGCTATGAAGCGCCGGGAACTGATCCGGCATCTCCTTGCCCATGGCTGCGTGCTGGTGGGGAAGGGCGGCAATCATTTTTAGTGAGGAGATCCAGCCGCGAACAGACGCTCGGCCGTGCCGCGG
>CAMDBL010000329.1 GCA_945889015.1 Devosia equisanguinis
ACCCCGCAGAACTCCCAGCTCATCATCATCGACCACCAGCCGCAGATGGCGTTCGGCGTGCAGTCGATCGACAGGCAGGTGCTGAAGAACAACGTCGTCGCGCTCGCCAAGTCGGCGAACGCCTTCAAGATCCCGACGACGATCACGACCGTGGAGACCGAGAGCTTCTCCGGCCACACATATCCCGAGCTTCTGGCCGTTCTGCCCGACAATCAGATTCTCGAGCGCACCTCGATGAACTCCTGGGACGACCAGAATGTCCGTGATGCGCTTGCCGCGAGTGGCCGTAAGAAGATCGTCGTCGCGGGCTTGTGGACCGAGGTCTGCAACCTGATGTTCGCGCTCTCGGCGATGCAGGAGGGTGGCTATGAGATCTACATGGTCGCCGATGCCTCCGGCGCAACCTCTGCCGATGCCCAGAAATACGCGATGGACCGCATGGTGCAAGCCGGCGTGGTCCCGGTGACGTGGCAGCAGGTCCTGCTCGAGTGGCAGCGCGACTGGGCCCGCAAGGATACCTACGACGCGACCATCGCCATCGTGCAGGAGCACTCGGGCGCCTACGGCATGGGCGTCGACTATGCGTACACGCTGGTGCACAAGGCGCCGGAGCGGGCCAAGCACGGCGAGCGCGTCGGGCCCAATCCGGCGAAGTGACGCAATAAGCGGGCGAGGGCCTCGGCGGCCCTCGCATCCCTTCTCGCCGCCCCCTAAGCCGGCTTCTTCTTCAGAAGGAAGGCCTGCACCGCATCCAGCACCACCTCGCCGCGCTGGTTCACGACCTGGAGCTGGCGCTTCATGATCCCGCGGTCGGGTTTCGACGTCTCGCGCCGCTCCAGCACCTTGAGCCTAGCGTGGATGGTGTCGCCGGGCTTGGTCGGCTTGGTGAACTTCAAATTCTCGAAGCCGAGGAACGCCACCAGCGTGTCGTCATAGAGGTGCATCTGGAAGATCAGCCCGGCCGCGATCGCATAGACCAGCGGCCCATGCGCAATGCGCGTGCCGAAGTCGGTCGACTTGCAGAACTCCTCGTCCGTATGCAAGGGATTGTAGTCGCCCGACAGCCCGGAGTAGATGACGAGGTCCGCCTCCGTGACGGTGCGCGCCGCCGACTTGAACTCGCGGCCGACCTCCCATTCCTCCCAGTACAGTCCCACCATGACTTCGCCTCTCCTGTAGGTCCGGTTGCTTTTATGCCGGGGCCTGCGTAGCAGTCGAGGTCACGGGCGGGCAAGGGGAGGTCGACAGCGAGCATGACCGCACTTCACGATCTCGGCGTACGGCGCCAAGCCGGCTTGCGCCGCATGATGGAGCTGATCGGCGTCGCGCATCCCTTCTACAGGCGCCGCCTCGCCGGGCTCGGACTGAAACCTGCCGATATCGCCACACTCGAAGACTTGCAGCGACTACCGGTGACCGCCAAGGCCGAGTACATGGCCGAACCCGAGGCGTTCCGTCTGGCAGCGGCCGACCTGCCCGGGTTGGCCTTGCAGGAGACGACGCTGTGGAACGTCGCCTTCACCACCGGCACCACCAGCGGGAGGCCATCGCCGTTCTTCAACACGACGCACGACCAGCTCGCGATCATGTTGCAGGCGCGCGGCGCCGCCGAAGCCGAGGGCTTCCGCCCGAGCGACGTGCTCGCCAACCTGATCCCGCTGCCGCCGATGCCGACCGGCGGTTTCCTCGTCGTGCCGCGCACGGCCGAGGCGATCGGCATCCCCGTGATCCACGCGCTGACCGGTGCGCGCCATCCCGAGTTCCCGATCCATCGCGGGATGGATGAGGCCATCGACCTGCTCGCCGCGTCGCAACCGAGCGTGTTCTGGGGCATCCCGAGCTTTATTCGCCGCTTCTTCCGCCGCGTGAAGGAGCGCGGCCTCGCGTTTCCCCGTGCCCGCATGATCGTCACCTCCGGCGAGCCCGTCAGCGACGCCATGCGCGAGGAGCTGCTGCAGGCGCTCCGCGATTTCGGCTGCGACGAGCCGCAGATCCGGCTGCGGTACTCGTTCACCGAGATGCAGGGCGGGCTCGTGCAGTGCTGCAATGGGGCCACGCTGCAGAACGTCTGCCCGGAGTTGTACTACCTCGAGGTGGTCGACCCGGCGACCGGACAGCGGCTGCCGGAGGGCGACAGTGGCGCGCTGGCGCTGACACATCTCAACCGGCGCGGCACGGTGCTGCTTCGCTATCTCGTCGGCGACACAGTGGCCTTGAAGCTCGAGTCCTGCCCGCACTGTGGCCGCCTCGGTGAGCGGCTGGTCACCAAGCCCGCCCGCAGCGATGCCCTGGTGAAGGTAAAGGGACTGCTGATCAATCCTACTCTCGTCGCCGACGCGCTGACCGCCGATCCAGCCATCCGCGAGTTCCAGCTCGCCGTCTCGAAGGCCGAGCGCGACGATCCTGATTCTCCCGACGTGCTGGAGGTGCGGATCGAGGCTGATGCGGCCCACCACGCCCGACTCGCCACGAGCCTTCCCGATCTCGTGCAACGGATCGTTCTGGTCCGCCCCGTCGTGACCTTCGCGCAGCCTGGAGCCCTTTACGATCCGCTTCTGAACCTCAAGGCCAAGCGCTTCACCGACGAGCGGCCGAAGCGGTAGACTTGCCATCCGGGCCCCGGCGTGGACAATCTCAGCAAGAACCATTCGAAGCCCCGAGGATCGCCATGTCCGAGCGCCGCACCCCGTCCCGCGCCACCGCCAGCTCTCCGCCCCCGACGCCCGCCAAGCTCGGCGCGTTTCCCGCCGTGCGCATGCGCCGCAATCGCCGCACCGGGTGGGCGCGCAAGATGGTGGCCGAGAACGTCCTGACGCCGGGCGACCTGATCTGGCCGCTGTTCGTGATGGACGGCCAGAACAAGCGCGTGCCCGTGGCGACCATGCCCGGCGTCGACCGCCTGTCGGTCGATCTCGTGGTCGCCGCCGCCGAGGAAGCCGTCGCGCTCGGCATCCCCGCGATCGCGCTGTTCCCCTACACCGACCCGAAGCTGCGCAGCGAGGACGCGGCGCAGGCCTTCAACCCCGACAACCTCGTCTGCCGGGCGACGCGGGCCGTGCGCAAGGCCGGCCTCGACATCGGCGTGCTGCTCGACGTGGCGCTCGATCCCTACACCAGCCACGGCCACGACGGTCTGATGCGCGACGGCGAGATCCTCAACGACGAGACGTTGGAGGCGCTGGTCAAGCAGACGCTCGTCCAGGTCGAGGCCGGCTGCGATATCATCGCGCCCTCCGACATGATGGACGGCCGCATCGGTGTGCTGCGCGAGGCGCTGGAGAGCCGCGGACACACGTCGACGCAGATCATGGCGTATGCAGCAAAATACGCCTCCGCCTTCTACGGACCGTTCCGCGACGCGGTCGGCTCGAACTCGACGCTGAAAGGCGACAAGCGCACCTACCAGATGGACCCCGCGAACACCGACGAGGCGATCCGCGAGGTCGGCCTCGACATCGCCGAGGGGGCCGACATGGTGATGGTGAAACCCGGCATGCCCTACCTCGACATCGTCCGGCGCGTCTCCGAGACGTTCAAGGTGCCGACCTTCGCCTATCAGGTGTCCGGCGAGTACGCGATGCTGGCGGGCGCGGCCGAGCGCGGCTGGCTCGACGGTGACCGCGTGATGATCGAGAGCCTGATGGCCTTCAAGCGCGCGGGTGCCGCCGGCGTGCTGACCTACTTCGCGCCGAAGGTCGCGCGGATGTTGAAGGGGTAGCGAAGGCGATCTTGGGCTCGATGAACGCTGCGTCTCTCAGCACCGTCTGCCGCGCGACAATCAAGGTGAGACACGTCGTCAATCAGGGTGAGACTGCGCCGGGGTGGACGGCCGAAGGGAGGGCTTAAGCCCGACTGGAGG
>CAMDBL010000330.1 GCA_945889015.1 Devosia equisanguinis
CGAGAGGGCATCGCGAAGGCGAAGGCTGAGAAGAAGTACAAGGGGCGCGCGCCAACCGCTCGCGACAAGGCTGCCGAGATCAAGACCCTCCTCGATCAGCGTCTCGGCCCGAAGGAGATCGCCAAGCGGCTCGGCATCTCGCGGTCAAGTGTCTACCGCGTCATCGAGCATGCGGGGCTGGGCGGCGAGGCGGTGCAGGCGGAGAGGGCCGCAGCATGACCAGCAAGATCGAGGCGACGATCCACGTGGTCTGGGACGAGGAAGGCAACGTTGCCGCCCACGTCGATGCCAACGAGGCGGCCGATCAGCTGGACGCGATCTCGAACGGTCGGTTCCGGCGCGTCGTGGCCGTGCGTCTGACGTTGCCGCCTGCCGGACCGAGCGAGATCAGCCTGGCTGTGCCGGAGGATGGGGAGCGGCCGTCTGCTCGCAAGGCGTGAGGCGGACCCGTATGGGTCTCTCTCGCGCACAGGGGTGCGAAAGTAGCGAATGGTCACTGAGCTGAGATCTGGCGGCACAGCGGTCTAGCTGACGCCAGCTGATGCCGATCAGGCACACAGCCTACGAGCTCTCCTTGCCGCCCCGCCCTCCTCAGCTAAGGTGCCCGTGGGGAAACAAGTCGGGCACTGCCGATGACCACCGGGACGCCGGCCACGATCTTCATCTCGTACGCAACGGCCGACGGCGCCGACGCCGCCGGGGACCTGCGTCGCGACCTCACCGGGCGTGGCTTCTCCATCTGGCAGGACATCGCCGCGCTGCAGGGCGGGCGCGACTGGTGGACCCAGATCGAGGCCGCGCTGAAGTCGACGGCGCTGCAGCATGTCGTGCTGCTGCTGACGCCCGCCGCGTTATCGCGCCCCGTCATCCGCGACGAGATCCATCTCGCGCGCCAGCAGGGCAAGACGCTCATCCCCGTGCGCGGGCCGGGCTTCGACGACTACAGCAAGCTGCCGCGCCACATCGGGCAGGTGCTGGACCTAGCTAAAACCGAGCATCACGCCACGTTTCTCAGCATGATCGCTGGCCCGAGCTTGCACAAGCCCGTGCCGTTGATGATCGCGCCGCCGCCGGCCGACTACGTCCCTCGCCCGGCAGAGATCAACGCCCTGAAGGCTCTCCTGCTCGCGTCCGAAACGAAGGAAGCCGTCGCAATCACTGCGGCGCTCCGCGGCACCACCGGCTACGGCAAGACCACGCTTGCCCGCGCGCTCGCCCATGACCCGGACATCCGCGACGCCTACTTCGACGGCACGCTGTTCGTCGAGCTTGGCCAACAGGGCCGCGGCCGCATCGTCGACGTGATCGCCGACATCATCGGCCTCATCGATCCGGAGCGACGGCGCGACTTCGCCACCATCGACGGCGCGAAGACCGCGCTCGGCGAGGCCCTCGGCAACCGCAAGTTCCTCTTCGTCATCGACGACGTGTGGAACCGCGGCGATCTCCTGCCCTTCCTGCACGGCGGGCCCAGCACGACGCGCCTGATCACGACGCGCTTTGCTGGCGAGCTGCCGTCCGACGTGGTGCAGGAGCGCGTTGCAGCCATGACCGGGGGCGCCGACGGCGAGGCATGGCAGATGCTGGCCGCGGGCCTGCCGACCGTTCAGGTGGTGGCGAACAAGACGGCGCTGGTGACGCTCGCCGAGCGGCGGCACAACTGGCCGCAGGCGCTTCGACTGGCCAACGGCTTCCTGCGCACGCGCATGGGGCTGTCGAAGCACGACACCCGCGCCCGGTTGGGTCCAAGACTGGCACCCGGCTCGCTGGCCGATGCCATCCAGGCCGCCAACGCCGGTCTGGACGCTCGCGGCGGCGCGGCGCTCGATCCCAACCGCCTGAAGCCGACCGGTAATAGTGCCGAGCGCTACGAGCAGCGGCACACATCGGTCGCCGAAGGCATGGCGCTGAACCTCTCGCTGCTCGACGAGGTCAACCGCGCTCGCTTCGCCGAGCTTGGCGTGTTTCCAGAGGACGTCGACGTGCCGATTGGCATGGCCGCGCGACTGTGGGCCGAGACCGGCGGCCTCGACCGCCACGAAACGGAGAGCCTGCTCGCCGCCTGCGACGATGCCTCCCTGCTGCTCGACCTCGACTTCACGCGCGACACGTTCCGCTTCCATGATTCCGTGCGCGAATTTCTGCATGATCGGGCAGGGAAGGCCGGCCTCGTGACCCAGCACAAGCGGCTGATCCACGCCATGGGCGACATGGGCGGAACGACGGAGGCACCGCCGTCGGACACCGAGTACTTCTACCGCTTCTTACCGGAGCATCTCGCAGGCGCGGAGGACCGCGAGACGCTTGACGCGCTGCTGCTCGATCCTGGCTGGCTACAGGCCAAGCTCGACGCGACGGCGAACCCATTGGCCCTGGTCACGGACTACGAGCGGCATGGTCAAGGCCAGATGCAGAGCCTCATCGGGCGGACACTGCAGCTGACGAGCGGCATTCTCGCGCGCGATCAGCGCCAGCTCCTACCTCAGCTTCTCGGTCGTCTGATGGGCTGTGCCGATCCGGCCGCGGCGCCGTTTCTCGCTTCAGCCCGAAATCTGATCCGGTCACCTGCGCTGCTCACACGGCAATTGAGTCTGACACCTCCTGGCGCAGAGACCGCGCGGCTGGAATTTCACTGCTTCAGAGTCGCAGCGCTGAAGGTGCTGCCTGGTTCGGACGGCCAGGGCTGGCGGCTGGTCTCCGGCTCAAGCGACGGCGAAATCCGGTTGTGGGACCCAAGATCAGGCTCTGAGACCACCTTGCTGGAAGGTTACACCGCCGGTGTCACCGCGCTGACCGTGCTGCCCGACGGTAGACTGGCCTCTGGCTCTGATGACACAACGATCCGGTTGTGGGACACCAACACCGCCGCCGAAGTCGCCCGGCTCGAAGGCCACATCGGCGGCGTCACGGCGCTGACGGTACTGGCCGACGGTAGATTGGTCTCGGGCTCTGATGACAAGACGATCCGGCTGTGGGACCCAAGGTCAGTCTCGGAGACCACCCGGCTTGAAGGCCACTCCAGCCGGGTCTCGGCCTTGATCGTGCTGCCCGACGGAAGATTGGCCTCTGGCTCTGATGACATGACGATCCTGCTGTGGGATCCGAAGTCAGGGTCCGAGACCACCCGTCTAGAAGGTCACACCGGTGCAGTTACCTCGCTGGCGGTGCTGCCCGGCTCCGACGGCCAGGGTTGGCGGCTCGCCTCTGGCTCGAGTGACGGAACGATCAGGCTGTGGGACACCGAGACAGCAGTCGAGATCGCCCGATTCGAAGGTCTTATCGGCGGCGTCACGGCGCTGACGGTACTGGCCGACGGTAGATTGGCCTCTGGCTCTAGGGACACGACGATCCGGCTGTGGGACCCAAGGTCAGTCTCTGAGACCACCCGACTTGAAGGCCACTCCAGCCGGGTCTCGGCCTTAATCGTGCTGCCCGACGGTAGATTGGCCTCTGGCTCTTGGGACACGACGATCCGGCTGTGGGCCCCAAGATCAGGCTCCGAGACCACCGAGCTCGAAGGCCACACCAACCGGGTCGCGGCATTGTCATTGCTGCCGGACGGCCGCATGGCCTCTGGCTCTGATGACATGACGATTCGGCTGTGGGACACCAACAGAGCCGCCGAGGTCGCCCGATTAGAAGGCCACATCGGCGGAGTCACGGCGCTGACCGTGCTGCCCGACGGTAGATTGGCCTGTCAACGCCGGAGTAATTTTCCATCGGCGAGCCGGAGCAATAATCCATCAGTCTTGAACGTATGAAGGCCCCCGCGCGCGGGGGCCTTCATACGTTCTGCGATCATTTTTCGGTGGCGTCGTCCGGTTGTGTTTCAGGCTTCGTCCG
>CAMDBL010000331.1 GCA_945889015.1 Devosia equisanguinis
GCGACGCGAGACTGACCCGACGGGTTTAAGGCGACACCCCCCGCAGTCGCACGACGAGCATCGCAAGCAGGGCGTCATCCCGACGAAGGTCGGGACCCACGACAACTCTCGTCTCTGGTGTGGCCTTGTCGTGGGTGCCGGCCTCCGCCGGCATGACGGGTGCGGTTTTGCCCGGCTCGCTCCTCACATACGGGGAAAGATGTCTCGCCTCACCCGGTCTCGCCGAAGAGCTCCCGCCCGATCAGCATGCGTCGGATCTCGCTGGTTCCCGCGCCGATCTCGTAGAGCTTGGCGTCGCGCAGCAGGCGTCCCGTCGGATAGTCGTTGATGTAGCCGTTGCCGCCGAGGATCTGGATCGACTCCAGGGCCACCTGTGTCGCCTTTTCGGCCGCATAGAGGATGCAGCCGGCTGCGTCCTTGCGGGTGGTCTGGCCGCGATCGCAGGCTGCCGCCACCGCGTAGACGTAGGCGCGGCACGCATTCAGCGTCGTGTACATGTCGGCGAGCTTGCCCTGCACGAGCTGGAACTCGCCGATCGACTGGCCGAATTGCTTGCGCTCGTGGACGTAGGGCATCACCACGTCCATAGCCGCCGCCATGATCCCGACCGGGCCGCCGGCCAGCACCACGCGCTCGTAGTCGAGGCCGGACATCAGCACGTTGACGCCGCGTCCCTCCTGCCCCAGCACGTTCTCGAGCGGCACGTCGCAGTCCTGGAAGATCAGCTCGGCCGTGTTGGAGCCGCGCATGCCGAGCTTGTCGAGCTTCTGTCCGGTCGAGAAGCCCTTGAACGATTTCTCGACCAGGAACGCGGTGATGCCGCGCGCGCCGGCGGCGGGGTCGGTTTTGGCGTAGACGACGAGCGTGTCGGCGTCCGGCCCGTTGGTGATCCACATCTTGTTGCCGTTGAGCACGTAGCGGTCGTTGCGCTTCTCCGCCCTGAGCTTCATCGAGACGACGTCGGAGCCCGCGCCCGGCTCCGACATGGCGAGCGCGCCGACGTGCTCGCCCGAGATCAGCTTGGGCAGGTATTTCGCCTTCTGCTCGGGCGTGCCGTTGCGGTTGATCTGGTTGACGCACAGGTTCGAGTGCGCGCCGTACGACAGCGCCACCGAGGCCGAGGCGCGGGAGAGCTCCTCCATCGCCACGCAGTGCGCGACGTAGCCCATCGCCGAGCCGCCGAACTCCTCGGGTGCGGTCATGCCGAGCAGCCCGAGCGCGCCCATCTCGCACCACAGCTCCATCGGGAATTGGTTCGTCTTGTCGATCTCGCCGGCGCGTGGCGCAATGCGCTCCTGCGCGAACCTGTGCACGCTCTCGCGCAGCGCCTCGATCTCGTCGCCGAGCGCGAAATTCAGACCGGTCGTGAACATATAAGGGCTCCTCGGCGAGGAGGTGCGTTTCCGCACCGTGCTGGGGCGTGGTCGATGGGTGTCCGACCCGAGACCGGACACCCATCGACCACCTATAATCCCGGCGCCGCCGATCGCAAGCCGCCCGGGTCTGCGACTTCGGTATCGCCGAAGGAACGAGCCCCGCCCGGGCCCGCCGCGGTTGCCGGACGCGGCAAGCTCCGCTACCCCTGGGCCTGAAACAGGCATCACGGAGCAGAGGCCCCCCCCCATGGCGTACCAGAACATCCTCGTCGAGACCCGCGGCAAGGTCGGCCTCGTCACGCTCAACCGCCCGCAGGCGCTCAACGCGCTGAACCAGGGCCTGATCGACGACCTCGCCCACGCGCTTGACGCGTTCGAGGCCGATCCCGCCATCGGCTGCATCGTGCTGACGGGCTCGGAGAAGGCGTTCGCGGCCGGCGCCGACATCAAGGAGATGCAGGCCAAGACCTACATGGACGCCTACCTCGGCGACTTCATCGCGTCGTGGGAGCGGGTGTCGCGGACGAGGAAGCCGATCATCGCGGCGGTGGCGGGCTTCGCGCTCGGCGGCGGTTGCGAGATGGTGATGGCGTGCGATTTCATCATCGCCGCCGACACGGCGAAATTCGGCCAGCCCGAGATCAAGCTCGGCGTCATGCCGGGCGCGGGCGGCACGCAGCGCCTGACGCGCTTCGTCGGCAAGTCGAAGGCGATGGAGATGTGCCTGACGGGGCGGATGATGGACGCCGCCGAGGCCGAGCGCGCGGGGCTCGTCTCGCGCGTGGTGCCGGCGGCGGACCTGCTGGCCGACGCGATCAAGACGGCGGAGACGATCGCCGGCATGTCGTTGCCGGTGGCGATGATGACCAAGGAGACCGTCAACCGCGCCTACGAGACGACGCTGACCGAAGGCATCAAGTTCGAGCGCCGCGTGTTCCACTCGCAATTCGCGCTGGAGGACCAGAAAGAGGGCATGGCCGCGTTCGTCGAGAAGCGGAAGGCGCAGTTCAAGAACAGGTAGCGACGCCGTAGGTTGGGTTAGGAGCGGCGCGCGAGCGCCGATCCGTAACCCAACAATTTGCGGCACGACGTTGGGTTACGCGCCGGGAGGTGCGCGGTGCCAGAAATCGGGCGTGTCGGCCGACGCTAACCCAACCTACATGCTTCCTTGAGCCTACCTTACCGGACCCGCCATCACCCGCGCCACCCACTCCACCACCTTGTCACCGCTGCCCATGTCGGGCTGCACGACGCCGTCGATCATGAACGTGGGCGAGACGTGGATGCCGTTCTGGCGGGCGTAGCGGGTGTGCCATTTCACCTCACGGTCGAGGTCGGGCATGGCGAAGGCGGCGGCGAGCGCGACGCCGGATTTCTTTTCGAGCCGGCGGATGATGTCGTTGGGCGTCGCGTCCATGTTGGGGCCGCGGCAGTGCTCGGCGAACTCGAAATCATCGACGTCGGCGAAGGTCGCGACCAGCACCCTGCGCGCGGCCTCCTTGCCCTCGGCCAGCGTCGAGGCGGCCAGCACGCAGCGCGTGATCACGCCCGAGTACATGTGCCAAGGTTGCGACTGCAGGCGGACCTTGATGGCGATCTGGTCCGCACCCGCCGCAGCCAGCGTCTCGTCGATCTTGCCGAAGGCGCGCGCCGAGAACGGGCAGGTCGGCTCCAGGAACATCTCGAACACGCGGGGGCCGTGCCCCCACGTCAGCGGATCGGCGCGCCAGGGCTTCGTCGTCGTTGTCATCGCGGTGTCCTTCGTTGGAATGGCAGGCCATGGAAAATGGAACTGTCCCCATTTTGTCAACCGCGCTACGCTGGTCCCCTCACACAAACAACACCACGACACCGGAGGAACCATGCCCATAGCGACCGTGCGCGGCATCGCGATCAAGTACGAGATCCTGGGCGACAAGGGCCCGTGGGTGGCGCTCGCCTCGGGCGGCCGCAGCCCGTATGCCGAGATCATCGGCGTCGCGCAGAAGCTCGCCGATCACGGCTTTCGCGTCGTCCTGCACGACCGTCGCAACTGCGGCGGGTCTCAGATCGCGCTCGACGCCTCCGAGAGCGAGGACGAGCACCGCGTCTCCGACTGGCATGCGCTGCTGACGCATCTGGGCGCCACGCCGACCTTCCTCGGAGGCTCGTCTTCGGGCGCGCGCATGTCGCTGCGCTATGCGCTGCGCTATCCCAAGCTCGTCAGCGGCCTCTTGCTGATGCGCGTCACCGGTGGGCCGTTCCAGGCCGAGCGGCTGCCCGAGAACTACTACAGCCAGTTCATCCGCGCGGCCGAGTCTGGGGGCGTGGAAGCCGTGGCCGCGATGGACCACTGGAAGGCCGTGATCGCGGCGAGGCCCGAGAACCGCGACATCCTCCTGAAAATGCCGGTGAAGCACTTCGTCGATG
>CAMDBL010000332.1 GCA_945889015.1 Devosia equisanguinis
GGCGGCGCCGGGGTCGCGGTTGCATCCGACGGGTGCAGCGGGCCACGGAGGTCGGGATCGCCGGCAGCCGCGAGATCGTCAGCAATGGCGTGGCTCGCAGCAGCAGCGGTAAGCAGGTGGTGGGGCGGAAGGGTCAACCTTCCCCTGACTGTCCCAAGGGCAGCGCCGAGCGCGATCCCGTCCCAAAATCGCCGGTCGAACGGGCGCTGGAGACGGCCCTATAAATAAAATGTCAGGCCGCCCCCGGCGCCCGACCCCGCAACGGCCTTGGGCCCGCAAGGGCCTGGGTCACCACCCGTGCGTCATGGAGGTGAGCATGCAGCGCGACGAGGTCCATCGGTGGGAGACGGGGCAGCGGCCGGCGCAAGACTACCGATCGCGCGTCACGGCCCCGCCCTCGCCGTCACACCAGGAACTGCGGCTCGATCACGGCGGCGCGCTTGTTGCGGGCCTCGAGGTAGACCTCGCTGCGCATCTCGATCAGCCGCGAGGCGGTCCGCACGAACAGGTCGGAGCCGTCGCCCGACGCATAGAGATTGTCGGGCTCCGCCGCCGCCGACGCGATCAGGCCGACGCGGCCGTCATAAAGCGTGTCGATCAGGTTGATGAACCGGCGGGCGACCTCGCGGCGGTTCGGCGTCAGGATCGGGATGTTCTCGATGAACACCGTGTGGAAGGCGTGCGCGATGCTCAGGTAGTCGATCGAGCCGAGCGGCTTGTCGCACAGATCGTCGAAGTCGAAGCGCGCCGCGCCCATCGAGGCGGCCGGCACATACACCTTGCGGCCTTTGACCTCGAGCTCCATCGGCACCGCGCCATGGTGCCCGGTCAGACGCTCCCAGATCCGGTCGATCTCGATCTTGGCGGTCGCGTCGGCGGGCGAGAAGTAGAGCGGCTGGCCGGCCAGCTTCTCCAGCCGGTAGTCCTTGGCCGATTTCAGCTCGTGCACCGCGAGCTGCTTCTGCAGCAGGTCGATGAACGGCAGGAACAACTGCCGATTGAGGCCGTTGCGGTAGAGCTCGGTCGGATGCGCATTGGACGTCGCCACCACCACCACGCCCGCCTCGAACAGCGCCGTGAACAGCCGGCCGAGGATCATGGCGTCGGCGATGTCGGTGACATGGAACTCGTCGAAGCAAAGCAGCCCCGCCGACGCCGCGATCCGCGCGCCGACCTGGGGGATCGGATCGCCATCGACGGTCTTGCGGGCCTCGCCGATGCGGTCGTGCACCTCGGCCATGAACTCGTGGAAATGGATGCGGCGGCGCGGCGTGAACGTCACCGTCTCATAGAACAGGTCCATCAGCATGGTCTTGCCGCGCCCGACCGAGCCGTGAATGTAGAGGCCCCGCGGTGCCGGCTCGCGCTTGCGGCCGAAGATGGAGAGCAGGCCTCCCTTGCCCGGGCGCCAGGAGGCGAGCTGCAGCGCCAGGGCATCGAGCAGCTCCGTCGCGCCGATCTGGGCCGGGTCGGCCTCTATCTCCCCCTTCTCGACGCGCTCTCGATACTGCGCCAGAATTCCCTTGACCATATCGCCTCGCTTGCACGGTGCCGACCTTCTGACCGGTACCGCTCCTCGCTTCACATCTGCGCGTCACGCGTGCGCATCACACCTGCGCGGGCCACGCCCGCAGCGCTTATTACCCTACCGCGCCGTCGCGCGCTGTTGCGAGACAGCACCAACGTTACGTCTTGGCAACCCTTAGAAAAGCATGCTTCGCATTGCCCTACGCATGGCCCATTGTGCATTGCAGCATGACCAACTAGCTTCATCGGGCGTCGTGACCGGACAAAGAGCCGGCGCGAGGCACAACACTACTGTGCACATCCAGTTCGGAGGTTCTTGTCATGAGCGAACACCGGCACTGGGGAGGAAGCATTCGTAAACTGTGGCCGACGGAAACCGAAAAGTTCCGCGACCATCTTCTCCGCCTCGACCGCGACAGCCGGCGCATGCGCTTTGCCCACGCGGTCTCCGATGGTTTCATCGAGGACTACGCTTCGCGCCTCAGCGAGATGGGCAGCGTCGTCTATGGCTACGTCGTCGATGGCGAGATCCGCGCCGTCGCCGAGCTGCGCAAGCTCGGAGACACCTGGGGACGCGAGGCCGAGGCCGCGTTCTCCGTCGAGCCCGGCTGGCAGGATCGCGGCATCGGCAGCGAGCTCATGGGCCGCGTCATTCGCGCCGCCCGCAACCGCGGCGTGATGCATCTCTATATGAGCTGCCTCGCCCAGAACCGTAAGATGCAGGCGATCGCCCGCAAGCACAGCGCCGACCTGCGCTTCGAGTACGGCGAGGTCGTCGGGGACATCGTTCCGCAGGAGCCGAACTACTTCTCGGTGCTCGCGGAGGCGGTCGAGGATCGCGTCGGCTACATGTTGGCCGTGCTCGACCTGCAGGACCGCCTCGTCAAGGCGGCGTGACGACAGCGAGGCGCGCGACGCGATGCGATGCGCGCCTCGTCTCGAAGCCTTCCGCATCGTGCTCTCGCATCCTCGGATCGTCGCGTCGCTTTTCGCGCGCGCATGCTTCACACGTTGCTCAACATCGTTCGCGAATTCGTGCGCGTGCAAGTTTCGATGCGCGAGTGACGTCGCGAGCCATGAGAGCGGACGAGTCCAAACTTCA
Organism: Devosia equisanguinis; assembly: GCA_945889015.1. Taxonomy (GTDB): domain Bacteria; phylum Pseudomonadota; class Alphaproteobacteria; order Rhizobiales; family Hyphomicrobiaceae; genus CAMDBL01. Next base: position 2,630 of record CAMDBL010000332.1, read on the forward strand.
CTTCTCGACTCCACTTTCCATTCCAACTAGCTGGAAATCTTCAATTTTGATGATTTAGTGCAACACTGACGATCCAATCATGGTGGTTTTTTGCGTGACCTCGATTTTTTATGTCAACAAATCTCTTGGACTTGCGCATGCTTTTTCATGTTCGAGATGATTCGAACATACTCAGAGGGAGAGACCCACATGGCTGCCAAGATCGTCGCTGCGAAGAAGAAGCCCGCCGCCCGCAAGCCCGCTGCCAAGCCGGCCGCGCGCAAGACCACCGCTCGCAAGACCACTGCCGTCAAGGCTGCTGGCCGCAAGCCCGCCGGCCGCAAGACCGCCGCTGCCGCTCGCAAGCCGGCAAAGGCCGTGACGAAGACCGTCCGCAAGGCTCCGGTCCGCAAGGCCAAGAAGGTCGCGTGACCGCCGAAAGCGCTCCCGGTTGGGCACCGGGCGCGCATTTCGGAACTGCAAGGCGCGTCACTGGCTGACGCATGCAAGACCGGAGTCGCGAGATGCGCCTCCGGTCTTTTTTTGTTCTTGCAGCCTTTCGTTCTCCGGTCGTTACCGCTTTCGGCCGTAATGTCCAGAACGCAAAAACCTCACGGCACCGTCGGCACCGTGCGGTTTGCTTTTCAAATCAGGCCGGGGAACGCAGTCCCTACACCCGCCGCTCGACCATCAGCTTCTTCAGCTCGGCGATGGCCTTGCCGGGATTCAGGCCCTTGGGGCAAGCCTTGGCGCAGTTCAGGATGGTGTGGCAGCGATAGAGCCGGAACGGATCCTCGAGATTGTCGAGACGCTCGCCCGTGGCTTCGTCGCGGCTGTCGATGACCCAGCGGTAGGCCTGAAGCAGGACCGCCGGGCCGAGGTACCGGTCGGAGTTCCACCAGTAGCTCGGGCACGAGGTCGAGCAGCAGGCGCACAGGATGCATTCGTAGAGCCCGTCAAGCTTTTCACGCTGTTCTGGCGATTGCAGGCGTTCCTTGCCCGATGGCGTGGTGCTGACCGT
>CAMDBL010000333.1 GCA_945889015.1 Devosia equisanguinis
GGACGGGGCGATCCTCGATCAGGGTTTCGGGATGCGCGAGCCCGGCCTCGAAGGCGAGCCCGTAAATGAAGGGCTTCAGCGTGGAGCCCGGCGAGCGGATCGCCGTCGCCATGTCGACCGCGCCCTGACGTTCTTCCTCGAGGTAGCCCGACGAGCCGACCTGCGCCAGCGTCTCGCCGGTCTTGTGATCGACGACGATGATCGCCGAAGACAGCCGCGAGCCGAGGCTACGGGCGTGATCGGAGGCGAGCCTTTCGAGCCCGCGCTGCAGCTCGCGATCGATCGTCAGCCTGTGAACGTTGGCGGATGGATCGCGGGCCAGCTCGGCGTCGGCGAGGTGCGGCGCCAGCATCGGGAAATCCCGGCGGCTGCGCGGCAGCGGTTCCTGCCGCGCCTGGGCCGCCTCGTGCGCGGTGATGATCTCAGCCGCGACGGCGGCCTTCAGCACGCGGTCGCGGGCGCGGGCGAGCGAGGCGGCGTTGCGGCCGGGCTTGCGCATCTCGGGCGACTGGGGCAACGCCACCAGCAGGGCGGCCTCGCCGGGCGACAGGCGGCGCGGCTCCTTGCCGAAGTAGGCGAGCGAGGCGGCGCGCACGCCCTCGAGGTTGCCGCCGAATGGTGCGAGCCGGAGGTAGAGCCGCAGGATCTCGTCCTTCGACAGCCGTGCCTCGAGCTGCACGGCGCGCACCATCTGGCGCAGCTTCCCAATGCCGGTGCGCTCGTGCTTGCGCTCGAGCAGCCGTGCGACCTGCATGGTCAACGTCGAGCCGCCGGAGACGAGACGGCCGTGCATGGCGAATTGCTTGATGGCGCGCGCGACGGCGATCGGATCGACGCCGGGATGCCAGCGGAAACGGCGATCCTCGAATGCGGTCAGCATCGCGACGTAGCGGGCATCGACGTCCTTGAGTTCGGCCGGCAGTCGCCAACGGTCATCGGGCGCGGTGTAGGCGCGGAGCAGCCGGTCCTGCCGATCGAGAACGGTGACAGAAAGCGCGTCGGCGTTGGCCAGCGGCGGCGGCCCCATGCGATAGGCGGCAATGACTGAAGCGGTTGCAACGATGACGGATAGAGCCGTGATGGCCGCGGCGCCAACCTTCGTGGCCCTGCCCAATCGCTGCCACAGGGCTCCCCGTCCCCTCGCGGGGAGGGGTTGGGGGAAGCCAATGTCAGCTGTCGTGGTCACGGCAGGACCTTTGCTCAAAAAACTCGGTCGTCGTGGAGATCACCCCCACCCCTGACCTCTGCACCCTCCCCCCTCCCCGCAAGGGGGAGGGGAAACGCACGTCTCCATTGCAAGGCGGATCGTCTTCACTGCTTCCCCGTCACCTCGAGCATGCCGCTCGCGGTGCGGGCGTAGCGCTCGGGGCGGTACATGTCCTCCACCGTTGCGGCCGGATGTACGAAGCTGCCGGGCGTCACGGCGCGGACGATGTAGGCGACGGTCGCCTCCGAGACGGCCTCCTTTTTGTCGCTGTCGTCGTCGTCGTCACCGCGGCGGCGGTTCTCGACGTTGGCGCCGAAGAAGTTGAAGGCGGCGACGAAGCGGTCGTCCCGGAACTCCGTGTGCTCAGGTTTCGCCGTGGTCTTCAGCCACTCGAGCGTCTTGATGTCGCCGCCGTCGACGATACGCGGGTTCTCGATCTCGAGGCCGGCGGGCAGGCGGTCGACCAGCAGGATGCGGCCACCCGCCTGCTTTGCCTCGACCTTCAGCACCATGACGAGGCGATCGTTCTGCTTGAGCTGGCTCTCGCCGCCGGCGAGGCTTTTGAGGTCGACCTTCTTGCCGTCGAGCGTGTAGGCGCTGCGCTCGATGGTGAACCCCTTTGAGGCCGCCGGCTCCGGCGTCAGCGAGGACCCGGTGACGGAGATCAGCGCATCCAGCGGTGCGTCACCGTCGTTGCTGATCATCAGGCCACCTTTCAGCTGTGACAGTGGGACCGAGCGGTGGAGCGGACCGGTGTGCTTTTCGCCGCCGATCGTCAGGCTGGTATCCTTGGCGCTGTCGGCGAGCGCGTTGGCGGCGAGCAGCATCCACGACATCTCCTGCGTCGAGGTGTAGGTGCGGGCCCGATAGGCCTTGGTGACGACGTCGATGAGCTTCGGCGCCTCCGCCTTGAGCACGCTGGTCTCGCTGGCCAGCGTCACCAGCGCCGCGCTGTCGCGCAGCTTCGAGCCGTAGTCCTGGCGGAATACCGCGTCGTCGACGGTCTGCAGGCTGCCGATGGCCGTCTTGAACACGGTCTCTGCGCGCTGCTTGTCGCCAGTCATCGCCAGCGCTGCGCCGAGGTGGGCCTGGGCGAGCGGCGTCGCGAGCTTGGCGAGACGGGCGTCGGCGAGATAGCGCATCTCGCCGATCGGTGCGCGGCCGTTGCGCGCCAGCACGTACATGGCGTAGGCGCGGGCCTCGCCACCCTTCTCGAAATCCTGTGCGTAGGAAACGAACGCCTGCAGACGATCCAGTGCGCTGGTGAACGCCTGCGGTCGCACGGGAATGCCCGCCTCCTTGGCGCGCGACAGGAAGTCGGTCACGTAGCTCGACAGCCACATGTCGGCATTGTAGGGGCCCCAGATGCCGAACGCACCGGAGGCGTCCTGCATCTCGAGCACGCGGTCGACGGCTTTCGCCACGCGCTCCTTCAAGTCCTTGTCGGCGGCGATGCCGATCCGCGCTGCGACCGCGTTGGCGTAGAGCAGGGGCATGGCGCGGCTGACCGTCTGCTCGGCGCAGCCGTAGGGGTAGCGGTCGAGCGCCGAAAGCAGGCCTGGCACGTCGAGTGCTGCCTGCGGGCCGAAGCTCATCGTGATGCGCGTCCGGCTCGGGATCATGTCGGCGGCGAGGTCGGGCGAGACCGTCATCTTGCCGCCGTTCGCCGCGAGGCGTGCCACCGTCGTGCGGCGGATGTCGCCGGCGGGAACCTTGACGTCGAAGGTCAGCTCACGCTTGACGTCGATGCCGCCCGGACCGGTGATCGCGACATTGTACGTCACGAGGCCGACGTCGGACGGCTTGATCTCCAGCCGCTCCTGTCGCCGCTCGTTGGCCTTCAACGCAACGTCGCGCGACAGCACGTTGGACCTGGTGCCGGCGAGATCCTGCTCGACGGCGACCTTGTAGGTTGCGTCCGCGCCCTCGACGTTGTGCAGGTCGAGCTCGACGCGGGCTTTGTCGCCGAGCGTGACGAACCGCGGACCGCTGGCGATCAGCGCGACCGGGTCACGGACGATCACGTCGGTCGTCGCGGAGCCGAGCTTGTCGCTCGACCAGGCGATCCCCATCAGCCGCACGGCGCCGTTGAAGTCGGGCAGTTGGAACTCGACCTTGGCGGTGCCGTCAGGGCCGACCTTGACGATGCCGGAATGCAGTGCCACCAGCCTCTCGACGGGCGGGCTGCCCTGCATCGACATACCGCCGGCCGCATCGCCGCCGGAGCGGAGCTTGCCGCGCTCGGCGCGCATGCCGTCGATCAGCTTGCCGTAGTAGTCGCGGATCTCGACGCCCATCTGCTGCTGGGCATAGAACCACTTCTCGGGCTGCGGTGGC
>CAMDBL010000334.1 GCA_945889015.1 Devosia equisanguinis
CACCGGTCTACCGAACCCATTCGGGTGTCTGGTCTGAGACAGACACCATCGAGACACCGCCCCCCTCAGCGGAGATCATCGCATGAACGAGATCACCAACATCTTCAAGCAGCAGGCCGCCCCGCTGCCGACCTTCGATATGATCAAGATCTCGCTGGCGAGCCCCGACGACATCCAGTCCTGGTCGTTCGGCGAGATCAAGAAGCCCGAGACCATCAACTCCCGGACCTTCAAGCCGGAGCGCGACGGCCTGTTCTGCGCGCGCATCTTCGGACCGATCAAGGACTACGAGTGCTTGTGCGGCAAGTACAAGCGGATGAAGTACAAGGGCCTGATCTGCGAAAAGTGCGGCGTCGAGGTGACGCTCGCCAAGGTGCGCCGCGAGCGCATGGGCCACATCGAGCTCGCAGCACCCGTCGCGCACATCTGGTTCCTGAAGTCGCTGCCCTCGCGCATCGGCCTGCTGATGGACATGGCGCTCAAGGATCTCGAGCGCGTGCTCTACTTCGAGAACTACATCGTCACCGAGCCCGGCGTCTCTCCGTTCAAGGAGAAGCAGCTGCTCACCGAGGAGCAGTTCAACCAGGCGATCGAGGAGCATGGTCCCGACAGCTTCACCGCCGGCATCGGCGCCGAGGCCATCCGTGAGCTGTTGAACGGCATGGACCTGCCGAAGATCGCCGGCGAGCTGCGCCAGGAGATCGCGGAGGCGACCACCGAGCTGAAGCCGAAGAAGCTCAACAAGCGCCTCAAGGTGATCGAGGCGTTCATGGAGTCCGGCAATCGGCCGGAGTGGATGATCCTGACCCACGTGCCGGTGATCCCGCCCGAGCTGCGCCCGCTGGTGCCGCTCGACGGTGGCCGCTTCGCCACGTCCGATCTGAACGACCTCTACCGCCGCGTCATCAACCGCAACAACCGCCTGAAGCGGTTGATGGAGCTGCGCGCTCCCGACATCATCATCCGCAACGAGAAGCGGATGCTGCAGGAGGCGGTGGACGCGCTGTTCGACAACGGCCGTCGCGGCCGCGTCATCACGGGTGCCAACAAGCGCCCGCTGAAGTCGCTCGCCGACATGCTCAAGGGCAAGCAGGGCCGGTTCCGCCAGAACCTGCTCGGCAAGCGCGTCGACTATTCGGGCCGCTCGGTGATCGTCGTCGGGCCCGAGCTCAAGTTGCATCAGTGCGGCCTGCCCAAGAAGATGGCGCTCGAGCTGTTCAAGCCGTTCATCTATGCCCGGCTGCAGACGCTCGGCCAGGCCGCCACCGTGAAACAGGCCAAGAAGCTGGTCGAGAAGGAGAAGCCGGAGGTCTGGGACGTCCTCGACGAGATCATCCGCGAGCATCCCGTGCTGCTCAACCGCGCACCGACCCTGCATCGCCTGGGTATCCAGGCGTTCGAACCGATGCTGATCGAGGGCAAGGCGATCCAGCTGCATCCGCTGGTCTGCTCTGCTTTCAACGCCGATTTCGACGGCGACCAGATGGCCGTGCACGTTCCGTTGTCGCTCGAGGCGCAGCTGGAAGCGCGCGTGCTGATGATGTCGACCAACAACATCCTGCATCCCGCCAGCGGCATGCCGATCATCGTGCCCTCGCAGGACATCGTGCTCGGCCTGTACTACCTGTCGATCATCCGTGACAACGAGCCGGGCGAAGGCATGTTGTTCGGCTCGGTGTCCGAGGTCGAGCACGCGATCAGTGCCGGCGCCGTGACGCTGCACGCCAAGGTCAAGGGCCGTTACACCGGCGTCGACGGTGAGGGCAACGAGACCACGCTGATCTACGATACGACCCCCGGCCGCATGATCCTGGCGAGCCTGCTGCCCCAGCAGATCGGCATCCGCTTCGATCACGTCAATCAGCTGCTGACCAAGAAGGCGATCTCGGGCCTGATCGACACCGTCTACCGCAACTGCGGTCAGAAGGAGACGGTGATCTTCTGTGATCGGATCATGGCGCTCGGCTTCTACCACGCGTTCCGCGCCGGCATCTCGTTCGGCAAGGACGACATGCTGATCCCCGACACCAAGTCCAAGATCGTCGACAAGACCGACGAGATGGTCTCGGAGTTCGAGGCGCAGTACAACGACGGTCTGATCACGCAGCTCGAGAAGTACAACAAGGTCGTCGACGCCTGGTCGAAGTGCACCGACCAGATCGCCAAGGAGATGATGGACCGCATTTCCGCGGTGCAGACCGACGCCGCGACCAAGCGTGCCAAGCCGATCAACTCGATCTACATGATGAGCCACTCGGGTGCGCGCGGCTCGCCGACCCAGATGCGCCAGCTCGCCGCCATGCGCGGCCTGATGACGAAGCCGTCGGGCGAGATCATCGAGACGCCGATCAAGTCGAACTTCAAGGAAGGCTTGTCGGTGCTCGAGTACTTCAACTCGACGCACGGCGCGCGCAAGGGCCTCGCCGACACCGCGCTGAAGACGGCCAACTCGGGCTATCTGACGCGCCGCCTCGTCGATGTGGCGCAGGACGCGATCATCTCCGAGGTCGATTGTGGCACCGACGGCGGCCTCAACGTGCAGGCTGTGGTCGATGCCGGCAACGTCATCGTCTCGCTGGCGGCCCGCATTCTCGGCCGTACGGCGGCCGAGGACGTGACCAACCCGGTGACCGGCGAGACCATCATCGCATCGGGCGAGCTGATCGAGGAGAAGCACGGCGAGGCGATCGAGAAGGCGCAAATCCAGGAAGTCCGCATCCGCTCGGTGCTGACGTGCGAGAGCAAAGCCGGCGTCTGCGCGAAGTGCTACGGCCGCGATCTCGCGCGCGGCACCCCGGTCAACATCGGCGAGGCGGTCGGCGTCATCGCCGCCCAGTCGATCGGCGAGCCGGGCACGCAGCTGACCATGCGCACGTTCCACATTGGCGGCACCGCGCAGCTGGTCGACTCCTCGTTCATCGAGTCGAACTTCAACGGTACCGTCAGGATCAAGAACCGTGCGATCTCCAAGGACAGTCAGGGCCGGCTGATCTCCATGGGCCGCGCGATGACTGTCGCTATCGTCGATCAGTCGAACAAGGAGCTCGCCAACCACAAGATCGCGTATGGCGCGCGGCTGCTCGTCGACGAGGGCGACACCGTCAAGCGCGGTACCCGCATCGCCCAGTGGGATCCCTACACCCGTCCGGTCCTGAGCGAGGTCGACGGTGTCGTCTCGTTCGAGGACCTGGTCGAGGGTCTCTCGGTGCGTGAACTCACCGACGAGGTCAAGGGCACCACCAACCGCGTCATCGTCGACTGGCGCTCGACCCCGCGCGGCTCCGAGTTGAAGCCTGCCGTCGTCGTCAAGGACGACAAGGGCAAGCACATCAAGCTCCAGCGCGGCGGCGACGCCCGCTATCTGCTGTCGGTGGAGGCGGTGTTGTCCGTCGACCGCGATCAGAAGGTGAAGGCGGGCGACGTGCTCGCCCGCGTGCCGACGGCGTCGGCCAAGTCCGGTGACATCACCGGCGGTCTGCCGCGTGTCGCCGAGTTGTTCGAGGCCCGTCGTCCCAAGGATCACGCG
>CAMDBL010000335.1 GCA_945889015.1 Devosia equisanguinis
CACCTCGCAAGAGCCCCCACGCCGCTACCGCCAGGAAGCGCCCGCGGCCCGCACGCAGCAGCCGCCACCGAACTCGGGCGGCCGCATGCAGCGTACCGAGCCGCCACCTCAGCGCGCTCAGCGGGCCGCCCCCACGCCGGCGCCCCAGCAGCATCAGCCGCCGCCGCAGGCCGCTCCGCGTCGCGGTCCCCATCCCGGCGGCAAGAAGCCCGACGACCCGGCAGCCCCGACGCAGGGTGGACACAACCGCCGCGGCTGACGCCTTCTCCGCCCGTGGCCTTGCGGCCGCGGGCGGAGCCACGTATCACCCGGCATCATGCCCGAGCCTCACGCCTTCCCGGAAAGTCAGCCTTCCAGTGTCGCGCCTGCCGCTGGAGCACCGCTCGACGCGCGGGCCCTCGTCGAGCGCGTACGCGCCGGCGAGCGGCTCGCTCTCGCGCGCGCCGCGACCGAGCTGGAACGTCTGACCCCGCTCGCGCCGCTGATCCTGCAGGCGATGCAGCCCCATCTCGGCCACGCCCGCGTGATCGGCATCACCGGACCGCCGGGCGCGGGCAAGTCGACGCTGGTCAACGCCATGATCCGCGCCCTGCGCGAAGCGGGCGAAACCATCGGTGTGATCGCCGTCGACCCGTCGAGCCCAGTGTCGGGCGGCGCCATCCTCGGCGACCGTATCCGGATGACCGCGGCGATGGACGACGACGGCGTCTTCATCCGCTCGCTGGCGAGCCGTGGCTATCTCGGCGGCCTGTCACCGGCCGCGGTCCGCGTCATCGACGCGCTCGATGCCGCCGGTAAGGACGTGATCCTGATCGAGACCGTCGGCACGGGCCAGAACGAGATCGACATCGCCGAGATCGCCGATGTGCGCGTCGTCATCACGGCCCCCGGCCTCGGCGACGGCGTCCAGGCGATGAAGGCCGGATTGCTCGAGATCGCCGACGTTCTCGTGGTCAACAAGTGCGACCGGGAAGGCGCCGAGCGCACCGCGGAGGAGTTGAGCGGCAGTCTTTCGCTGCGGGCGCGGGACGCGGCTGCACCGCCGATCGTCAAGACCTCGGCCATCGGTGGCGTCGGCATCGCCGAGCTGCTCGCGGCCATCGGCGAGACGTCGCAACGGGTGATGGCGCGTCCCTCCATCGAGCGGCGGCGGCGGCGTGCGCGCTATCTCGTCGCCCGCGCCGCGGCCGATCTCGTCGCCGAACGCATCAAGGCCGGAGGCACCGACGCCCTCGACGCGCTCGCCGACGGGGTGCTGACCGGCGCGATCACGCCCGCCGAGGCCGCACGGCGCCTGATCTGATCGGCCTGGAACGGACGATCGCCGTCAGGCTGCCGCCGCGGCTCCCGCGCGCAGCAGCTTGTAATTGATGGAATCGAGCAGCGCCTCGAAGCTGGCGTCGATGATGTTGGGCGACACCCCGACGGTGAACCAGCGCTCCGCGGTTCGGGTATCGCGGCTCTCGATCAGCACGCGCGTGACCGCCTCGGTGCCACCCGTCAGGATACGCACCTTGTAGTCGACGAGCTCGAGGTTGTCGATGAACGGCTGATAGCGGCCGAGATCCTTACGCAGCGCGCGGTCGAGTGCGTTGACGGGACCATTGCCCTCCGCCACGTGCCAATGCGGCTCGGTCTCGCCGTCGATGAACACCTTCACCGTCGCCTCCGAGACCGTCAGCAGCTTGCCGACGGCGTTGTGACGGCGCTCGACCATGACGCGGAAGCTGTCGACCGAGAAATAGCGGGGGACCTCGCCCAGCAGCCGGCGTGCCAGCAGCTCGAAGGACGCGTCCGCGCCCTCGTAGGCATAGCCCACCGCCTCGCGCGCCTTGACCTCCTCGAGCAGGCGTCCGACGCGCGGATCGTCCTTGTCGAGCGCGATGCCGAGACGCTCCAGCTCGGCCAGCACGTTCGACTTTCCGGCCTGATTGGAGACGAGCACACGGCGCTTGTTGCCGACGAGGTTGGGACGCACGTGCTCGTAGGTCTCGGGCTCCTTCAGGATCGCGGAGGCGTGGATACCGGCCTTGGTCGCGAACGCCGCATCGCCGACGTAGGGAGCGTGCCGGTTGGGCGCGCGGTTGAGCAGCTCGTCGAGCACGCGACTGACCTGCGTGATCTTCATCAGCCGTTCCGGCGTGACGCCGATCTCGTAGCGGTCTGCATACTCGCTCTTCAGCATCAGCGTCGGGATCAGCGTCGTCAGGTTGGCGTTGCCGCAGCGCTCGCCGAGACCGTTCAGCGTCCCCTGGATCTGCCGCACGCCGACGCGGACGGCGGCGAACGTGTTGGCGACGGCGTTCTCGGTGTCGTTGTGGGTGTGGATGCCGAGCCTGGCGCCGGGAATGTGCTTGATGACGTCGGCGACGATGCGCTCGATCTCATGGGGGAGAGTGCCGCCGTTGGTATCGCACATGATCACCCAGCGCGCTCCCGCGTCGTAGGCGGTTCGCGCGCAGGCGAGCGCATACTCGCGGTTGGCCTTGTAGCCGTCGAAGAAGTGCTCGCAGTCGATCATCGGCTCGCGGCCGGCGGCCATGATCGCCTTCACGCTTTCAGAGATGCCGTCGAGGTTCTCCTGGTTCTCGATGCCGAGCGCGACGCGGACATGATAGTCCCACGACTTGGCGACGAGACAAATCGCCGTCGCATCCGCCTGCAGGATCGCCCGGAAGCCCGGATCGTTGCCGACCGAGCGCCCCGCGCGCTTGGTCATGCCGAACGCGGTGAAGGCCGAGCGCTTCAGCGGCGGTGCCTTGGCGAAGAGCGCGGTGTCCGTGTCGTTGGCGCCGGGATAGCCACCTTCGATGTAGTCGATGCCGAGATCGTCGAGCAAGCCGGCGATCAGCCGCTTGTCGTCGGCGGAAAAATCGACGCCGGTCGTCTGCGCGCCGTCGCGCAGCGTGGTGTCGAACAGATAGAGGCGGTCACGCGAGGTCATGTCGGATCGCAATTCGGTTCGAGGCTCAAAGCAGGCCCAGGAGTTTCAACGTCAACAGCACGGCGGCGCCCAGCACCGCGATCTTCAATGCGAGATACCAGCCGCCGTAGCGGGCGAAGGGCGGCTTCTCGGGATGGCCGGTCATGCCTTCAGCTCCCTGGAGATGCGGTACCACGGATCAATGCGCACTTGTCGATCCTTTCGGCGCGGGCACCAACTCCTTGCGCATCGTCGTATTCGCCAGCCACTGGTCGTCGAGCGGGACCGAGTTCCGCCGGAAGGCGACGTAGCCGCGCTCGGTGAAGAACGGCTCGGCGGTCTCGCTCGCATCGACCGTGACGTGCGCCGTTCCGCGCGCCGCCGCGATCCGCTCGAGCGCATCGGCGAGCGTGGTGCCGATGCCCTGCCCGACGAAATACGGGTGCACGAACAGCATGTCGATATGACTATTGTCTTTGAGCGCGGCGAACCCGGCGTATTCGCCCTCGATCTGCACCACCAGCGTCAGCATGGAGGCGAGCCGCTTGCCGAACGCGGGTGCATCCTCCACGGCCGAGATCCATGCGAGCCGCTGATCCTCG
>CAMDBL010000336.1 GCA_945889015.1 Devosia equisanguinis
CCCCTTCAAGGGCGTCGCCTCGAAGTACCTGCCGACCTATCTCGGGTGGCGACGCATGATCGAGCGCGACGGCACCCGCATGACACCTGCTCACGCCATGGCCGAAGCGCTTGGAGCCTGAGCGGCTACGTCAATGGAGAACAGAGCCATTCTAGTTCAGTCGCCTCTGCTGCGCCACTTCTCTCAGACACACCAAGTCAGTGGACATGTCTCTTGTTGGCCCAAAGCAGACGGCTGAGTCAGTACACGCCCTCCCCCCCCCTCACGGCCACTTCACCACGGGCGGCATGCTGGAGAGGATGGAATCCACGTTGCCGCCGGTTTTCAGGCCGAACACCGTGCCGCGGTCGTAGAGCAGGTTGAACTCGACGTAGCGGCCGCGGCGGACGAGCTGCTCCTCGCGGTCGGCCTCGGTCCAGGGCTTGGTGTAGTTGGCCCGGACCAGCTCGGGATAGACGCGGGCGAAGGCGCGGCCGACGTCTTGCGTCAAGGCGAGGGCGGCGTCCCAGCCGCCGGCCTCGGGCGCGGGCGTCAGGTAATCGTAGAAGATGCCGCCGACGCCGCGCATCTCCTTGCGGTGCGGCAGATAGAAATACTCGTCGCACCAGGTCTTGTAGCGGGGGTAGTCGGCGACCGCGTGCGGCGTGCAGGCGGCCTGCATCGCCGCGTGAAACGCGATCGTGTCGGCATCCTCCTGCGTGCGGCGGCGGTCGAGCACGGGCGTCAGGTCGGCACCGCCGCCGAACCACCACTTGGTGGTGACGACGAAGCGCGTATTCATGTGCACGGCCGGCACGTTCGGGTTGTGCATGTGCGCGATCAGCGAGATGCCGGACGCCCAGAAGCGCGGGTCCTCGTCGGCGCCGGGGATCTGCTTGCGGAACTCCGGCGCGAACTCGCCATGCACTGTGGAGGTGTGCACGCCGACCTTCTCGAACACGCGGCCACCCATCATCGACATGACGCCGCCACCGCCGGGTGTTCCGGTGTGATCCGCCCGCGACCACGGCGTGCGCACGAAGCGGCCGGGGGCCCGGTCGCCCATCGGGGCGGTGGCCGGCAAGTCGGCCTCCACGGCCTCGAAGCGGGCGCAGATGTCGTCGCGCAGCGCCTCGAACCAGGCGCGGGCCTTGGCCTTGCGGCTGTCGAGATCTTCGGAGGCGGACCCGGCCGCCGGCACAGTCGAAGTCACTTTTCTGTCCCCATCGCTGGTCTGCTGATATAGATCGACCATATAGACCTAGGATCGCATCGGCACGCGCTCAGCTCAAGCGCGGGCGGACACTGTTGTGTCTCCAGCCGTTCCCGCGCGCCCGATGCGCCGCCGGCGGCCAGACCTTCAAACAGACCTTCCCGTTCAACCTGTGGCCCTCCAGTATGATGAATTCTGCTTTCGACGGCATCTCGCGCGTGTTCGACCGGCTGTTCACCTGGTTCGAGACGCGGATTCCCGCGTTCGAGCGGGGCGATATGCTGCAGCCGCCGACGCAGCTGCTGGCGTTCGGCCTGTATTACCTCAAGCCCGTCTGGCCGGCCTTCGCGGTGCTGACGCTGCTCGGGCTGGCAGGGGCGGCGGTCGAGGTGGCGCTGATGGCCTTCATCGGCCGCATCGTCGACCTGATGCGCGCCTCGCAGACGCCGGCCAACTTCTTCCAGGATCACAGCACCGAGCTGCTGGTGATGGCGTTCATCGCGCTGTTCGCGCGCCCGGCGATCTCGTTCGGGATCGACCTCGTCAAGCATCAGGCGATCTCGGCGCCGGTCAACGCGCGCATCCGCTGGCAGGCGCACGGCTGGGTGCTCCGGCAGAGCCTCGCCTATTTCCAGAACGATTTCGCCGGCCGCGTCGCCACCCGCATCATGCAGGTCGGCCCTGCCATCCGCGACATCGCCGTCAACATCTGCGACGTGGTGCTGTGGGTGCTGGTGCACTGGATCGGCGCGTTCATCCTGTTCTTCGAGGCGGACTGGCGGCTGATCGTGCCGCTGGCGATCTGGCTTGGCGCCTACATCACGGCGCTGACCTACTTCGTGCCGCGCATCGAGAAGCTGTCGACGGCGATGTCGGACGCGCGCTCGGCGCTGACCGGCCGCATCGTCGACAGCTACACCAACATGGCGACGGTGAAGCTGTTCTCCCACACCGACCGCGAGGACAGCTACGCGCGCGACGGTCTCGACCAGCACATGAAGCGCTATCAGGCGCAGCTCCGCCTCAACACGGTGATGGAGCTGTTCTTGTGGAGCATCAACGGCTGCGTGCTGGTCGGCACCACGGGCCTGGCGCTCTGGCTGTGGAGCATCGACAGCATCTCGATCGGCGCCATCGCCGTCGTCACCGGCCTGCTGATCCGGCTGATGGCGATGTCGGGCTGGTTCATGTGGACGCTCGCCGGCATCTTCGACAACATCGGCGTGGTGCAGGAGAGCATGGAGACGATCGCGCGCTCGCACGCGGTGGTCGACAAGCCGGACGCCAAGCCGATCGTCGTGTCGAAGGGCGAGATCCGCTACGAGAACATCGGCTTCCACTACGGCAAGGCCGGCGGCGGTGTGATCGACAACCTGACGCTGACCATCAAGCCGGGCGAGAAGGTCGGACTCGTCGGCCGCTCGGGCGCGGGCAAGTCGACGCTCGTCAACGTGCTGCTGCGCTTCTACGACCTGGAATCCGGACGTATCTTGATCGATGGGCAGAACATCGCCGACGTGACGCAGGACAGCCTCAGGGCGCAGATCGGCATGGTGACGCAGGACACCTCGCTGCTGCATCGCTCGGTGATGGAAAATATCCTCTACGGCCGTCCGGACGCAGGCGAGGCAGCCGCCATCGCGGCGGCCAAACGGGCGCACGCGCACGACTTCATCCTCGGTCTCGAGGACGGCAAGGGCCGCAAGGGCTACCAGGCGCACGTCGGCGAGCGCGGCGTGAAGCTGTCGGGCGGTCAGCGCCAGCGCATCGCCATCGCGCGCGTGCAGTTGAAGGACGCGCCGATCCTGATCCTCGACGAGGCGACGAGCGCGCTCGACAGCGAGGTCGAGGCCGCGATCCAGGAGCAGCTCTACGCGCTGATGGAAGGCAAGACCGTGGTCGCCATCGCGCACCGCCTCTCGACCATCGCCGCGATGGATCGTCTCGTGATCATGGACCAGGGCCGCGTCGTGGAGGACGGGACGCACGAGGAATTGCTGGCCCGCGGCGGGCTGTATGCGGAGCTGTGGGCGCGCCAGTCCGGCGGGTTCCTGGCAAAAGAGGCGGCGGAGTGATGTGTTGCCTCCTCCCCCTGGAGGGGGGAGGACGGACCGCCACGGACTTGGACCGCCGTTGAAGGGCCCTCATCTCGCGCCGTCGGCGGGCTCAAGTCCGATGGCGGACCGAGAAGGGGGTGTCGAGCCACGATCGAGGTTTCTCAGCCCCACCTATGCGCGCCAAGATGAGTTGGCGCACTATGTCGAGGCTGTTGATAAAGCAATCAGATTGACCGTGAGCCAACTCACGGCGCGCAGTCCTCCCCCCCCCCCC
>CAMDBL010000337.1 GCA_945889015.1 Devosia equisanguinis
GCGTTGAAACTGGTTCTGGAAGTCGTCGGGGAGCTCGGCCATTGAGCCTGACGCTGCCGCCATCGGCGAAGATCTATCTGTCGCTGGCGCCCTGTGACATGCGCAAGGGCTTTGACGGGTTGGCCGCGCAGGTTCGCAATATTCTGCAACTCGATCCGTTCGGCGGGGCCGTTTTCTTGTTTCGCGGGAAAAGAGGCGACAGATTGAAGGCCCTGGTCTGGGATGGTTCGGGATTATGCCTTTATGCAAAACGCCTCGAGCGCCAGAAATTCGTCTGGCCACGTGCCAGTGATGGTGCTGTCCGGCTGTCGGGTGCGCAGTGGGCGATGCTGGTTGAGGGCCTGGATTGGAGGCACGCGATCGTGCACGATGAAGTGGTGACGCCGACGCTCGCTTGAGCGAGAAAACCACCGAAAACAGCCATTTATGCTGGATTTTTAACCCGCTCCCGCTATAGTCACGGGCATGCGGTTCGACCTTGAACACCTGCCCACAGACCCGGTTCTCCTGCAGAAAATACTGCGGGAGATGGCCGATGTCATGGAGCAGGAACGCGCCGAACTGAAGACGGCGAAGGCCACCGTCCAGGCCCAGACCCTGCAAATCGAGAAGCTCGAGCATCGCGTGGCGCGACTGCTGCGCGTCCAGTTCGGTCGCAGTTCCGAGAAGATGGACATCGCGCAGCTGCGGCTGATGTTCGACGAGGTCGAGGTTCCCGAGCCTGCCAACGACGATGCGCCGGCACCTGAGGCAAAGGTGCAATCCGCCCGCAAGCCCGGTGCGCGTGCGCCGATCCCGGCTCACGTGCCGCGCCAGGCCGTGGAGCATCAGCCCGGCCCCTGTCCCCAGGGTTGCGGCGGGGCCGAGACCAAGATCGGCGAGGACGTCACCGAGGTGCCGGACTATATCCCGGCGTGCTTTCGCGTGTTGCGCCACGTTCGTCCTCGCGTCGCCTGCCGAACCTGCGAGCAGATCCGCCAGGCCCCGGCCGTCGATCTGCCGTTGCCCAAGGTGATGGCGAGCAACGCCTTGTTGGCACATCTGGTTGTCAGCCGCTTCGTCGATCATCAACCCTGGTATCGCCAGTCGGCAATCCTGCGCCGGCAGGGCGTGCATATCGATCGGGACGTCATGAGCCGCTGGGCCCGCAAGCTGGCGTGGCTGCTGGCGCCGATCGGCGAACGGCTGCTCGGCTACATCCTGGAGGCTCCCAAGATACATGGCGATGAAACGCCGGTCACCTTGCTGGGCGGGAAAGACGGCAGCCAGACCGCGTACTTCTGGGTCTATCTGCACGATGGCCGATCAAGCGGTGACATGAGCCCGTCAGCGGTCGCCTTCCGCTTCACGACCGGTCGCGGCGGTGAACATCCAGCGGCGCATCTTGCCGGTTACCGCGGTTATCTCCAGGCGGACGGCTACGCCGGTTACAACGCGCTCTACCGTGATCCCAAGACCAAAGCCCCACGCGATGTGACCGAGGTGGGATGCTGGGCGCATGCCCGCCGCAAGTTCACCGACGTGCTGGAAAAGACGCCGTCACCGATCGCGGCGCAAGCCGTCGTACGGATCGGCGAACTCTTCGCCATCGAACGCGATATCAAAGGCGCGCCGCCGGACGAGCGACGGCGGGTTCGCCAGGAACTGGCTCTTGTGAAGCTGGAAGCTTTGCGGCCATGGCTCGAAGCGCAACTGAGAGGCCTCGCTGCGGACAGCACTCTGGCCAAGGCGTGCCGTTATCCGCTCAACCGGTGGGCGGCGATGATCCGCTATTGCGAAGATGGCCTGCTCGAGATCAGCAACAACCTGGTCGAAAATGCCCTGCGCGGCGTGGCCCTCGGGCGCCGGAACTGGATGTTCATCGGCTCGATCAAGGGCGGGGATGCCTCGGCGCTGTTCTACTCGCTGGTCGAAACATGCCGGCTCAACGGCGTCGAGCCCGAGGCTTGGTTCACCGATGTCATCGAGCGCATCGGTGACCATCCGATCAATCGGATCGACGAGCTGCTGCCGTGGCGCTGGCAGGCGCTGCGCGATACGGCCCAGGCTGCATGACAAGCTCGCCGTCTCTCGCCGCCGTCCTCAACCCCCAAAGCTGGGACCCTGACCTTCTGCCGCCCCTCCAGATGGATGGCTTCCTTACCGGCACGCTGCTGACGCCGAACCTGGATGTGAAATGGGTCGCATACCTGTGGCCCAAGTTGCCCGACCTTGCCGATGACGACAGGTTGAAGAATGCCTGCACCGCCGCTCTCGCGCGACGCAAAGCCATCGAGGCCGATCTTCAAAAGGGCTGGCCAGGCTACCATCCCAGCTTCTGCGAACTGGGCAGCAAAGCCGATCACGACAAGGTCCGGGAATGGATGAAAGGCTTCTGGAAAGCCATGAAGCTTGACCCCCAATACTGGTCTGATCTGGCTGAAGACGAGCACACCGCAACATTCCTGGCACTCATCACCGGCTTCCTCGAAATCGGCGAGCCAATCGAAGAGCGCGACGACGCCGATGAAATCCGCGACGAGCACGCCGCCCTCCTTCCTCGCGCCATCGTCGGCATGAGGAAGCTCGCCTTGCTGCAGGAAGGGAACGTGGCGGCCCTCAGGTCCATCCCGGCCACCAAAGTCGGGCGAAACGACCCATGCCCCTGTGGATCGGGCAAAAAGTTTAAGCGCTGCTGCGCAGCAGACTAGCCGCCAATGTCAACGCCGGGTTCCGTCGGCGCTTACGATAGGCATCCGGTTGAAACGGATGCGCCGCCCTCACACAGGACGTGGGGGAAAATTACCGCTTACGGTTCTGGGACCGGGCGGGCTTCTTTGGCTTTGCAGTATTGGTTGGTTGCGGGGACAGGATTTGAACCTGTGACCTTCAGGTTATGAGCCTGACGAGCTACCGGGCTGCTCCACCCCGCGACATTGATTTGTTTTGCCTCAGACGCCGGCGGTCAGCATCCGCTGACCTTGGCTTTCCTCTCCTCGGGCTTGACCCGGGGATCTGGCGGCCGTTCGGCCTTGCGGAGCCTGAAGGCTCCGTGGGGCAATTGACTTGTGAATGGTTTCCCGACGGAGCGTTGCGCCTGCTGTAAAGCCTGGCGACGACCTACTCTTCCACCGCTTAAGCGCTAGTACCATCGGCGCGGTCTGGTTTCACGGCCGAGTTCGGGATGGGATCGGGTGGGTCACAGACGCTATGGCCACCAAGCTATAAAGCAGGCGCAATGCTGTCGGGATGTTCTAGAAATCGTGCACATTTTGTTTTGCCTCAAGCGCCGGCGTGTGCATCTGCACACTTGGCTTTCCTCGCATAAGCTCGGGCGGCCGTTCGGCCTTGCGGGCTCTTGCGAGCCCGTTTGGCGTATTGATTGAGATGCTGCGTTGTAGATCCGCAATCATTATCAGGATTGGTAATGATGGCGGGGTTCTCAAGCGCGAATAGAGCAATTAGTATCGGTTAGCTCCATGGGTTACCCC
>CAMDBL010000338.1 GCA_945889015.1 Devosia equisanguinis
CAGTCGGGCTTAAGCCCTCCCTTCGGCCGTCCACCCCGGCGCAGTCTCACCCTGATTGACGACGTGTCTCACCTTGATTGTCGCGCGGCAGCGCCGACCGCGTGTTGGCGCAGGCGTTCCCGATCCCGCCCAACGGCGGCACGATCAAGCTCAAGCTCGGCATCACCGCGCCGCTCGATCTCGTCTCGGCGAGCGAGGGACGGCTGGCACTGCCGGCGATCCTCGACCGCAATTTCTCGATCGGTGGCGGTGCGCCGCATGCCCTGTGGATCGAGAGCAAATCGCCTGTGACGACGCGTGTTCCCGGGCTTGCCGCGGAGCCGGCCGGCGCTGGCGCCCATCGGCTCGCCGGCACGCTGTCCGATGGCGCTTTGTCGGCGACCCGCGCCATCGTCTCGGTGACGCGCGACCCGGCGGCGAACGTCCGTGTCGCGCGGATCGGCGACAAGCCAGAGGTGCGCCAGGAGATCGCCACCACGACGGCGACATTGGCGGCGCTGATGCTGGTCGTCGACGGCTCGCAGCGCATGCAAAGCCACATTGCGGGCCTGATCGCGGCGCTGGAGGCGATCCCCGCCGGCCGGCCGGTCGGGCTCGTGGTGGCGGGTGACGCGCCGTCGCTCGTGCCGGTCGCGCCGTGGAGTCCGACGCAGTCCGAGGTGGTCCGCCGTGTGCTGCGATCCACCGACTATGCCGGCGGCGCCGACGATACCGATGCCATCATCGCCGCGCTGCGGGCATTGGAGCCGGTGCCGGGGAGCCGCATCCTGTGGGTGCACGGGCCGCAGCCGGTGTCGTTCGCCTCGAGCCGTCCGCGGCTGGAGCAGGCGACGGCCCGCCTCACCCGTCTCGCGCCGCTGACGCTGTACGCGGTCGAGCCCGGCCCCAACCTGCTGCTCAACGATGGTCCGTGGGCGTGGTCGGCGCGGATGCTGCCGGCGATCGGCGGGATCGCGGCGGACCTGGCCGGCTACTTCACGTCGGAACTCGGCGGGGCCGAGCGCCTGGTCGTGACCCGCGTGACCGCGGGCGGTGTGGCGGAGAATAAAGAGGAAAAAGCCGCGGCATGGGACGGTCTGCCGCGAGGCTCCGAGCACATCGCGCGGCTGTGGGCCAAGGATGCGATCCTCGCCGGCGCGCTGGCGAAGCCTTCGGGCGATCGGACGGAGGCGGTGGCGTTGGCCGCTGCGTACCGGCTGGTGACGCCGGTCAGCGGCGCGGTGGTGCTGGAGACGGCGCGCCAGTATCAGGTGGCGGGGCTGACCCCGGTCGCCACCGGCACAGTGCCGACGGTGCCCGAGCCGCACGAGTGGGCCCTGCTGCTCTTGGCGATGGCGACGCTGACGATCATCGCCAGGCGGCGGATGGCGGGCGGGGAGACCGGTTGATGCATCCCGTCTGGCTCGTGATCGCGGCCGTCGCCGCCTGCTGGGATGCCTGGCGATGGTATCTGCAGCGCGTCTGGTCGACGCCCGAGGAGGCGGTCGCCCTGATGGCGGCGGTCGGGCTGGTTTTGACGTTGGGCAATCGACATGGCTCTCCCCTCCCCCTTGCGGAAAGGGGTTGGGGGTGGGGGTGTGCAACGGCACCGCGGCCGTTGATCGTCCTCCTCGCCCTCTACGTCCTCTCCCTCCCCGTCGCCCCGCCGATCCTGCGCGCCGGGATCGCGGTGCTGGCGCTGCTGTGCGCCTTGCACCGCTCGCCGCCGCCCGCCCTCTGGATCACGGGGCTGCTGGCGACACCGATCGTCCCGACGCTGCAATTCTATATCGGCTACCCGATGCGGCTCGTCTCGGCGGCGGTGACCGTCGTGCTGCTGCGTCTGAACGGCCTCGCCGTCGAAAGGCAGGGCACGTACCTGGCGTGGCGCGGCGAGCTCGTACAGTTCGATGCGCCCTGCAGCGGTGTCAGCATGCTGTGGGCGGGGCTGCTGCTGACCGCGATGATCGCCTATCTCTACCGTCTGAGCTGGCTTCGCCTCCTCGCTGCGCTGATGGCCTGCGGCGTGCTGCTGATCGCCGCCAACATCCTGCGGGCGACGAGCCTGTTCTACCTCGAAAGCGGCATGATCGCGGGCGCACCGGCGTGGTTGCACGAGGGCTCGGGACTTGCGGCGTTCGCGGTGGCGATGCTGGGGATCGCGTGGGTGACGGGGCGGCTCACGAGGGGGCTCCCTTCCCTCCCCCTGGAGGGGGGAGGACGCCGCGCCATGAGTTGGACTGCGGTGACAGGCTCGACGGCAAGGCCGAGTTGGACGGAGCAGTCCAACTCATTCTTGGCGCGGCTAGGAGGGGGTGACGGTGTTCAAGGGAATCGCCAATCCTCATCACCCCCACCTCGGAACGCCATGCGACTCGGCCCGCCGTATGTTCCGGCAGCAACTGTTCCATGCGACGGGCCAAGCCGGTGGCGTTCCGTCCTCCCCCCTCGAGGGGGAGGAAGTGCACCGTTTGCGCTGATGTGGCTGGTACTTGCCGCGGCGCTGGCTCCGGTTTTGCTTCCAGGGAAAGCCGCCACAGCCTCGGCCGATGCCCGCTTCCCTGGCTTTCCCGCGACCTACGACGGCCAGCCGCTGAGCGAGCTGCCGCTGTCGGCGAAGGAGGTGGCGTTCGCCGCCGATTTCCCCGGCCGGATCGGACGCTTCACGGACGGGCGGCGCGAGATCATCGTGCGCTACGTCTCGACCGCGACGCGCAAGCTGCATCCGGCGGCGGACTGCTTCCGGGGCCTCGGCTACGCGGTGACGCCGATCTCGATGCGGCGGAACGCGGCGGGCCAGGCGATGAGCTGCTTTACGGCCAAAGGGCCGGGCGGCACCTACCGCGTTTGCGAGCATCTCGTCGATGGCAGCGGCAACTCATGGCCGGACGTCGGTGCCTGGTACTGGAGCGCGCTGTTCGCGGCCAGCGGCGGCGGATGGTGGTCGTACACCGTGGCGGAGGGGATGTGAGGAAAGTGCCGATTTTTATTTCAGAACCTTTATGAGCCCCATATCGTAATATACCTCGCTCTCCATTGCAGTCATCAGTTGTGATTTCGTCGTGTCGTTGACGTTCCACCACCAAGCTCCCGACGGCAATTTCTGCAGGGCCGACTTCGTCTTTTCGCAAAAATACGCCTGTGCCGCAGACCGAGTTCCGTCAAATTTGCTCTGCAGATCAAACAATTCACGCAATATGGTCGCAGTTTCAGTGTCCTTGGTGGCAAAGGCACACTGTGACTCTGCCTGCTGTCTATTTTCTGAGCTTGCGCAAAATATTATACGAGAGACAAGCTTGCCACCCTTGGTGTCGGGCGCGCTGTGGTACATTGCGATTTTTTGCGATTCAGCAAGTGAACTACTCATGTTTTTAATTACATCTACACGCTTGCCCCATATTTCGGTGTGGATTTTGAAGATCGCTTCACGCTTCCACAAGTCTACCTGGTTTTGATTGGCAAGGTAAGACCCTCCGAAGGCC
>CAMDBL010000339.1 GCA_945889015.1 Devosia equisanguinis
ATCACCGCCTCGGCCACGATCAGGCCACCGGTGATGTCGAGATTTTTGCGCATGCGGTCGGCATCGACGACGAGACCTTCGAGCATGAAGCGCGCCTGATGCAGCGCCCCGCCCGTGGCGATGAAGCATTCCGGAAGCGCGACCCACTCGAGATGCCACGGCCCGGTCGCGCGCTCGAGATCGGCGAGCATGCCGTCGAGCATCAGGCCGACGCTGGAGCGCACCGACTTGGCGATGGCGACGATCAGCTCGCACGAGATCGGGTTGCGCTTCTGCGGCATGGTGCTGGACGAGCCGCGCCCGGTCGCGAACGGCTCGAACGCCTCGGCGAGCTCGGTCTGCATCATCAGCATGATGTCGGTCGCGATCTTGCCGAGGCTGCCGGTGACGAGACCGCAGAAGCACGCCGCTTCCGCGAGGCCGTCGCGGGCGACGTGCCAGACGATGTCGGGCCGGCCGAGGCCGAGTTCGTCCATCAATGCGTCCGAGACGGCGAGGCCATTGTCGCCGAGCGAGGCGAGCGTACCCGCCGCGCCGCCGAGCTGACCGACCAGCACTCGCGGCTTCAACTGCTCGAGCCGCTGGCGATGGCGCCGGATCATCGACAGCCACACCGCCGTCTTCTGCCCGAACGTCACCGGCAGCGCCTGCTGGAGATGCGTGCGGCCGGCCATCACCGTATCGCGGTGTTTCACCGACAGCGCCGTCAGCGTGGTGTCGAGGGAGGCGAGATCCGTCTCGATCAGCGCCAACGCATCGCGGATCTGCAGCACGGTGGCGCTGTCCATGATGTCCTGGGTGGTCGCGCCCCAGTGGATGTAGCGGCCCGCCTCGCCGGTCTGCTTGGCGAGCTGATGCACGATGCCGACGATCGGATAGCCGACGTTGTCGGTCTCGATCTTGAGCAGGCCGTAGTCGATCGCCTCGGGCTTTGCCGCCTTGGCGATCTTCTCGCCCGCGTCCGCCGGGATCACGCCGAGCCGGCTCTGCACGCGGGCCAGCGCCACCTCGACGTCGATGCAGCGCCGCACGTAGGTCTCGTCGCAGAAGATCGCGCGCATGCCGGGCGAGCCGAAACCGTCACGGAACAGAGCTGAATCGAAGACGCTGGAGGGCATGGGCCTGGACCTCTGGACGGGGTGAATCGAATGCCCGCAGAGAGCAGCAGAGAAGGGGGATTGGCAAGTCCGAGGTGACGCCGGAAGGGCAGGTGCTGACGCCGGCAGAGCGGCCGCACAAAAAATAAGGGCCCGCCGAGGAAAGGTCGCTCGCGGGCCCAAGTCAGGGAGGAAACAGGCTCGGGCAGCCCGTCTCACAGACTTCATCTACGCACGACTGCCCGCGAATGTTTTGATCTCCCTCAAGCCGCACGGTATAGGTCCTCAGCCATCGACGCTGAGATACGAAAAAAACAGGGAGGGCGCATGGCATCGACCGATCCGGCGGCCACGTCGTCGCGGGCCGGCGGACTCGTCTCGGCGATCGCGTCCACGCTGGCTCTCGCCGGCGGGGTGGTGATGCTGACGGCCTCCACCCTCGTCACCGTCAGCGTGCTGATGCGTTGGTCGACCAGCCGGAGCGTGCCCGGCGACTTCGAGTGGGTGCAGCTCGCGGTCGCGCTCGCAGCCTTCTCTTTCCTGCCGATCTGCCAGCTGAAGCGCGGGCACATCACCGTCGACACGTTCACCTCGCGGCTGCCGGCGCGGGTCAACCGCTGGCTCGACGGTCTGTGGGACCTCGTCTACGCGCTGTTTTGCGGCCTCATCGCCTGGCGGCTCGCGGTCGGCGCGATCGAGACGATCGGCAACACGACCACGACGATGGTGCTCGGCCTGCCGATCGGCTGGGCGATGCTCGCCGCCGCCGTTATGAGCGCCCTCGTCGCGGCGGTGGCGCTCTACACCATGTTCCACCGCGGAGACCCGCCATGAGCGGGCTGGTGGTCGCCGCTGTCGGTTTCGGCGTCATGCTGGGCCTGATCGCGCTCAGGATGCCGGTGGCGCTGGCCATGCTGTCGGTCGGCAGCGGCGGCTACATCTACCTCACCGGCTGGCTGCCGTTCCTCAACTACATGAAGTCGACGCCGTACTACCTGTTCTCGAACTACACGCTGTCGGTGATCCCGCTGTTCATCCTGATGGGGGCCTTCGCCGAGCGGTCGGGGCTGTCGACCGATCTGTTCCGCGCCGCGAGCCAGGCGGTGGGCCGCCGGCCAGGCGGACTCGGCATGGCGCTGATCGGTGCCTGCGCCGCGTTCGGCGCGATCTGCGGCTCGTCGGTCGCGACGACGGCGACGTTCTCGCGCGCTGCCTTGCCGGAGCTGAAACGCTACGGCTACGACATGGGCTTCGCCACCGCCACGGTGGCGGCCGGGGGCACGCTCGGCATCCTGATCCCGCCGTCGGTGATCCTGGTCGTCTATGCGATCACGACCGAGCAGAACATCGTCAAGCTGTTCCAGGCCGCCCTGATCCCGGGCCTGATGGCGGCCGCGCTCTATTGCGTCGTGATCGCGTTGATGGTCCGGCGCGATCCAAAGCTCGGACCGCCGGCGCCGATCGAGGTGAGGAGCGCCGAGGAGAAGCGCAGCACGGCCGTCGCGGTCTGGATGGCGCTCCTGATCGCGGTGATCGTCGTCGGCGGCATCTATGGCGGCGTGTTCACCCCGACCGAGGGCGCTGCCGTCGGCGCGGTGGCGATGCTGCTGGCCGGTCTCGCGCGGAGAACCCTGGGCTGGCAGGGCATCAAGGCAGCGCTGCTGCAGACGGCCGAGACCTCGGCGATGATCTTCGCCATCCTGCTCGGGGCCGAGGTGTTCGACGCGTTCCTGGCCTTCTCGCAGCTCCCCGCCACCGCGGCGGAGCTGATCGCACAGTCCGGATTGCCGCCCCATGCCATCGTGATCGCGCTGCTGGCGTTCTACATCCTGCTCGGCGCGGTGATGGACGAGCTGGCCATGATCCTGCTGACGTTGCCGGTGTTCTTCCCCGTGGTCAGCGCGCTCGATCTCGGCATGCCGGCCGAGGACGTCGCGATCTGGTTCGGCATCCTGGTGCTGATGGTGGTCGGCATCGGGCTCACCGCGCCGCCGATCGGGCTCAACGTGTTCGTGGTCTCGACGATCGCCCGCGACGTGCCGATCACCTCGACCTATCGCCGGGTGCTGCCGTTCCTCGCCGCCGACGCGATGCGGCTGGCGCTGGTCGTGATCTTCCCCGGACTGGCGCTGTGGCTGGTGCGGCTGCTGAATTAGAGGCGCGGGCAAGCCAGCGGGCACCGGGCGCGGCAACGCGAAAAGCCACCGGTGGGTGCCGGTGGCTTTTGGAGTGGTTTTTGGAGTGGCTTTTGGATCGGGTGAGCGATCGCAAGAGGGGATCTCTATGAAGAGGGGATCTCGATGACGTGCCCCTCGCGGGGCGACAGATTTCAACTCACTCCTTG
>CAMDBL010000340.1 GCA_945889015.1 Devosia equisanguinis
CAAGAACCTGGTGCGCTCCAACATCGGCCGCCAGTGGATGGCAATCCGCGACATGGACATCGCCGCCGAGATCATGGGCATCCGCCCGCTCTACGCCAAGCTGACGGCGTTCGCGGTGTCGTCGTTCATCACCGGCGTCGCCGGCGCATTGTGGGCGCTCGTGCATCT
This sequence comes from Devosia equisanguinis, assembly GCA_945889015.1. GTDB lineage: Bacteria > Pseudomonadota > Alphaproteobacteria > Rhizobiales > Hyphomicrobiaceae > CAMDBL01. Next base: position 169 of record CAMDBL010000340.1, read on the forward strand.
GGGCTCGTGGGAGCCGCTGGCCTTCAACATCGACCGCTCGTTCCAGCTGCTGTTCATGGTGATCATCGGTGGTCTCGGCTCGATCCTCGGCTCCTTCCTGGGCGCCGCGTTCATCTGGATCTTGCCGATCCTGCTCGACCAGATTCCCCACATCATCGGCGTCGTCTTCGCGCTCGCCGGTGTCGCCATGGTGGCCGCGATCTCGGCCGGCAAGATGGCGACCGAGCAGACGCTGCCCGCGCGGGCGGCCCTCGTCGCACTGTTGCTGGGCTTCCTCTACTGGGTCTGGAAGGCCTTCTTCACCGGCGCCATCTCGGTCGAGACCGTCTCCCACCTCGTGTTCATCATCACCGGATCGCTGATTTGCTACCTGCTGATCGTGGAGCCGCACGGCTTCGCGCGGCTGTGGTCGATCACCAAGGAAAAACTGAGACTCTGGCCGTTCCCGTACTGACGGAGCGGCCTGGGAGGGGGTGGACCGGCAAAGGCGAGGCGGCCGGCCCGCTAGGCAAAAAAAACCGTAAGGCTCGCAAAAGTTCGCCGGACCAGAAGGCCGGCGCACAACAAGGAGGACTAACGATGGTTCGTACAAGTTGGTGTCGTGCAAGCTGGTGCCTGGCAGCGGCGTCCGCCGCGGTGGCCGTCACCACGGCACTTCCGGCAATGGCGCAGAACGAGCAGTTCATTCCCGCCCTCGTCTACCGCACCGGCCCCTACGCCCCCAACGGCATCCCGTGGGCGAACGGCACCGCCGACTATTACACGCTCCTCAACGAGCGCGACGGCGGCATCAACGGCGTCAAGGTGACCTACGAGGAGTGCGAGACCGGTTACGCCACCGACAAGGGCGTTGAGTGCTACGAGCGCCTGAAGGGCAAGGGCCCGACCGGCGCCGCCTTCGTCGCGCCGCTCTCCACGGGCATCACCTTCGCCCTCACCGAAAAGGCGCCCGGCGACAAGATCCCGCTGCTGACGCTCGGCTACGGCCGCTCCGACAGCCGCGACGGCTCGGTCTTCGCCTGGAACTTCATCGCCATGGGCTCCTACTGGACCGGCGCCGACGTCGCCATCCAGCACATCGCCAAGGAGCTCGGCGGCATCGACAAGGTGAAGGGCAAGAAGATCAGCCTCGTCTATCACGACAGCCCCTACGGCAAGGAGCCGATCGCTGCGCTCGAGGCGCGCGCCAAGAAGAACGGGTTCACCCTGAAGCTGATCCCCGTCACCCATCCCGGCGTCGAGCAGAAGTCGCAGTGGCTGTCGATCCGCCAGGACCGGCCCGACTACGTGCTGCTGTGGGGCTGGGGCGTGATGAACTCGACCGCGGTCAAAGAGGCGGCAGCCGTCGCCTACCCGCGTGACAAGATCATCGGCATCTGGTGGTCCGGCGCCGAGCCCGACGTGGTTCCCGCCGGCGACCAGGCGACCGGCTACAAGGCGCTGATGCTCCAGCACCCCGCCGGCAAGTTCAAGATCCACCAGGACATCGAGAAGCTGCTGACCTCCAAGGGCAAAGGCGCCGCCAAGGCCGAGGAAGTCGGGCAGGTGCTCTACAATCGCGGCCTGATCAACGCGATGATCGGCACCGAGGCGATCCGCAACGCCATGAAGAAGTACGGCAACAAGCCGATGACGGGCGAGCAGGTGCGCTGGGGCTTCGAGAATCTGGAGCTGACCGCCGCACGCATCAAGGAGCTCGGCTTCGAGGGGCTGATCCAGCCGCTGAAGTTCTCCTGCATGGATCACCAGGGCGCCGATCTCGCCCGCATCCATCAGTGGGACGGAAAGAACTGGAAGATCATCTCCGACATGTACACGGCCGACCGCTCGATCCTCGACCCGCTGGTCAAGGAGACGGCCGCCAAGTACGCGGCCGACAAGAAGCTGACGCCGCGCGACTGCTCGAAGGAAGGCTAGTGCAGTGAGGGAGTAGGGAGTGGGGAACAGGCAGTAGGGAGGCTTTCTTCCTAGCCCGATCGCTCCGCTTCCTACTCCCAACTCCCTATTCCCTACTCCCAGGACTTCTCATGACCTCCGCCCCCGCCCCCGCCGTTGTGCCAACGCCCGCCACCCCGATCCTCTCGGTCAACAACATCGAGGTGATCTACGATCACGTCATCCTCGTCCTCAAGGGCGTGTCGCTGAACGTGGCGGAAGGCGGGATCGTCGCGATCCTGGGCGCCAACGGCGCTGGAAAGTCGACCACGCTGAAGTCGATCTCGAACCTGATCAAGGGAGAGCGCGGCGAGGTCACCAAGGGCTCGATCGAGTTCAAGGGCGAGCGCGTCGACGGCATGACGCCCAACGATCTCGTCCGGCGCGGCTGCATCCAGGTGATGGAGGGCCGCCACTGCTTCGGCCATCTGTCGATCGAGGAGAACCTGCTCACCGGCGCCTTCACACGCCGCGACGGCAACGCCGCGGTCAAGGAGGACCTGGAGAAGGTCTACAACTACTTCAAGCGCCTGCGCGAGCGCCGCAACTCCCAGGCCGGCTACACCTCCGGCGGCGAGCAACAGATGTGCGCAATTGGCCGCGCTCTGATGAGCCGGCCGAAGATGATCCTGCTCGACGAACCGTCAATGGGCCTCGCACCTCAGATCGTCGAGGAGATTTTCGAGATCGTGAAGGATCTGAATGCCAAGGAGAACGTCTCGTTCCTCCTCGCCGAGCAGAACACGAACGTGGCGCTGCGCTACGCCACCTACGGCTACATCCTGGAAAGCGGCCGCATCGTCATGGACGGCACCGCCAAGGACCTGCGCGAAAACGAGGACGTCAAGGAGTTCTACCTCGGCATCGGCGGCGCCGACCGAAAGAGCTTCCGCGACGGCAAGAGCTACAAGCGGCGCAAGCGCTGGCTGTCGTGACGTGGCACCGCCAGCCCCGTCACCCCGCGAGCTTGGGATCCTCGGCGTCGTGCTGGTGGCCGATGGCGTCGAGCATGCGGCGTTCCAGCCGGGCCGGGTCGAGCATCACCTTGCGGGAGTGGACGCCGACGATGGCCGAAGACGGCACCGGGAACTCGCCTGCGTTCTCGACATAGATGACGACTCGATCACCCTCGACGCGGCGAACCGCACCGATCCTCTCCTGGCCATCGGCCAGAAACGCCATCAGGTATAGCGCGACAATCTGGATGAGAACGGCGCGTCAATCAGGATGAGACGAGGCGGCCGAGCGAAGTGATGATTGACGCTGGCCGCGCCATTGGCAAGCGCTTTGATTGACGTTCCGCGTCAATCAGCGTCCGGTTTGTCGGTTTTC
>CAMDBL010000341.1 GCA_945889015.1 Devosia equisanguinis
GTATCGGTGCTCGATCGCACGATCTCGAAGCTTCGCATCTGCCTTCACCCGCCGAGTGATACCGCCCACGGCAAGCGATCTACCTGATTCGATCATTAGGTCAGCGAGTTACGTAGATGTCGCGGAAATGAAGGCACTGAAGCAGGTGAAATATGCAATGCCTTCGTTTGACGCGGAAGCTCGGGGGCGCGGCATTCGAAATCCTGTTTCACGACATGCCTCCCAACCGATCGGATTGAACGAGCCTGATCTGCGGCCTTGGGCACGGAATGTCCTCGGCGACTAAGCGATATCCCAGGAACCGCTGCGAATTGATCGGATCGTATCCCAATCGCTCTTTGAGCCGCTTCCTCAAGCGGCAGACATGCGCCTCGACGACACTGTGATCCAGATCGTCGTCGAACAGCCCATAGACCTGATTGAAGATCTGGCTTTTCGTCACCCAGGCACCGCGCGCCCTGAACAGACATTCCAGAATGCGCCGCTCTCGCCTCGGCAGCGCAAGCTCCGCGTCGGCCACAACGACATCCCGGCCATCCGCGAACAACTGGATCGCCCCCTGAATCGGCGTTCCCACCCCCTGCCGACCGCGGCGGCGGATCGTCTCCAGCCGGGCGGCCAGCTCGCGCACGTGCACCGGCTTGGCGACCACGTCGTCGAAACCGGCCGCCAGTAGCTCCAAGGTTTCCGCCAGACACTTCTGCTCGTTGAGGGCGATAACGGGAGCCGTCGTGCGGGTGCGGATGTGGCGCAACATTGCGACGCGATCGATCCCGGCTGCCAACAGGATGCCAACGACGGCCTCGAGTTCGGCGAGTGACACGGATCCCAGCCAGCGCACCGCGTCATCCTCGGGCAGGCAAACCGCCGTCATGCCCAGCCGCCGAAAGCCACTGATGAACGCCTCGCCGATACTGCCGCGCTGCTCGACGATCACGATCATATCCAACGCGCTCCCGAATCGGACCGACACCACCGACACGATCGGGTATTCCCCACCGGTCGATCAACCGATCGCATTTCAGGTCATGGATATTGAAGAAACGCATGTGTCGAAAACGACATAACATGGATCATTTATATATTTTCTCACGAGCAGTGATGCCGCGTTTTTATCATCATTCACATGATCAATGATATTATGAATGGAACGTTCCATCCAGCTTGCGATCAACGAAACGGTATGCTGAATTTCATAGTGCTTGACATCGACAATACACGCCGGTTCCGCACCGGCGAGCAGCAGCCGGGAGGTGTTCGTTGCCCGAGCATAGGAGAGCGCGCATTGGTGTCAGAGATCGTGACACCAGTGTCGCAGATGACGCACTGGCGTCCGCCTCGGACCGACCCGGGCAGTGCCTCACGCGCCTCTGCCTCGAGATCGTCGCCATGGCGAGCCGCGCCAACGCGCTCGCCGCCGGCGCGCCAGTCGCGATCGACGAGCGCGGCTTGACTCGACGGGCGCCCCGGACGGAGCGTCTCGAAAGACTGCTGGACGCGCCTGGCGCGGCCGATCTGTCATTGGGCTTGCGGGTCAAGCTTCGAGCGCTCGTCGAAGTGGTCAAGGGAGCCAACGGCAGTGCGGGCGCCGTCGCCTGCCGGCCCGCGGCATCGCCTGATCGGAACGCGAGCCCTGAGGCGACCCACACGGCCAGCCTGGCGGCGGCATGGCGGCAAGTGGCCAACGTCGCTTACGTAGCCCACTGGCTGGCTGCACGCACCGCTACTCCCATCTGTCCAGTCCGGCAGAGCGATGTCGAGCGCCTAGGGAAACTGCTGCAGACGGTGGCCCGTGGCGGCTGGCTCGCGTTTGATGGCTCCGGCACGCTCGGCCACCCGAAGGGGCCCTCTCATCAGGCCTTCACCTTGGCCTCGACGCCGAGGAGTCCCGACGGCTTCACCATCAGCACTACGATCAGCAACAGGAAGGCGTAACGTCCTTGTAGGTGCCGGCCTCGGGCTTGTAGACGCCCGAGATCATGTTGAAGAGTAAGAATGCCGGGCGCGAGATGGGCCCGCAGGCTTCCGGCACAGCCCGCGTAGAGTGCCGAGATGACGAAGGCGATCACCTTGTACTTCGACACGTGGATGCCGCTCGCGGCCGCGGCGAGCTGGTCCTCGCGAATCGCCTTGATCGAGCGGCCAATGTCGGAGGACAGGATCGAGAACGAGACATAGAGTCCGATCAGCGCCAGCGGCATCACGATGTAGTAGTCGGCGGCGTGGTCATTCACCACGAAACTGCCGATGTAAGGGGGCGGGAAGCTCTCGAAGCCGATCGACGCGCTCAGGAACTCCGTGCAGGAGACCATACTCCGCCTATCGCGCCGGCAAAATGAAGGGGATACTTTAGGAGGTTGTGCACCATGCGTCCTCGGCCGGCCGCCGGAATATGCCGGGATTGCCTTACGGTCGAGACAAGAACGCACACAAACAAGGAGCCACGTCGTGAGCAAAGCCAAGCCGATCCTACTCCTCAATGGTCCGAACCTGAACCTGCTCGGCACGCGCGAGCCGCAGATCTACGGCTCGACAACGCTCGCCGAGGTCGAGGCGATGTGCGCCGAGCGGGCCAAGGCGCTCGGTCACGAGATCGTCTGCCGCCAGTCGAACCACGAAGGCCAACTCGTCGAGTGGATCCAGGAAGCGATCAACGGCTTTTCCGGGATCATCATCAATCCGGCCGCCTACACCCACACGTCGGTCGCGATCCTCGATGCCCTCAAGAACGTGAAGGCGCCGATCATCGAGATCCACATCTCGCACACGCACCATCGCGAGACGTTCCGCCACCACTCCTACGTCTCCACCGCCGCCACCGCGACGATGATGGGCTTCGGCGTCCACGGTTACGTGCTTGCTGTCGAGGCGATGGCGCAGATGCTGAAGGCGAAGAAATGAACATAGGTCGGAGCGAGCCGCCGGCTGCTGCACTCGGCCGGGGGCTCGATCCGACATCCACGGCACAGCGGCTGCATTTGGCGGACCTCGGACGCTGCGCGACCTCGCTCCGACCCACGGGGGGGTCAATGTCCGAGTTCTACGTCAAGGTCGGGGATGGCTCGACATTCTCCAAAACGGTCGGCGAGTACGACGTCTACGGTTTTGCCGGGATCACCGGCGACTTCTCGCCGAACCACACCAACAAGGCCTCCATTATCGGCCGCTCGAGTTGCGGATCGGGGCGGGGCGGGGCGGTATGCGAATGTGGTGTGAGGCGCACTCGGGAGCCGCCACCATCCGCCCTAGCAGGCTGTTGAACTTCTCGACTGCTGACAGGCTGAGACGAATATGATTCCGTCAGGGCTCCACGTCGAGGGGGCTCGTCATGCGCGGATCGGATGCCAGGTCGGGATCGCTGTTCTCGTACGTCGATCTCGAGCAGCGGGTGCCT
>CAMDBL010000342.1 GCA_945889015.1 Devosia equisanguinis
GGCGGTCTTGAGCTTCACCACCAACGTCCCGCCGGCGACCTGCTTGCGCCGCAGATGTCCCACAACCCGCTCGCACAGCCGCGCAGCGATCTCCACGAGCTCGGCGGGGGAGCGGATGTCCTGGCCGAACGTGGTCTCCGCCGACACGCTCTTCGCCTTGCGGGACGGGGTGACGCGGCGCTCGTCCTCGCCCTGCACGAACATCGCGAGACGCCGGCCGAAGCTGCCGAAGCGGGCTTCGATCTCGCCCCCCGACAGCGCCTGCAGGTCGGCGATGGTGACGAGACCACCAGCATGCATCCGCTCTGCCGTGGCTGGACCGACGCCATGGATCTTGCCGACCGGCAGGGTGGCGAGGAACGCCTTGGCTTCCCCGCGTCCGATCACCGAGAACCCGCGCGGCTTCTCCAGCTCCGAGGCGAGCTTGGCCAGGAACTTGTTCGGTGCGAGCCCGATCGAGACGGTGATGGCGACCTCGCGCTCCACGCGCTGCGCGATCCGCGCCAGCACCGCGGCGGCGGTCGGGCCCTCGTGCCGGTGCTCCTCCGACAGGTCGAGATAGGCCTCGTCGAGCGAGACCGGCTCGATCACCGGCGTCGCGTCGAGGAAGATCTCCCGGATCTGCGCGCTGACGGCCTTGTACTTGGCCATGTCCGGGGGAATGACCACCGCCTGGGGGCAGGCGGCCAGCGCCTTGAACATCGGCATCGCGGAGCGGACCCCGAACCGCCGCGCGATGTAGCAGGCGGTGGTGACCACGCCGCGCCCGCCGGCATGCCCGACGATCAGCGGCAGCGCGCGGATCTCGGGCCGGTCGCGCTTCTCGACGCTGGCATAGAACGCGTCGCAGTCGATATGGGCGATGTCGAGCGCCGCCAGCTCGTCATGCCGTTTCAGGCGAGAGGAGCCGCAGTGCTCGCAGGCCCCGGGCTCCCCCACCATCGTCTCGCAGCAGTCGCGGCACAAGGTCCGGGGGAGTAGGGAGTTGGGAGCAGGGACATTGCTGTCTGACTGCCCCTCCCGTCTCCGCCCCGCTACTCCCGCGCCGCTCAATTCTCCAGATCGATCTTCACCTTGTCCATCATCTCCTTCCAGTGCTTCATCTCGGAAACCTGGTAGGCCTTGGCGTCGGCGAGCGACTTGGAAGGCGTCGGAATGATCAGCTGCTTCTTGTAGTTGGCGACGAGGGCAGGATCGGCGAGCGCGGCCGTCACGATCCGGAACAGCTCGTCGAGGATCGGCTTGGGCACCTCCGAGCTCGTATACATCGCCGACCAGTTGTTGGTGGCGATGCCGCCGAAGCCCTGCTCCTTGAGCGTCGGGATGTTGGGATACTCCGGCACCCGCGTCTCGGAGATGGTGGCGATCGGCAGCAGCTGTCCGGCCTGGATCAGGCCCGCGATCGACGGCATCGTCATCGAGGCGGTGTGCACGTCGCCGGCCAGGATGCCCTTGATGAACGAGGGCGGGCCCTCCTTCATCGGGATGTGCTCCCACTTGGCGCCGGCCTTGATCTGGAACATCTCACCCTCGAAGTGGGTGAAGGCGCCGACGCCGGTCGTCGCGTAGCGCATCTTGCCCGGGTTCTTCTTCGACCACTCGACGAGGTCGGTCCAGGTCTTGATGTCGGGCATCAGCTTCGGCGACACCGTGAAGAAGCCCGGCAGCTCGACCACGCGCGTGATCGGCACGATCATCTTGTCGAAGTCGAAGCTGAAGCGCTTCTTGTGCAGCTGCGGCGTGATCGCCGCCGTCGACACGTTCTGCAGGGTGATGGTGTAGCCGTCCGGCTTGGCGCGCAGCAGCTCGTCCATCGAGATGATGCCGAACGCGCCCGGCTTGTTCTCGACGATGACCTGCTGGCCCGTCACGGTCTTCATCGCCTCGCCGAGCGTGCGCGCGGTGACGTCGGTGGCGCTGCCCGGCCCGAACGGCACGATGATCTTGATCGGCCGCGAGGGGAACTTCTCCTGCGCGCTCGCGGGGGTCACCGCCATCATCGCAGGCCACAGCATGGCCAGCGCACCCAGAACTGCCCGTTTCATCGTTTTCTCCCGTGTGGGTTTATTGTGGCCCGACACTAAGCAGGTTTCCCGGTGCCGTTCAACGCCTGCCGCAGCGCCGTCACCAGCGCCCTGTCGAGTGCGTCGGGCGGCGGGTCGCCGGCCGCCGCCAGCGGCCGCGCGATCGTGCGCTCGACCCAATCGAGGTCGCGGCAGCGCCCGGTGCGGCGGCAGGCGGCCCGCGTGCAGCCGCGCTTGCCGCAATCGTAGGCGACGACGCGCCGCAACAGCTCGAGCCGCGTCTGCCGGACATGCGCGCGCATGCGCGCCCTGTCCGCGGGGCTTTGGTGCTTCATGGCGAGGACTCCTTCGAATGGCCATCCCGAGACGACCCGGGCCGATGGGCACGGGGTTGCGAAATCACGGGGTCGGGCACCGGCGGCGGCCGATGATTGTTTGTAGGGCCGTCACCGGCGCCCGTTCTGGCGGCGATTTCTGTCCGGGATCGCTCTGGGCGGGAGGGAGTGGCCGTGAGGCGTACCCGCCGCGCTTGAGTTTCCCTCGGCCCCGGTGCCCACGTCGTTGCCGACGCGCTGCCGGTGCGGGCGATCCCGGCCTCCGTGGTCCGCGGTGCCCGTCAGACACCGCCGCAACCCCAGCGCCGCATCCCTCCCGCGCTCTCGGACGGATCGATCACGCCCCGTGACCGGAAAGGACGAGGGTCAGTATGCCGGACGCGGAGGGGGGCGGGGATAACTCTCTGGAAGCGGGGTCGCGGTTGGTGCGTGGCCGCGAGGCCTGACGGCCTGCGAGAGGCTGCTCTGAGTGTTTGGCGGCTTCGCCGCCGGGGCCTCTCGCGCTCTCTGCGCCAGGGGCGAAGCCCCTGGACCCGGGATGAAGGGGACTAGGCAGAGGGAGTGAACATAAATGGTTCCGTTAGCGCGGCCTTAGTGAAGGTCCTCACTGAAGTCGGCTAGACCTCAGTCACCGACCGACCAGGACGGAATCAGTCTGGGACCGGCGCAGTCATTGCTGCTCGATGCCGACCAAACCTTGCTCTCCGGTTGCTCATCGCTAGAATGGTGCCGTCGCCCCTGATGGGAGCGGGCATGGACAAACGAATCTGGGCCGAGATTTTCGGGGGAGCTGTACGTGAGGTTCGCGCTCGCATTTGTTGACTGGAATGCTCAGATCATCAATCACGCTGCCACTCTCCGTGAACAACCTGTTCGGTGCGCCGAACAAACTGTAAGCGCCGGAGCAATAATCCCTCAGTGAGGCAGCCGAATCGGTCGGTTGCGCCGGAGTAAAACTCCGTCAACTGGTAGCCCTGTGCCGCGTTCGGCCGAGGGCGGGGGA
>CAMDBL010000343.1 GCA_945889015.1 Devosia equisanguinis
CCTCAACCCCTGTGGAGAACCTGGGGAAAACAGCGCGACGCCGGCGTGGACTGCCTCCGGTCGGGCTCCGCCCTCCCTCCGTAAGCCCACGCCGGCAAACCGTCTCATCCTGATTGTCGCTGGAGTCTCATCCTGATTGTCGCGCGCCATGCAGCAGTCGGGCGCCGCCATCGTCGGGCACGAGATGATCGCCTTCGAGTGGCTGGAGCGCGCCGACGTTCCCGAGTTCCGCGACGTGCTGAAGCTGCTGAAATAGCAGCGTTCAATCGATGTCCATGGCGGCGAACTTGGAACGCGGAGGGCGCGCGACGGGGCGCGGCTTGGGTGGTGGCGGTGGCGTTGCGGGAGCAACCGTGGGCGTTCCCACGGGGTGACCGTAATTCGGGCTGAACGGCTCGCTCGGGTCGTCGGGTGCGAGCCGAATGGTCGGCGGCGGGGGGATCTGCGCCTCCAGGCCGTCTTCCTCGAGCTCGGTCTTTGCGCTCGCTTCGGCGGCGATGCGCGCCGGAGGCTCGGTGCTCCGCGACCAGGTTTGGCCGTGCATGTGGCCGGTCGAGGAGCAGCCTCCGGAGGCGAGCGCGAGAAGCAAGAGCATGCCGAGTACCCCCGGTTTCAGGGACGCAGCCGAACAGCGGCCGCAACGCAACGCACACATGATCGATACGCCTTCTGGTACGACACGACGTGGTCTCCAGAAAAAGCACGATCACGGTTAAGGCGCGGTTATCGGCTGCGTCGATTCCGGTGTGGTCGAGCGATGGCCGTTCACCCGGTGTCGCGGACTGTTGATGGCCGGTGAGCATTGCCGCGCGATCCGACGGCCCCATCTCCGAATCAAGCCGGACGCCGCTCCCTCGGGAAGCGGGGAGATCCGGCGCAAAACTGGAGATGAGCCATGACAACGATGATCAGGATAGTCGTGCTGGGGATCGTGATCGCGACGACCGGGGCCGTGTCCGCCTCGGCCGGCGATCTCGCCCGGGAGCAATTCTGGAAGGGCGTGACGGATCGGCAGTAGGTCCAGCACGCGGTGTCCACGGCGACGAGAACAGGAGGTGTACCGTGAAAGCGGGTGTGGTGGTGACGATGCTCGGGTTGGCGCTGGTGGCGGCCGTCGCGGCGGCCGTGCGTAGTCCCGTGGTCGATGTGGCCTCGGTGCCGCAGGCGGGGCTCAACGCGCCACCGTGAGCGGCATCGCCGGACCGCTTCGGCGGATCGCGGTCGTGGCAGGCTTGCACCGTGGGGCGTGGCGGATGACACTCTCGATGATCAGGCCCGCTGACGACCCGGCTCGCAGGAGTCCGCGATGACCACGATGACCACCCGCATCCTCGGCCGCTCCGGCGTGCCCGTCACCGCGCTCTGTCTCGGCGCCATGAACTTCGGTGGTCCGACGCCCGAGGACGAGGCGCGCTGCCGCTTTCGAGCAGGGCTGCCGCTTCATCGATACCGCGTCCAACTATACCGACGGACGTTCCGAGGCGATCGTCGGGGCTGCGATCGCCGATCGGCGGTCGCACTGGTTCTTGGCGACCAAGGTCGGCACGCAGACGGGGCCCGCGCCCGGCGATCGGGGCCTCTCCCGGCACTATGTGATGCGCACGCTGGAAAGCAGCCTGAACCGGCTGCGCACGGACGCCGTCGATCTGCTCTACGTGCATCGGGCCGACCCGCGCACACCGTGGGACGATGTCGTGCGCACGTTCGGCGATCTCGTCCGCTCGGGCAAGATCCGCTACTGGGGCCTGTCGAACCTGCGGGCCTGGCAGATCGCGCACATCATCCACCTCTGCCGTCAGATGAACGTCGCCGAGCCCGTGGCGCTGCAGCCCTACTACAACCTGCTCAATCGCCAGCCCGAGGTCGAGGTGCTGCCGGCGGCGCGCGAATTCGGTCTCGGCGTGGTGTCCTACAGTCCGATCGCGCGCGGCATCCTGTCGGGCAAATACCAGCTCAACGTGGCGCCCGACGCCGACAGCCGCGTGGCACGTCGCGACAAGCGCGTGATCGAGGCGGAGTGGCGGCCGGAAAGCCTCGAGATCTCGGAGCGGCTGAAAACGCACGCGGAAAGCCGAGGGCTGAGCCTCGTCGCGTTCGCGACGGCGTGGGTGCTGAACAATTGCGCGGTCACCTCGGTGATCGCGGGGCCGCGCACGTTGGCGCAATGGCAGAGCTACGCGCCGGCTCTCGCGTATCGCTGGAGCGCGGAGGACGAGGCCGTGGTGGCGGCGGCAGTGCCCGCCGGCCATCCCTCGACGCCCGGCTACACGGATCCGGCTTATCCGGTCGAAGGTCGCTACCCGGCGATCGGCTGACCGTCACCCGGGCCGGACGTCGCCGGAACGATCAGCGCGGCGCCGGCGGTGTCTGCCGTTGCACGGCCACCGCAGGACCGCCGTTCGACGGCTTGAGCCGGCTCGGCCAACTCGCGGCGAGCCAGCTGTTGGTGCCGAACAGCCAGTAGTAGAAGCGGTTGCGCTTCTCCGCCTTCTCCGCGATCACGCGGTGCATCGAGTCGATTTTTTCAGTCAGCTGATCGATCATTTGCGCCGGCCGCATCGACAGCCGCTCCAGCGCCGCGAGGCGGTTGGAGATGATGCCGAGCTCGTTCGCCTGATGGTGCCACTGCTCCAGCGAGGTGGCGGTGGCCGACTGGTGCGTGTTGATCTTGATCAGCGCGTCCTGGATCTGGTCGATATCCTCGTCGTAGGCGGCCGCCTGCTCGGAAACCTTCTGAACGTAGCCGCTCATCCCGCGCTCTATCGCGCCGACCCTCTCGACCAGTGCCGAGACAGCGCGCAGGCTTTCGCCCTGCCGGGTCTCGAGCGTGGTCCCGATGGCGTCGAGGCGTTCGCCGACCGGCTGCACGAGACTGGTGGCGAGTTCGCCGCGTTGGCGCTCGATCATGGCGGCCAGCACCTGGAAACGCTCGGTGATCATGGGCATCAAGCGGTCGACGCCGGCACCCGCGATCTCGGTGCGCTGCTGCTCGATCAAGCCGGCGATCGACTGGAAGCGCTCGTTCAGCGCGGGCACCAGATGATCGGCACCGGGCAGCTGCTGCTGGGAAATTGCGTTCGTGAGCTTGTTGACCTCGGCGGCGAGGGCGGCGTTGAGCTGCATCGCCTGCACCTTCTGCGCCGCCTGTGCCTCCTCGATCGCTTTCAGACGCGAGGCGAGCTTGCTGGCCTCGGTGGTGGCTTCGCTGGTCCGCTCGAGCAGCACGTGCTCGATCATGTCGAAGCGCTCGCCGATGCGGGCGAGATCGGGTCCGGCACCGACCGCCGATCGGCCCGCGATGGTCGCCTCGAGGGCCTTCAGTCAGTCGCCGATCAGCGT
>CAMDBL010000344.1 GCA_945889015.1 Devosia equisanguinis
GTCGGCCAGTGGAAGCGCATCATCGCCTGCCGCGCCGCCTACCGCCGCCTCGACGAGCTGTTCAAGGCGCTGCCGGCCGAGGCTGCTCCGACCGCCTTGCCGGCGCCGACCGGCAAGATCGAGGTGGAGGGCGCGATCGTGTTCCCGCCGGCCGCGACCAAGGCCGCCGTGCGCGGTGTCAGCTTCAGCCTCGAGGCCGGTGACATCATGGCGGTGGTCGGCTCCTCCTCCAGCGGCAAGTCGAGCCTGGCCCGCGCCATGGCCGGCGTCTGGCCGGTGAAGCAGGGCGTGATCCGCATCGACGGTGCCGCCTACACGCAGTGGGACGCCAACAAGCTCGGCAAGTTCATCGGCTACCTGCCGCAGGACGTCGATCTGTTCCACGGAACGGTCGCCGAGAACATCGCCCGCCTCGGCCTCGTCGACGACGAACTGGTGGTGGAGGCGGCCAAGCAGGCCGGTGCGCACGAGGCGATCCTGAAGCTGCCGAACGGCTACGACACGCCGATCGGCGAGGGCGGCACCGCGCTCTCGGGTGGCATGCGGCAGCGCATCGGCCTCGCCCGCGCGCTCTACGGCGATCCGCGCCTGATCATCCTCGACGAGCCGAACGCGAACCTCGACGAGGAGGGAGAGCGCGCGCTGGCCCGGGCCCTGCAGACGATGAAGGCGGCGAAGCGGACCGTGATCATGATCACCCACCGCCCCTCGATCCTCGCCAACGTCGACAAGGTGATGGTGATGACGTTCGGCCAGGTGCTGGCTTTCGGTCCCCGCGACGAGGTGATTGCGAAGATGCGCGGCAACACCGTCGCCGTGGTGTCGAACAACTCCAAGCCCACGGCGGTGGCCCCCATCCGGCAGACGCAGGGCGCCTGAGACGCCCGGTCCAACCCTTCCAGACAGGGAGCTCGCGGACGCCTCCGCGGGCTCCCTTGATTGCTCCTGATCAATGTCCACATCGAGCCGGCAGCATAGAGTGAACGCTGTGATGGATCGGCGCGGGACGCCGTCCCGAACTCGAGCGGCTGAGTTCCCGCGGCGGCCTTTGGTTGCGATGGAACGAGGTGTCAACATGCCCAATATCGATGTCGCCAAGTCCCCTGCGAAGCCATCAGGCAAAGTCCCCGGACGTCAGCCTCCGCGCGACGTGTTCGAAGCCATGCGCCAGGAAGTGGACCGTCTGTTCGACCGGTTCGACCTCGGTCCGAGTCGCTGGCCGTCGTTGTCGTCGCGAGGCGGCGAGGCCGGTTTCATGACGCCGGACATCGACGTGCGCGATACCGGCACCAGCCTCGTGATCGAGGCCGAACTGCCGGGCGTCACCGACAAGGACATTTCCGTGACGCTCGCCGACGGCGTTCTGACGATCAAGGGTGAAAAGAGATCAGAGCGCGAGGAGAAGCAGGACAACTATTTCCTGTCCGAGCGCAGCTTCGGTAGCTTCGAAAGGGCGCTGGCACTGCCCGAGGGCGTCGACGAGGCGGCCATCGAGGCCAAGTTCGAGAAGGGTGTGCTGCACGTCACCGTACCGAAGAAGCCGGAGGCGGTGAAGCAGCAGAAGAAGATCGAGATCAAGAGTGCGTGAGCGGCAGCCATCGCGCTTGCGAGCGAGTGGCCGGCGCCGAAAGGCCCGGCCACTTTGCTTTTCGTTTCAATCCACGGTCAGCACCACGCGGCCGCGCACTTTGCCGTCGACGATGTCCGGTGCGAGCGCAGTGACGTCTGCGAGCGGCCGTGTCGCGGTCAGCGCGTCGAGCTTGTCCGTCGGCAGGTCGGAGGAGAGACGCGCCCAGGCCGCCTCGCGCTTCGCCTTCGGCGCCATCACGCTGTCGATGCCCGCTAGCGTGATCCCGCGCAGGATGAACGGCGCGACCGAGCTGGCGAGATCCATGCCCTGCGCGAGACCGCACGCGGCGACGCAGCCACCGTAGCGCGTCTGGGCGATGGCGTTGGCGAGGGTGTGGCTGCCGGCCACGTCGATGGCGCCGGCCCAACGCTCCTTGCCGAGCGGGCGGGCAGGACCCGAGAGGTCCGAACGAGGCAGGATCTCCGTCGCGCCGAGCGATTTGAGGAAGTCGGCTTCCTCGGGCCGGCCCGTCGAGGCGATCACCTGATAGCCGAGCTTCGCCAGTACGGCGACCGCGACGCTGCCGACACCACCGGCGGCGCCCGTGACGAGGATCGGCCCCTTACCGGGGGCGACGCCGTTCTGCTCGAGCGCCAGCACGGCGAGCATCGCGGTATAGCCGGCGGTGCCGATCGCCATCGTTTGGGCCTTGGAGAATCCGGCGGGCCGCTTCACCAGCCAGTCGCCCTTCACCCGCGCCATCTGGCTGTAGCCGCCGTGATGGGTCTCGCCGACGCCCCAGCCGTTCAGGATGACGTCGTCGCCCGCCTGGAAGCCAGGGTGGGAGGACTGGGTGACGGTTCCCGCGAAATCGATTCCGGGAACGAGAGGGAACTTTCTGACGATCGGCGCCTTTCCGGTCAGGGCAAGGCCGTCCTTGTAGTTGATGGTGGTGTGGCTGACCCGAACGGTCACGTCGCCGTCCATCAGGTCGGCGAGGCCGAGTTCGGTCCAGTCGGCGGACTGGCCTTGGGCCCCTTTGGTGACGAGCAGTGCGCGGAAGCGGTCCATTGGTGTTCTCCGGTGTTTCAACCCGGAATATCCACAACCCCTGGTGAAGTCGAGACCCTGGCGGATCTTGGAGCGGATGAGATAGACCTTGGAATCCGAGGCGCAGAACTCGCTCTGCGATCGACGAATCCTGTCAACTTCAAATATTGATTGGTAAAAACTTCAAAAACTTGTCTTGGATCAAAAAAGACGGGTGAGGCGTCTTGTCGTCGTCCCTGTGATTACACGTGATGTGAAGCAGCATCACTGTTGCTATCGTGTTTTGATCTAATGATGTCGAATTGTCGCGCGAAGTTGTGCTGTCCGGGAAGGATGACGTCTTGCCGTATATTGCAGTGCACTATCTTTTTCGCTTGGCAGACGACCCGCCGTGCTTCTAGTCTCTCCCTCATCGGCGCGATCCATCCCCCCGGATGCGCCGGTTGCACGATGCCGGCCCATCCGGCCGGGAAAGGAGCCAACGATGGAAATGTCGATGCGGTTGAACGTGCTAGCCATGGTCTTCTCATTCGGCTTCATCGGGGCAATCGTGTTGGGCATGCTCTGAGCCGGACTGCGGTCGGCCAGGCATTCGTCCCGACATCTGGTGTGTTCCCCAACCGCAGGTAACGACTGCGGAAGAAAAGACCAAGGCACGCACACTGGCTCTATCGAGCAACTGAAAAGCAAACGAGAACATTAGCGGCGCGG
>CAMDBL010000345.1 GCA_945889015.1 Devosia equisanguinis
CGCCGGCCGCCCGGTCGGGCGAGATCAGCACAGGGGCGACGCGGGCGAGCAGAAGCGGCTCGTCGCCGGCCTCGCGCGCGGTGTCGGCAGCGGTATCGACCCAGCCCGGGGTGCTGCGCTCGGCGCCATAGCCCCGCGTCAGAAACGCCGGCGCGAGCCCCTTCGCGAGCAAACGCTCGGCGATCGTCAGCGACAGCGGTGTCTTACCGGTCCCCCCGGCGGTGAAGTTGCCGATGCAGATCACCGGCAGTGGCGAGCGGTGCCTCGGCGGTCCGGCCATGCGCCGGTCGGCGACGGTGGCCCAGATGCGGGCGATCGGCTGCAGCAGGCCGATGCGCGCGTCACCGCCCGGCCCGTACCACCAGGATGGTTCCTCACGTCGCATGCTCGTGCTCGATCACGGCCTCACCCGGAATCGGCGCTGGCAGCAGCGCGAGCAGCGCCTCGACGGTGCGGGCGAGCGCTCCCGAAAGCGAGCCGAGACCGGCGGCAGCGCCCGCACGCATCCGACCGAGTTCTCTCTCGTCGGCGAGCAGGCGCGTCACCGCCGCCGCCATGTCCTCAGCGCCCTTGACCTCGATCACGCCCTTGTGGCGCAGCAGCGCGGCATAGGCATCGGCGAAATTCTGATGATGCGGCCCGGTCAGCACCACCGCCTCGTGGCGCACCGCCTCGATCGGGTTCTGCCCGCCGTGCGGCACCAGCGAGCCGCCGACGAAGGCGACCGGCGCGAGGCGATACAGCGTTCCCAGTTCGCCGATGGTATCGGCGACGTAGACGTCGCAGTCCGCCGTCGGCAAGGCCCCGAGCGAGCGCTGCGCCACGCTCAGTCCGTGGCTCTTCATCACCTCGGCGACGGCCAGACCGCGCTCGGGATGGCGCGGCGCGATGATGGTGCAGAACCCCGGCAGCTCGGCCCTGAGACGGCGGTGCGCCATCGCCAGGACGGCTTCCTCGCCCTCGTGCGTGCTCGCCGCGACCAGCCGCGGACGCGTGCCCAGCGACTGCTGCAGCCGCAGCAGGTCGGTGGCGTCGACCGGCGGCGGCGGTGCGTCGATCTTGAGGTTGCCGGCGGCGATGCTGCGGCGCGCGCCGAGGTCGCCGAAGCGGCGGGCGAGCTTGGAGTTCTGCGCCAGCACCACCGCAAACCGGTTGAAGATCGGCCGGGACATGCCGGTGCTGCGCCGCCAGCGGCCATAGCTGCGGTTCGACATCCGCGCGTTGACGAGGGCCAGCGGGATGCCGCGCCCGGCCGCTTCCAACACCAGGTTCGGCCAGATCTCGGATTCGGTGAACACGCCGAGGTCGGGCCGCCAGTGCTGCAGGAAACGGCGCACGTATTGCGGCGCGTCCAGCGGCACGTATTGATGGATGGCGTTGGGTCCGAGCCTGCGGGCTGCGAGGTCGGCGGACGTGCGCGTGCCCGTCGTCAGCAGGAAGTGCAGATCGGGGCGCCGCTCCGCCAGCGCATCGATCAGCGGCAGCACGGCATTGGTCTCGCCAACGCTCGCCGCATGCAGCCACACCAGCCGCCCCTCCGGACGCGGCAGGCCGGCGATCCCGACGCGCTCGCCGTGGCGCGCCCGATCCTCCTTGCCCTGCCGCTCCCTCAGCCGCAGCAGCACCTGCAGCGCGGGCCGCGCCAGTCCCGTCGCCGTGCGGTAGGCCTTCAAGCGGAAGCCGGGCTCGGCCGGTGGCAGGTCCGCACCGGCCGCGACCGTATCCGGTGTCGCGCGCCTCGGATCGGCGCCCGCGAGCGCGTAGGCGGCGCGGGTCGCTGCATCGAGATCGCGCTCGACCCTCGCCCTCAACGCCTCCAGCATCGCCTCGTCGGCCTCGCGCGGCACCAGGATCGGCTCGCCGACGACGATGCCGAGCTTGGAGAACGGCAGGTTGATGGTGAGCCGGCTCCAGGTGTCCAGGCTCTTGTAGCGGGACGACGCCACCGCCACCGGAACGATCGGGCGCCCCGAAAGCCGCGCCAGCGTGACGATGCCGGCCCCCGCCTTGCGGGCCGGTCCCGGCGGCACGTCGGCCGTCATCGCCAGCGAGAAACCATCGTTCAGCGCCTTCACCGCCATCCGCAGCGCCGTCGCCCCGCCCCGGTCGCGCTGCCGGTCGCCGGCGCCGGCACCGCGGATCAGGCCGAGATGGGGAAACCGCTCCAGCGCGTGGCCCAGCGCATCGGCATCGGCGTGCCGGGCGACCATGATACGCACAGGAATCTGCTCGGGGGATACCGCGGGAATGGTCAGGAACTGACCGTGCCAGAAGGCCAGGATCGCGGGATGCGCCGCCTCCAGCCGCGCCACCGCGTCGGTCGGCTCGTAGGTGATCGGCGAGGTCCGCGCAACGAGCGACACGTAGCGCGCGAGCGAATGCCCCGCGAGCTTGCGCAGCCGTTCCTTGTGTTGCGGCGACAGAGCCATCCCAGGCGCGCTTTCGGCAAGTGCGGGCGGACGACCTGCGAGGTCGAGCTATCCCCTTGATGGTGGTCTCTATAGCGGTTAAGTAGCGAATGCAAACGGGGTGGCCGACGCCCCGCCGTCACACGTTCATCGCCCAACCAGACCGAAATTGCGGTGCGGGAGTGCGCTGTCGGAAGTCGAGTGGTGAGCTGGCCAGTGACCGCGTCGTCGGCGCCAGCATCGGGGCGGCGGTGCAATTCCAGCGGAGCTGATGGCGAACTACACCAAAGAGGCTCGGCGCGCCATGAAGCGCGTCACGCTCGCTTGGCGCAACGCTCTGATGGAGCGGTCGCCGGCGTGGGCGAAGCGCAGCCTCGGCCCGACCGCCACCTATCTCGACATGCTGTTCGTCGACCACGGCATCTTCCGGCTCGCCTATCTCAATCTCCATCGCCTCAGCGCGACGGTGTGGCGCTCGGCCCAGCCGGCCCCGACCGACATCCGCCATGCCGCCAAGCTCGGCATCAAGACCATCGTCAACCTGCGCGGCGAGCGCGTCTGCGGCGCCTACTGGCTCGAGCAGGAGGCCTGCCGCCGCCACGGCATCGAGCTCGTCAACTTCCAGATCCGCTCCCGCGCCGCGCCGACACCCCGCGAGATCCGCGCGGCCAAGGACCTGTTCGACCGGATCGAGTATCCCATGCTCATGCACTGCAAGTCGGGCGCCGACCGCGCCGGGCTGATGAGCGTGCTCTACCGCTTCCTCAAGGAGGGCCGCCCGCTCGAGGAGGCCAAGAAGGAGCTGGCGCTCAAGTACGGCCACATCCGCCAGGCCGACACCGGCGTGCTCGACTACTTCTTCGAGCGCTACATCGCCGACAACGCCCGTCAGCCGATCGACTTCTTCACCTGGCTCGACACC
>CAMDBL010000346.1 GCA_945889015.1 Devosia equisanguinis
GCGCGTGCCGCCGCGACATGGGAGTCCTGCGGCTCGATGCCGTGCACGAGCGCGCCCCGCGCTTTCGCGGCTTGGAGAAACCACCCGCTGGCGCAGCCGACGTCCAGGACCGACCGGCCTTGCAGCGGCATCAGCCGGTCGATCCGGTCCAGTGTCGTTTCGATATTGGCCTTGCGCAGGCTCTCGAGCCCGACGAGCCCCGTGCCCGGCCCGGCCTCCAGCGTCGAGGCGAGGAACCTGCAGGCCGGGCACTCGTGCAGCCAGGGCTTGGTCTGGTGCATCGTCGCGCCGCAGGCAACACAGGTTCGGGGCTGTCTCACGTCGGTGTCTCGCTCGGCTGGTTACGGGTTGCTTGGTGTCACAGGCCGGTCGCCGTGGCAAACTCATCCGGGATAGGCGAGGTGGGATTGGGAGAGTTCAGATGACCGAGGTGTTCTGGAATCGGATGACCGCCGAGGAAATCGGCGCGCGGGCGGCGGCAGACGCCATCGTGCTGCTCCCCGTCGCCTCGACCGAGCAGCACGGGCCGCACCTTGGAACGGGCGTCGATACCTTCCTCGTCACGGAAGGCTGCCGGCGGATCGCCGCCCTCGTCGCCGCCAAGCGGCCGATCGTGGTGGCGCCCACGGTCTGGATGGGGCTCGCCGAGCACCACATGGCGTATGGCGGATCGTTCACACTTGGCGCCGACACCTATCACGCGCTGCTGCGTGACCTCTGCCGTTCGATATTGCGGGCGGGCTTTCGCAAGATCCTGATCGTCAACGGGCACGGTGGCAACATAGCCGCCTTGTCGACGTTGGTGACCGACCTGACCCAAGAGTTGTCGGCGCCGATCGCTGTGACGACACTCTATTCGATCGCCACCGAGCAGGGCGCCTACAAGGGCGTGCTTGAGGATCAGGACGGCGTGCAGCATGCTTGCGAGGCTGAAACCTCGATGATGCTCGCGGTGGCGCCGGATTGCGTGCGTCGGGATCGGATGGCCGAGGCCTACAATGGCAAGGGCGTCGACCGCGCTCGCCGGCTCGGCACGACCCCGCCGATCCAGATCTGGCGCTCGCACAAGCAAATCTCATCTTGTGGCGTGCTCGGCGATGCGCGCAAGGCAAGCCCGGAGAAAGGCGAGCGCCTGCTGGACATCGCCGCCGAAGGCTTGGCGGCAGCCCTGATCGGGGGGCAGCCCTGGGACTAGGACGTGGCGCCCCTGCGTCAGTTGGCGCATCGCCCGGCGGAGGCGAATTGGCCGGCTAGGACTTGGGTCGGCATTGCGTCGCGCCCGGGCCTGAGGTACGAGGCAAGCGTGGAGGTCTGCGCTGGCGCGCGGGCCTGAGGAGCTTTTGGGAATGAACCAGCTTCTGCTTCAATATCTGCCGATCGTCGTCTTCCTCGGCGTCGCGTTGTTCATTGGCGTCGCGCTGATGGTGGCGCCGTTCCTGATCGCGGTGCGCAACCCCGATCCCGAGAAGGTGTCGGCCTATGAGTGCGGCTTCGCCGCCTTCGACGACGCCCGCATGAAGTTCGACGTGCGCTTCTATCTCGTGTCGATCCTGTTCATCATCTTCGACCTCGAGGTGGCCTTCCTGTTTCCGTGGGCGGCCGCGTTCAAGGAGGTCGGCGTGTTCGGCTTCTGGTCGATGGTCGTGTTCCTCGGCGTGTTGACCATCGGCTTCATCTACGAGTGGCGCAAGGGAGCGCTCGAATGGGATTGATCGCAGAAGGCGGACCTGGGCACCTGATCGTGCGCGAGAAGCCGGGTGAGGGCCGCTCGGGTTCCGGTCTCGTGCTGCCGGGTGACCGCGGCTTCACGGAGATGTCCAACAAGCTCGCCGACAAGGGCTTCCTGGTCACCACGACGGACGACCTGATCAACTGGGCCCGCACCGGCTCGCTGATGTGGATGACGTTCGGCCTCGCGTGCTGCGCCGTCGAGATGATGCAGGCATCGATGCCGCGCTACGACGTGGAGCGCTTCGGTTTCGCGCCGCGCGCAAGCCCACGCCAGTCCGACGTGATGATCGTGGCGGGCACGCTGACCAACAAGATGGCCCCGGCGCTGCGCAAGGTCTACGACCAGATGCCGGAGCCGCGTTACGTCATCTCGATGGGCTCGTGCGCCAACGGTGGCGGCTACTACCATTACAGCTACGCCGTGGTGCGCGGTTGCGACCGCATCGTGCCGGTCGACATCTACGTGCCGGGGTGCCCGCCGACGGCCGAGGCGCTGCTCTACGGCATCCTGCTGCTGCAGAAGAAGATCCGCCGCACGGGCACCATCGAGAGGTAGGGTTCCCGGGATCCGAGAGAAGCCCCAGAGACACGTCGATGAACGCCTTCGTCAAAGTCGACAAGGAGACCTTCTACCGGTTCATGGCCACGCGCCGTGAGGGCCGATACGAATACGTGCGGGGGCGCATCGTGCAGCAGATGACGAGCCGCACGCGGGACCACGGACAGGCGGCCCGACGCATAGCGCGCGTGATCGAGGACCAAGTCGATCAAAGCCGATTGACGGTGCCGACCGACCGGGGCGTCGAGACTGCTGAGACGATTCGCTATCCCGACGTGAGTCTGGAGCCGGCCGACGAGCCAGGCGAGAGTTTGGCGACACGCAGGCCCGCGTTGGTGGTCGAGGTCTTGTCGCCGTCGACCACCTCGGCCGAACTGGATCAGAAGCCCGATGAATATCTGGCCATGGCCTCGCTCGACGCTTATCTCGTCGCAAGCCAGAATGAGCCGTCCATCATGCTCTGGATGCGCGGCGCAAATGGCGAGTTTCCTCCAGGGCCCCAGGAGATCGGCGGATTGGATGCCGTAGTCGAGGTCAAGGGGCGAGGCTTCATGGTCAACCTTTCGCTCGCCAGGATCTACGAGGGCATCGCGTGAGCATGATCTTGATCGGGAGCACGGCATGCCCTTCCTGAAGCTCAGATGCGAGCGCGCCTACAACACGGGCGCCATTCGGGGGCCCTATGCGCCGGGTGAGCTGGCACGAAAGCTCGCCGCGGCGGGACTGTCGACCGCCGTATCTGGTGGCGAGTTGAGCATCGCATGGGGTGGCGATCGCTTCGTGTTCGACGAGTGGGAGGGCGGGCCCCTCGACCAGATCGGATGGCTGCGCTTCACGTTCACCGGGGACATCGGCGGCTTGAGCTGGCAACTCGCCCGTCTCGGCATCCGCCACAAGCTCGAGCTGAGCCGGCCCCGCGACCTCGACACCGACGACGTGCGCTGTGTCACCCGCTACGAGTATCGCTGGAACAGCACGGGCCGGCGCCGGCCCAACGAGATCGAGCCGTCGATCCTGACGTTCGACGAGGCGCT
>CAMDBL010000347.1 GCA_945889015.1 Devosia equisanguinis
ACCTGGTCGTACGGCACGTACGTGCCCCAGCCGCGGTCCGCAGACACCTTCGTCAGAGCCGCCGTCAAAGTCGTCTTGCCGTGGTCGACGTGACCGATCGTGCCGACGTTGCAGTGCGGCTTCTCGCGGTTGAACTTCTGCTTGGCCATTGCCAGCTCTCCGTCTCTAGTTGTCGTTGCCCGGCGAACCCGGACCGTTCCAATCGATCAGCGTCGTCCAGCCGCCTTCGGTGTGCCGCGGCGGCCGGACAGTCTCTCAGGCGTACTTGGCCTTGACCTCGTCGGCGACGTTGCGCGGCACGTCGGCGTAGTGGGCGAACTGCATCGTGTAGGATGCACGCCCCGTCGACATCGACCGCAACTGGCTGACGTAGCCGAACATGTTGGCGAGCGGCACGAAGGCGCGGATCACCGTCGCGTTGCCACGCATCTGCTGGTCGCGGATCTGACCGCGACGGCTGTTGATGTCGCCGATCACACCACCGACGAAATCACCGGGCGTCACCACCTCGACGTCCATAATCGGCTCGAGGATCTTGATGCCGCCCTTGTCGCAGCCTTCCTTCATCGCGGAGCGCGACGCGATCTCGAAGGCGATCGCGGACGAGTCCACCTCGTGGAAAGCGCCGTCGAACAGCGTGACCTTCATGTCGACCAGGGGGAACCCGATCAGGACACCCGCCTCCCAGACCGACTTGATGCCCTTCTCGACGCCCGGGATGAACTCCTTGGGCACCGTACCACCGATGATCTTCGACTCGAACTCGTTGCCCTTGCCGGTCTCGTTCGGCTCGAGCTTGAGCTTGACGCGGGCGAACTGGCCCGTGCCGCCGGTCTGCTTCTTGTGCGTGTAGTCGATCTCGGTCGCACGAGCGAGAGCCTCGCGGTAGGCCACCTGCGGCGCACCGACATTGACCTCGATGTTGTGCGGCGGGCGCTTCATGATGTCGACTTTGATGTCGAGATGAAGCTCGCCCATGCCGCGCAGGATGGTCTCACCCGACTCCTGGTCGACCGACACGCGGAAGGAGGGATCCTCGACCGCCAAAATGTGCAGGACGGTCGCCATCTTCTCCTGGTCGGCCTTGGTCTTGGGCTCCACCTTCATGTTGATGACCGGCTCGGGGAAGTCCATCTTCTCGAGCAGCACCGGCTTGGAGGGATCGCACAACGTCTCGCCGGTGCGCGTATCCTTGAGGCCGGCCAGAGCGATGATGTCGCCAGCGAATGCTTCCTCGACCGGCTCGCGCTTCTCGGCGTGCATCTCGTAGATCATGCCGACGCGCTCTTTCTTGTCGCGCGTGGTCTGGGCCAGGGCCATGCCCTTCTCGAGCTTGCCCGAGTAGATGCGGCAGAACGTGATCGAGCCGACGTGCGGGAACGTCATGATCTTGAACGCGATCATCGACAACGGATCGCTGTCGATCGGACGGCGGACCGCCTCCTCGCCCGTCTTCACGTCGATGCACTTGTAGGCTTCGCGATCGGAGGGCGCCGGCAGAAAGTCGACGACGGCGTCGAGCAAAGGCTGCACGCCCTTGTGCTTGAAGGCCGAGCCGCACATCATCGGGTAGAAGGCGCGCGTGATCGTCGCCTTGCGGATCATCTTGCGGAGCGTCTCGGCGTCCGGCTCATTGCCGTCGAGATATGCTTCCATCACCGCGTCGTCCATCTCGACGGCGGCCTCGATCATGGCGGCGCGGAACTCGACGGCCTTGTCGACGAGGTCGGCGGGAATCTCGCCCACCACCATCTTGGCGTCCTTGCCGTCGCCGTCCCAGACGATCGACTTCATTTCGATCAGGTCGATCACGCCGCGGACATCGTTCTCCGCGCCGATCGGGAGCTGGATCGGAATCGCCCGGGCGCCAAGTTTCTCCTTGATGTCGTCCAGGCACATGTAGAAGTCGGCGCCGGTCTTATCCATCTTGTTGGAGAAGATGATGCGCGGGACGTTGTACTTGTCGCCCTGGCGCCAGACGGTCTCGGTCTGCGGCTCGACGCCCTGGTTGGAATCGAGCACGCACACGGCGCCGTCGAGCACGCGGAGGCTACGCTCGACCTCGATGGTGAAATCGACGTGGCCTGGGGTGTCGATGATGTTCAGACGGCGGCGACGGCCATCGCGACCCGGCCAGAAGCAGGTTGTCGCGGCCGACGTGATCGTGATGCCGCGCTCGGCCTCCTGCTCCATGAAATCCATGGTCGCGGCGCCGTCGTGCACTTCGCCGATCTTGTGCGACTTGCCAGTGTAGTAGAGGACCCGCTCCGTGGTCGTGGTCTTGCCGGCATCGATGTGAGCCATGATGCCGAAATTGCGGTAGTCCTCGATCGGGTATTGGCGTGCCATGGGCAACCTGCCTGTTCAAGTTCGGGGGCGTTACCAGCGGTAGTGCGAGAAGGCCCGGTTGGCCTCCGCCATCTTGTGCGTGTCCTCGCGCTTCTTCACCGCCGTGCCGCGGTTTTGGGCTGCGTCCAGCAACTCGGCAGACAGCCGGTCCACCATCGTGTTCTCGTTCCGCGCACGAGCCGCGGTGATCAGCCACCGGATCGCCAGCGCCTGGCGGCGCTCCGTGCGGACCTCGACCGGCACCTGGTAGGTGGCGCCGCCGACGCGGCGAGAGCGAACCTCGACCGCCGGCATCACGTTCTCCAGCGCCTGCCGGAACAACTGCACCGGATCCGACTTCGCCTTCGCCTCCATGCGCTCGAGCGCACCGTAGACAATGGTCTCGGCCACCGATTTCTTGCCCTCGCGCATCACCGCATTCATGAACTTGGTGATGACGATATCGCCGTGCTTCGGGTCGGGGTTGACCTGACGCTTCTCGGCGGAATGGCGACGGGACATGCGGACAGTCCTTCGAAAACGTTCTTCCTGAACCAGTGGCCGGCTCGCGCTGCTCGATCAGCGGGCGAACCGGGTCGATCTTTGCTCGCGCTCAGATCACTTCGGACGCTTCGCACCATACTTGGAGCGGCGCTGACGGCGGTCGGCGACACCCTGGGTGTCGAGAACGCCGCGGATGATGTGGTAGCGGACGCCGGGAAGATCCTTGACGCGGCCGCCGCGAATGAGCACGACGGAGTGCTCCTGCAAGTTGTGGCCCTCGCCCGGGATGTAGCCGATCACTTCGTAGCCGTTCGTGAGGCGGATCTTGGCGACCTTGCGGAGCGCCGAGTTCGGCTTCTTCGGCGTCGTCGTGTAGACACGGGTGCAAACGCCGCGCTTCTGCGGGCAGCTCTCCATGTGACGCGACTTCTCGCGATAGGTCTTCTGTTCCCGGGGCTTCCGGATCAATTG
>CAMDBL010000348.1 GCA_945889015.1 Devosia equisanguinis
CCGGATACCGAACCCCTGCCTCACCGGCGGCGCGACCCACTGCGGCCGGTATCCGACAGGGCGTCGCCGCACGCCGTTCATTACCCACGAAGGACCTGGTGGGAGAAAGCCGGGCTAGGGTGTGCCCACGGCCGATCAAAGCATCCAGCACATCATCACCATCGCCGCCATAAATGGTGTCGTCGCCATCCCCTCCGCCGATGGTGTCGTTGCCCGCGCCGCCGGACATCCAGTCCCAGCCCGCATTGCCGTGAATGCTGTCGTCGCCTCCGAGTGCAAAAATCGTATCGTTGCCGACAGACCCGACCAGCGAATCGTCATCCTCGGTCAATGTCTGGGTCACCATGTCACTCTGCCTTGCCGATCCAACGGACCGGCCGAGGATGCGGCAGGCTTCTTAATATTTGTCTACGGATCATGAATTCATTGGAGGCACCACTGCCGGTGCCCGGCAGGCTGTTCGCGTCACCACAAAAGAAAAGGGCCGATCCATCCAGGACCGGCCCTCATTGTCTTGCGGTGGAGGCGCGGCCCTCAGTGCGAGAACAGCGTCGGCACGGTCATGTGCTGGGCGATGCCGCGGGTGACGCCGCCGAACACCAGCTCGCGGAAACGAGAGTGGCCGTAGGCGCCCATCACCAGCAGGTCCGCGCCCTCGTCCGCGACGCGGTTGAGGATCTCGTCGGCCACGCTGGTCTCGGGCGACACCGAGCGCTGCGTCGTCACCTTGCAGCCGTGGCGGGCGAGCGCGGCGGCGATCTCGGTGTCGGGCAGCGTGTCGGCGTCGTTGCGCTTGCCGCCCTCGATGGTCAGGATCTTGACGCTCTCCGCGCCGATCAGCAGCGGCAGCGCGTCGAACACGGCGCGGGCCGATTCCCGCTTGTTCTTCCACGCGATCAGCACACGCTCGCCGATCCGCGTGTAGCCGCCGACGTGCGGCACGATCAGCACGGGACGGCCGCACTCCAGCGCCAGCCGCTCGGGGAAGTCGAGCACCGGCGACAGGTCCCAATCGGGGTCGGTCTGGCTCGCGATCACGAGGTCTGCGGCGCGGGCGTGATCCATAACCACGGCGGCGAGATCGGCGTGCGAGGCCTTCACCGTGCGCCACTCCGGCACGATCTGCTGGCCTTTGCAGGCCGCCTCGAACGCGGCGTGGATGCGCTCGGCCTCCTCCTTGGCCGCGTGCGCGAGGCCGCTCAGGATGCCGCCGCCGTAGGGCATCGTCACCGGCGGCGCGGTCGGCATCGCCGGGTAGACGTAGAGGCCGACGAGGTGGGCGTTGGAGCGGTTGGCGATGGTCAGCGCCGCTCCCATCACCGAGGCGACGCGGCGCTGGTCGTTGA
The DNA here is from genome assembly GCA_945889015.1 of Devosia equisanguinis. Taxonomy (GTDB): domain Bacteria; phylum Pseudomonadota; class Alphaproteobacteria; order Rhizobiales; family Hyphomicrobiaceae; genus CAMDBL01. The sequence goes on from CAMDBL010000348.1 coordinate 1,347, forward strand.
GGTGGACAAGGATCGTTTTATACATGTTGTGTGATCCCCAGATGTGGCTGCATTCGGGGGATATGATCGCCCGCGGCTCCCCCGAGGGCCTTGATACCCGTCAATGAGGCCGGGAGCCACACTGTCATGGTGGTGGCCCGGATGGTTGCGAGGTGGAGGGGCGGATGCGTGCGCCGAGAACTTGGTCCAGGATCTGGACCGCGCCTTGGGCCGCGCTCGCGGTGATGCTCGCCCTCCTGCCCGCGATGCCGATCCTGGCCGCTGGCGAGACGACGGACTGGGAGCCCGTGCTGCGCCTGCAACTCAAGGACAACAACAGCTGCGAGCTCGAGAAGGTTCTGTTCGCGCGCGAGATGCAGCTCGGCGGCGACACCGGCCTCGAGGGCCGGCTCCGCTGCATCGACGGCCGCGAGTACGACTTTACCCGCCTGCGCCGGCACGAGAAGTTCGACATTCGCCTCTGCCAGCCGGCCGTCTGCTGAGCCGCCGTCCATGTCTTCCGTTTGGGGCCTCCGTACGTTTACCGATGGCATACTGCGGCCGTTTTGGCGTGCTAGCGTCTCCGCGAACGCCATCCGGAGGGCATGACAAGACATGGCTCAACTCAATGTCTGGAACGTGGACTGGTATCTCGACGAGGCGACCTGCCCCTGCGACGTCCACTTCCTCGAGTACCTCGACCAGGAGAAGATCAAGGACTCCACGATCTTCCACTTCGGCACCGGCGGCCACCACGTCGTCGGCCTGCGCACGGCCGAGAACGGCTCCGGCAATCTGGTGCTCGGCATCACCGCCTCGCAGCCCGAGCAGGACGCCTACGAGAAGCTGATCATCGAGAAGCCCGCCATCGGGCGCAGCTACAAGGTGCTGTTCGGCGACATCTACCTGCTCGAGGCGCGGCTGCTGCCCGCCTTCGACGTGGTGACGCTGTTCCACACCGGCGAGTTCCGCACCGAGAAGAACGACGCTTATGGCGCATTGACCGACGAGGAGGTCGTGCGGCTACTGGTGGGCAAGCTGCAGGGGCCGCGCCTGCTGGCGTTCTACTCGGGCTCGTACGCCTTCGACGTGGCCGACCGCATAGCGAAAAAGCTCGTCGCGGAAGGGCTGTTGGAGCCGGCCGGCGAGTTCAAGACGTTGCGCATCTACAGGAAGCGAAAGCCGTGATCGATTTGATGCCGTTTCTCCCCTCCCCCTTGCGGGGAGGGGCCGGGGGTGGGGGACAAGGGAGTGATGGGGGGAATCCCTATGATGGAGTGAATGGCGGAACCACCACCTTCGGCTTCCGCGAGGTGCCGGAGGGCGCGCGGCAGGGGCTCGTCAACGACGTCTTCTCCAAGGTCGCGGAACGCTACGATCTGATGAACGACCTGATGTCGGGCGGCCTGCACCGGCTCTGGAAGGACGACTTCATCACCTGGCTCGGCCCCCCCAGGGGCGACCGCGCTTTCCGCCTGCTCGACGTGGCCGGCGGCACCGGTGACGTGGCGCTGAAAGCCGTGCGCGAGAGCGGGCCGGACGTCTCGGCCGTGATCTGCGACATCAATCCGGAAATGCTGGCGGTCGGCGCGCGCAAGGTCGAGAAGGCCGGCCTCGACCACCGCATCACCTGCGTCGAGGGCAACGCCGAGGCGCTGCCGTTCCCCGACCGCTCGTTCGACGCCTACACGATCGCCTTCGGCATCCGCAACGTCACGCACATCGACACCGCGCTGGCCGAGGCGTTCCGCGTGTTGAAGATCGGCGGCCGCTTCCTGTGCCTCGAGTTTTCGCGCGTCGACATTCCGATCCTCGACCGGCTCTACGACCTGCATTCCTTCGAGGTGATCCCGCGGCTGGGCCAGGTCGTCGCCGGCGACCGCGACAGCTACCAGTACCTCGTCGAATCCATCCGCAAATTCCCCCCGCAGGAGCAATTCGCCGGCATGATCCGC
>CAMDBL010000349.1 GCA_945889015.1 Devosia equisanguinis
CCAACTCGCCATCGGTCGCCGAGCACGCGATCAGCATGATGATGACGCTCGCCAAGAAGGGGCCGGAGCTGACGGCGCTGGTCAAGGAGGCACGCTGGGGCGACCGGCTGAAGCCGAAGAACGTCGCCGTCGACCTCTACGAGAAGACCGTGCTGATCGTCGGCTTCGGAAAGATCGGTACGAGGGTGGCGAGGCGCTGTCTCGCGATGGAGATGAATGTCCTCGTCCATGATCCCTACGTGGCGCCGGAGACGATCCGCGCGGCGGGGTGCGAGCCGGTCGCCGATCTCGACGCCGCACTCCCGAGCGCGGATTTCGTCACCGTGCACTGCCCCAAGAACGCAGAGACGATCGGCATGTTCGGCGCGGCGCGCATCGCCCGCATGAAGCCGACGGCTTATCTCGTCTCGACGGCACGCGGCGGCATCGTCGACGAGACCGCACTCCATCACGCGCTGTCCACAGGCGCGATACCGGCCGCCGGCCTCGACGTGTTCGACCGCGAGCCGCCGGATGCGGACAATCCCCTGTTCAAGCTGCCGAACCTGATCGCGTCGCCGCACATCGCGGGCGTGACCAAGGAAGCCATGGACCGCATGGCGGTGGAGGCGGCCAAGAACGTGCTGTCCGTGTTCGACGGAAAGCCGATCAGAGAGAACGTGGTCAACCCGGAGGTGTTGGGTTGATGCGTGTGCCGCAGGCTACGTCCGGTCGATCCAAAAATAGGCCGAAGCAATTCCGAGCTCATCGTCGGAATAGCCGCCTTTTTGGCCAGGCGCCCGCGGTACCAGGATCGCGTCGATGTCTGCTCCGTTGACTGGTTGAGCCTGGATCATCAGATCAACGGCCTCATCGCGCACCTGGAGCAGCTCGAGATTGAAATGAACCATGGAGCCGTCGACGTCCAACTCGTACTCGTAATCCTCCAACTTGCTCGGGATCAGCGCTAGCACCTCGTCGGGTGATCGGCGCTCCCACTTCTCCACCTCGGCATCCACGGCGCTGTGGAGCGTCGCCAGCGTCAGCGCCATGGGATCACCTGCACCCCTTCACCCCTTCCCCACTTTCTTCTCCACCGCGTCCCAGATCAGCGCGGCCACGTCAGGGCCGCCAAAGCTCTTGAGCTGGCGGATGCCGGTGGGGGAGGTGACATTGATCTCGGTGAGGTAGGGCCCGATCACGTCGATGCCCGTGAACAGCAGGCCGCGCTTCTTCAGCTCCGGCCCGAGCCGCTCGCAGATCTCTCGGTCGCGCTTGGTCAGCTCGACGGGTGCGGCGCGGCCGCCGACGTGCATGTTGGCGCGCGTCTCGCCCTCGGCCGGGATGCGGTTGATGGCGCCCGCCAGTTCGCCGTCGACCAGGATCACGCGCTTGTCGCCGCCGCGCACCTCCGGCCGGTACTGCTGCACCATGAACGGCTCGCGAAACACGGTCTGGAACAGCTCGACCAGCGAGCCGGCGTTGGAGTCCTCCGGCCCGAGACGGAACACCGACGCGCCGCCGTTGCCGTAGAGCGGCTTGACGATGATGTCCTTGTACTCGCGGCGGAACGCCAACACGTCGTCGAGCTGACGCGTGACGATGGTCGGCGGCATCAGGTCCTGGAAGTCGAGCACGAACACCTTCTCGGGTGCATTGCGCACGCTGGCGGGATCGTTGACCACCAGCGTCTTGGGATGGATGCGCTCGAGCAGATGCGTGGTGGTGATGTAGGCCATGTCGAACGGTGGATCCTGCCGCAGCAGCACCACGTCCCACTCGGAGAGATCGACCGCGTGCGCGTCCGAGAGCGCATAGTGGTCGCCGACCTGATCCTTGGCGGACAGCGTGTGCCCGCGCGCCATCAGCTTCGCCCCGTGCAGCGCAAGATTCTGAGGCGTGTAATAGAACAGCTCGTGCCCACGCCGCTGCGCCTCCAGCAGGATGGCAAAGGTGCTGTCACCCCGAATGTCGATGCGGTCGATCGGGTCCATCTGGCAGGCGATCTTGAGGGCCATTTTCGTCTCGGGCTCCTAGTCTTGGCGGCGATCGATTCCAGCAATAGGCCACGGTCGGCGAAACGTCACTCGCCGAGGTGATTATCTGCAATTTTGCATACGTAGAGATGCGGGACTTGGCAACCTGTCCAGCGTCAGTGCACCGATACGGCCAGGGCGGAAAGCCCTTGGACAATCATCTGGGAGGATTTCGAATGATGAAGATCGCCACCGGCGTGCTCGCCGGCGTCGCGGCATTGATGGTCGCGCTGTCCGCGCCCCTGATGGCCGCGGGCTCCGGCAAGGCCGAGATCGTCAGCAGCAACGCGATGATCCAGACCGCCGAAAAGAAGGCCAAGCCTGCGAAGTCGTCCGCCGGCAAGAGCTGCGGCACCTACAAGTATCCCGACAAGACGGGCAAGTGCGTGGATGCCCGCGACAAGAAGAAGTGAGGCTTCGGAAGGTGCGCGGGACGGCACGGGATCCCGCGCGCTTTCCAAGCGCCGGCTCGAGCTTGGCCGTCATGCGCCGGTCACAAACGGCTCCACCAGGCCATTCCAGTCCTGCCAGTGACGCCTGTAGGAGTAATGCCCCCCCTCATCGACGACGATCAACCGTGATCCGGCAACGGCCGCGTGGAGGTCCTCGGACTGGTAGAACGGCACCGTCAGGTCGTCGCGCGTGCCGATGATCAGGGAGGGCGTCGCGATCTTGTGCAGCTCCGGGCGGCGGTCGTGATCGAGTGTCATCTGGATACGGCCGGCCAGCACCTCCGGCGCAGCGACGGTCTTCAGCGCCCGTTCCTCCAGCGCCATGACCTTGTCGAGATCGTAGCGGAACTGCATCGGTCCGCTGGTGAACAGCGACGACAGCTTCACGTACTCGGCCGAGCCGTAGGCGAGCGCGATACGCCGCCGCGTCTCCTGTACGCGCGTGATGTACTCGTCCGCCTTCACCCATGTGTTGGAGAAGATCGCGCGCTCGATCCGTCCAGGATGATCGATCGCGAGGTTTTGCAACACGCAGCCGCCGGTCGAAGTGCCGGCGACGATGGCCGTCTCGATGCCGAGGGTATCCATCAATCCGATGACGTCGCGAGCGATCGCCCCGGTCGAATAGCTGTCCGTCGGCTTGTCGCTGTCGCCGCAGCCACGGTGGTCGAAGGAGATGCACCGAAACCGGCTGGAGAAGTGCGCGAACTGGAAGTCCCACGCATTCAGCAGTCCAACGAGCCCCGGAATGAAGATGAAGGCGGGGCCTGAGCCCCGCTCCTCGACGTTCAGCGTGATGTCACCGATA
>CAMDBL010000350.1 GCA_945889015.1 Devosia equisanguinis
GGCATAGTGCCGCGCTGCGATCTCGATCGTGTGGCCGACGGCGAACCGTGCCATGTGCCCTTCGGTCTTGAGATACCAGAGCGCCTTGTGCGTTTTACGGAGCCGGGACAGGCGCAGATACAGCGGTCTGCCCGTGTCATCGGCAATGGCGTGGCGCGTGGTCCATGCATCGATGGTCGAGCGCGGATGGCGAATGCCGTGGACGATCTCACCGGTCTGGTAATAGACCCACAGGCAATCGCTGGAATTATGGGCCCGCGCGCTTGCCGAGAGTGCGATGATGCGCCGGATCAGCCCTCCCGGCGTCGACGAGGCACCGTCTCGCACCCTGATGGTCTTGTGTTCGGCGCCATGTGCGCGAAGCTTGGTGTAAGCGATCTCCACCGTACCGCCCGAGGCGTTGCGCAAACAATCGACGGTCAGCGTTTTGCAGCACTCGAGCTCAAGCCCGGTCTCCAGCGAAAGCAGGACCAGCAGCGGCACGATATCGACGGACGTCAGGTAATGAGCGCTGTGCAGCGTCATGCTGAAATCCGCGTTCCAGAGGCCGCGCTTCCAACGCCTGGCATAGAGTGCCATCCACTCAGGGTCGCGATGCCTGAGGACCCCACGCGCCTCTATCGCGGCGTGCGCCTTGCGGGCAGTTGCCTCGATCTCCCGAATCTCGCCAAAGCATGGGCCAGCCCGCAATCTGGCCTCGATCGCGACCAGATCGATGCGGGCCGCGTCGCGGAGCTGGCGGGCAACGAACGGGCTGTAGGCGTCGCGTGGGCGGGGCGGGGCGTAAGGTTGCGAGCTGACGTAGCGAAGCCGCTCACGCAAGCCCGCCTCGATGACATCCGGCTGATCGGAAGCGATCCGGCGAAGCACGGAAACGACCTTGGCGACAATGGTCGGCGCGTGGCCCCGCGACTTGCCCTGAGCTTCGAGCCACGCTTCGTATCCATCGACGTGGCTGGCTCGCAGGTCGGCCGGCCCGGAGATCCGATCACCAGTCCTGGCAAGATAGGCAAAGAAGCTCGGCAGCTGGGTCATGTATGTCTTGATGGAGGAGCGAACCGCTACGGGCCCGCGTGGAGCGACCAGCATGAACAGGCCTCGGGCAAAGGCGAGTGCCAGTCCCCGTGGGTGCAGTCTGGTGAAATCGACAAGAACCTCGCCCCCATACGGCGGGGCGATCGTGAAGCGCAGCGTGCTGATCTGCAGCCATGGGTCGGCCTCGGGCTCTGTGGTCTGGCCCTCGAACCCGACCTTACGGCCTTTACGAGGAGCGGCGGTCATGGCCGGAGATAGCCCGGCACACGCGCAAGCAACTCTTCCACCGCCGCATCGACGGTATCGGCACGAGTGGCAATGTGATCGAGATAGATCGACGTGGTGGCAAGGCTGGAATGGCCGAGCAGGCGTTGCACCTGCTGCAGCGGATCACCGAGCAACTGGCGATAGCCGTCCATGGCGCCTGCCGGTGCAGCAACTTCGCCGAGGCGCCGCTGGATCAGCATCGCCAGCATGTGCACGGCGAACGAATGCCTGAGCTGATGGGGGCTGACGCGAACGGAAATACCGGCATCCGTGCATCGACGGCTCGCCCGGGCAAAGATCGCTTCCCACGAGTTGGGCAGCACCGGTTGCCCGACCTCGGTGAGCCAGAGGACTGCCGCCTCACCTGGCGTGCCATCGTCGGCGCAAATCACGAGCCTGGCCCGTTCATCCGGTGTGACGACTTCCATATCCATCATGCCGCCGCCCACGAGGTGCAAAGCGGTCGGTGCGGTGGGTGGGCGGTGTATGAAGATCGGGCGGTCGATGGCCTCCCAACCTCGACGTGAGGCGAACTTGGCCACCGCCGATGCGCGCTCGACCGCAATGTATGCATCGAATGCGGGCAGCAGGCGACGCGGTAGCAGCATGGTCCGGCCCCGGTCGCCCTTGGTCAGGGCCGCCGGCAGTTCTACCCGGCGTTGGCGCTCTACACGAACATCGCTGCCGGGAATCTCCGCTGCGAGAAGGAAGGATGCTTCCTCGAGACGCAAACCGGTGGTGACCAGCAGGTCAGCGAACAGCGCGTTGCGTGCACCATTGCGGTCGCGCGCTCCCGGGCGCTCAGCTCCCTCGACGGTCAGGCCGCGCAGGCCGACGTCTCGGAATACATGGTAGGCGGGAAGATCGACGAAGCGCACATCGGACCGGCGCGCAGCCCGCTCATAAGCTTCGTTATGCTCGGCGATGGCAGCGCGCCGACCGCCGTGCGATCTTCGCCAGATCTGCCGATGGGTGAATGGCGTACGCTCGACCAGGCCCTCGCGCTCGGCCCATCGATAGAGCTTGTCCAGCGATGCAACCGCCCGGTTCCACGACGAGGCTGATATCCGGAACTCGGCGTCACTACGCCGGCGTGCCCGATGATACGCACCGACATCATCGGTATCGGCTTGCCAGACTGTCTTGCGGCGAGCCGAACCCAGAAACCGCAACCAAACCAGGACATCGTAGCCGTGTGCCCGCAGCGAGTGGCGCGAACGCGCGCCGTTGAGCGGCAGATCGAGGAAGTAGCGATCGAGATCAGGATCATAGATCGTACCATCGCGCAGGATGATCGGAATGTGGGCGTCCAGTCCATCTGCTTCGCGGCGTTCCTGGATGGAGATCGGTTCTTCTGAAATATCCACAGCTTGCCAGTCCCTCCCCCGGACCCCCTCCCGAATCCAGAACGCACCCATTGCGCGCCTGCGGGACGGTGGTCATCAGGCCGGACTACGCCAGCTTATTGGGAGCGCTTCATCCGGCCTGATGCCCCCCTGCGTCGCGCCCGGACGATACCCTTCAATGAAGCGTCAGGCACGGTGCAGACTGTCCAGATAAGGCGATGAGTTCCTCGGCGGCGTAAGCTGCAGAACCAAATCGATTCTTGAGATTACGGTCGAGGCGGCTGGCATGGCCGGTCCAATGCGACAGCTCGTGTGCGAGCGTCGCGTAATAGTGGTCGAAGCCCGAGAAGAGATGCGCGGGCGGCATTGTCACCCGGTCAGCCACTGGCTCATAATAGGCTTCGTCGCCCTGATGCCGCAGGACGGCCGGAACACTGGCAAAGAATGAGTCGAGTTCAGCCTGACGGCCCTCGGGTTCAACCACTTCAAGCGTCGCGGCGGGATGGAAACGTTCCGGAAGGCCTTCGACCTGATCGGCATTGAAAACCGGATAGGCCTTCAACACGCGACGACTTTCGTCGGTTTTTTCG
>CAMDBL010000351.1 GCA_945889015.1 Devosia equisanguinis
GAACACCATCGCATTGGTGAGGGCCGAACTCTCGATCACCTCGTTCATTGTCTTCAGGTTGAGGCGACCGTTCCACCACGCCAGCAGCAGCGCGCCGGCGCACCCCGTGCCGCCGGCCTCGGTCGGCGTTGCCCAGCCACCGAAGATCGACCCCAGGACGACGAAGATCAGGAATGCCGGCGGCAGGAAGCTGCGCAGCACCAGTCGCATCAGTTCGGCCGCGCTCTGCGGCCCTTCATCCGACGCCAGCGGTGGCGCCATCTTGGGATTGAGCGCGGCGTAAATGCAGATGTAGACGAGATAGATGCCCGCCAGGACCAGGCCCGGCACGATGGCGGCGGTGAACAGCGTCCCGACCGACAGCGTCATCAGGTCGCCCATGATGACCAGCATGATGCTGGGCGGTATCAGGATGCCGAGCGTGCCGGCCGAGGCGATGGTGCCGACCGACAGTTCCTTGGAGTAGCCGCGCTCCAGCATGGTCGGCAGGGCAATCAGGGTGAGCATGATCACCGAGGCGCCGACGATGCCCGTGGTCGCCGCCATGATGGTGCCCATCACGGTGACCGAAATCGCAAGCCCGCCGGGAATCCGCCGCGTAAGCACCTGGAGGGCCTTCAACAGCTCGTCGGCAACGCCCGACTTTTCGAGGATCGTTCCCATGAACACGAACATCGGCACGGCAATGAGAACCTGGTTCTGCACGGCCTGGCCCCAGATGCGCGGGATCAGGCTGCCGAACTGCGCCGGGCGGAATACGTCCAGCGCGATGCCGAGGGCTCCGAAGGCAAGCGCCACGCCGCCCAGCACGAACGCCACCGGGTAGCCCACGAACATGATGAACGTGAGGACGAGAAACATGAGTACGGAGAGATGGTCTGCGATCCATTCCATGGCCCGTCTCCCTCAGTGGCTGGCCGCGGGCGACGAGGCGCGCGCGGCGAGGTCCGGGGAGCCGAACAGCATGACGAGCTTTCGCATCAGGACCGAGGCGACCGCCAGGTCGACGAGGACCAGACCCAGGAACAGGCATCCCTTGAGGATCCAGCGGTACTCGAGCCCATTGGGGGCGTCCGAGCGTTCATTCTGGAGGAACGACACCTGTGCGAACAGGAAGGAGAAATACGTGGCCACGATGCAGTAGGGGATGGCGAAGACGAGGATGCCGAACACCTCGAGCTTTGCCTGCTGGCGCGGCGTCTTGTTGGCCGTGAACACGTCGATGCGGACATGGGAGTTGCGGATATAGGCGTAGCCCAGCCAGGCCAGGAACAGGCCGCCATGCAGGTGCCATTCGAGTTCCTGGATGGGGGTCGAGCCGAAACCGGGAATCTGGAAGCCCAGCTTGCGCGTGAGCACGTCCCAGCAAATGACCACCACCAACGCAATAAACAACCAACCGAACACACGTGCGATTTGTCGAAGGACGCTATTGATAGCGTCGCTCGCACTCAACATTGCCTGCATCGCCAAGACTCCCCCAGAAGGAAGCGGCCGCCCCATCGGGCGGCCGCCTACGCGTTGTCGGCGGCTACTTGAGGTAGCCGCGATCCTTCCAGATTGCGTATTCCTTGCGGAACTTGCTGAGCGAATCCCAAGCCTTCTTGAATTCCGGGCTCTTGGCCGACTGCTCGACCGCGACTTCTTCCCAGGCCTTCTGGAAGGCGGCGATGAACTCAGGGCCCCAGGTCACGAGCTTGACGCCCTTGCCCTCGATCTCGGCCAGCGCCTTGGGCTGCAGCGACTCGCCCAGGCTCATGCCACGCAGCGTGGTCTGGTCGCAGGCCGCCTCGACGATCGCCTTCTGGGTCGGCGAGAGCGTGTCCCACTTGGCCTTGTTGATGATCAGGTCACCGACCGTGGCCTGCTGGTGCCAGCCGGGGAAGTAGTAGAACTTCGCCACCTGGTGGAAGCCGAGGCTGAGATCCATCACCGGCATGGAGAACTCGGTGGCGTCGATCGTGCCGAGTTGCAGCGCCTGGAAGATTTCACCGGCCTGCAGGAGCTGGGTCGAGACGCCGAGCTTCTGCATGACGTTGGCGCCGAGACCGAAGAAGCGCATCTTGAGACCCTTGAGGTCGTCGAGGGTCTTGATCTCCTTGCGGAACCAGCCCGATGCCTCGGGCGGGATCAGATGGCACATGACGGCGTGGATGTTGTACTTGGCATAGAGCGCCTGCATGAGCTGCTCGCCGCCGCCGTGCTTCATCCAGGCGAGATACTCGCCGAGGCCCGGGCCGAACGGCACGGTAGAGAAGACGGCGAAGGCGATATCCTTGCCGGTCCAGAAGCCCGGTGTCGCCCAGGCTGCATCGAGCGCACCCGAGGCCACCGAGTCGAATGCCTGCCCCGCGGGTACCAACGCGCCCGGTTCGAAGAACTTGATATCGATGCTGCCGGCCGACAGTTTCTTGATCTGCTCGACCGTGTAGTTCGCGTTCGGTCCCAGCAGCGCCAGCGTCGATGCAAAGTTCGACTGCATCTGCAGCCGCACCTTTTTGTCCTGGGCGACGGCCGTGCCGGCGCCCAGTGCCACCGAAGCGGCCGCTGCGATTACTCCCAACTTACCCATCAAGCGCATGTTTTTCCTCCCGTAGGTCAAGCCACGGCGAAAGACAGTCGACTTCCTTGGTCTTGCCCTTCGCTCCCTGATCCGGCGGCCGTTGACCGACCTGCCGGTTGTTGCCCCGGTTACGGATGCAACAATATTCTCTGCCGGCAAAACTGAAGGCTGCCAGCCGGAATGTCAAACCCAGTACAGCAGGGCGCTTCCGTCGGTCCAGTGCAGACGACGCTTCCGCTGCCGCGCCGGCCATGGCTACGAGGCGACGTGCTGCGATTCGCCAGCTAGAGCTCTCATCGAACACATCAAAGGCACAGGCGCCGCAGGATCCGGTGCCCGGAAACACTGACCGATCTCGACTATGGCAGGGAATCCAGCAAGACAACGAAAAGGGCCGCGCCAATGGCCCTGGCTACAGTCATTGGCATTGCTCAGCGGGTTAGCAGAAGGTCTGCGGTCTAGCGAACGATCCAGACGATTGCCGCGCCGATGCTCAGCATCAACGCGATGACTCCGCTGTACTCCGCGTAGCGCGTATAGGTCTTGCGCAGGACCTCGAGCAGGAGTTCGGGCGGATAGTCGGGCGGCAGATCGGCGCCCTTGTTCAGGAGCGTCCAAAGCTCCGTCGAACGATGATTCCAGCGCGGCGCGTTGTA
>CAMDBL010000352.1 GCA_945889015.1 Devosia equisanguinis
ACCGGCCGTTGGTCGCCATCGGTGGACTGACGCTCGAACGTGCGCTGCTGTGCCTGAAGTCCGGCGCGGATATTGCCTCGGTCGTGGGCGACATCGTGAACCACGCGGACCCGATCGGACAGGCGAAGGCGTGGATTGCCGCAACGAGAAGGCCATGAGTCGCTATGCAAGACAGGCGATCCTGGGCGAGGTCGGCCCTGAGGGCCAGGCGAAGCTTGCCGCGGCATCGGTCCTCGTGGTCGGCGCGGGCGGCCTTGGCTGCCCGGTGCTGCAGTATCTCGTGGGCGCCGGCGTCGGTCGGATCACGGTCGTCGATCACGACACGGTCGAGCTGACCAACCTCCACCGCCAGCCGCTCTACCGCATGTCCGACATCGGCCGGCCGAAGGTCGAAGCGGCGCGGGACGCATTGCTGGGCTTCAATCCGGAGGTTCGCCTCGATACGGTAGCGGAACGGCTGACGCCACAGAACGTCGCCCGCCTGGTCGCTGCGGCCGATGTCGTGGTCGATGCCGCCGACAGTTTCGCCGTCACCTATATCCTGAGCGACGCCTGCCAGGCCGCGGCCAAGCCGCTGGTCAGCGCCTCGGTCATCGGCATGACGGGCTACGCCGGAGCCTTCTGCGGCGGCGGCCCGAGCTATCGCGCCGTTTTCCCCGAAGTGTCGGTCGACGGCGGCACGTGCGACACCGTCGGCGTGATCGGCACCGCCGTGGCTGTGCTGGGCGGATTGCAAGCCCATCTCGCGCTGCATCTGCTGCTCGGTCTTGAACCGAGCGTGCTCGGCCGTGTCGTCACCTTCGATGCCAAGCGGCTGGCGTTCGGTGGCTTCGGCTTTGCCGGCAGTCCCGAACCCGATTCCCTGGTGCCGTTCATCGCCCCGGAAGAGGTGAGCGCCGACGATACCGTTGTCGATCTGCGCGGCCTCGACGAGGCGCCGGTCTCGCCCTTTGCCGGCGCCGAGCGACTCACGGTCGACAACATCGAGTCTCTGCCATCGTGCAAGGGCCGCGTCGTGCTGTGCTGCCGCAGCGGCCAGCGCGCGCTGATGGCGGCGGATCGGCTGCGCGAGCGCGGCTTTTCCGATCTCGCCCTCGTGGCTTTGGGTTAGCCAATCATGACCAACACCGACCCACTGAAGGTGGCGGAGGCGCGTCGCCCCCAGATCTACCCCGTGCTGACGGCCGCCGAGCTGAAGCGCATCGACCATTTTGGCACCCGCCGGCCCTATCGCGACGGCGATTTCCTGGCGCGGTCCGGCAAGGACAGCCCGGGCATGTCCGTGATGCTGTCGGGCAAGATCGTCATCCTGCGCCACGACGGGCTCGGCCATATCTCGCCGATCGTCGAGATGGGACCGGGCGAATTCGCGGCCGAACTCGCCGAGCTCTCGGGCCAGCCGGCGATGGTCGATGTTCGTGCGATCGGCGACGTCGAGACTCTGCTCATTCCCCCCGATGGCCTGCGCGCGTTGATGGTGGCCGAGGCGGAACTGGGCGAGCGCATCATGCGGGCGCTGATCCTGCGCCGTGTCTACCTCATCGAGGCCAATGCCGCGGGCCCGATCCTGGTGGGCGAGCTCACCTTGCCCGATATGATTCGCCTACAAGGGTTCTTGACGCGAAACGGCCAGCCCTACAGCGTCATCGATCCGGAGCGTGACCCCGATGCGGCGCAGATGATCGCGCGCCTGTCGCCCGATCCCGAGGACTATCCGCTGGCGGTCTGTCCCGACGGCACCGTGCTGCGCAATCCGTCGGAGCAGGAACTGGCGCTTTGCATTGGCCTGCTCGACCAGGGAGATGAGCAGCGCATCTACGACATCGCCATCGTCGGCGCCGGCCCGGCCGGCCTTTCGACTGCGGTCTACGCCGCCTCCGAAGGGCTGCGGGTGCTGGTGGTCGAGACCAGGGCGTTCGGCGGCCAGGCAGGGGCGAGCAACCGCATCGAGAACTACCTGGGCTTTCCCACCGGAATCACGGGCCAGGCGCTCACGGCGCGGGCCTTCGTGCAGGCGCAGAAGTTCGGAGCCCAGTTCGTCATTCCTCTCAGCGTGGCGCGTCTCGACTGCAGCGGAGGCCTCGAGAGGCCGATGGCGCTGGAGATGGACGATGGCTGGCGCGTGCAGGCGCGGACGGTCGTGATCGCCTCGGGTGCGCGCTACCGCAAGCTGGCGCTGCCCAATCTCGAACAGTTCCAGAATCGCGGCATCTGGTACTGGGCCTCGCCGATCGAGGCCAAGCTCTGTGCCAACGCCGAAGTGATCATCGTGGGTGGCGGTAATTCGGCCGGACAGGCGGCGGTGTTCTTGGCCGCGCATGCCGCCAAGGTCTGGATCCTGGTCCGCGGCGCCGGGCTTGCCGAGACCATGTCGCGCTACCTGATCGATCGTATCGAGGCGGCGCCCAATATCGAGGTGCTGGCGGAGACCGAGATCGTCGAACTGATCGGCTCGGAGCAGGACGGGCTGCAGCGCGTGCGCTGGCGCACTAAGCCAGGTGACGACGAGACGGTGCGGCCGGTCCGCCATGTCTTCTTGTTCCTCGGCGCTTCACCGGCGACCGAATGGCTGACGGATTGCGGCATCGACGTCGACCGGACCGGCTTCATCCGCACCGGCACCGACGTCGAGGCGCCCTGTCCCGATCGCCCGCCCACGGCCCACGAGACCAACGTGCAGGGCGTGTTTGCCGTCGGCGACGTGCGCTACTGCTCGGTGAAGCGCGTGGGGGCGGCAATCGGCGAGGGCGCGAATGTCGTGGCCGAGGTGCACGGCCTGTTGGAGCGTCTGAACGCGGCCGACTAGAGCGTCGCTATTTTTTTTTGGCCCAGCGCGCGGCGGCGGCGTCGTCGCCCTCATGGGCTTCGACCCATTTTTCGCCGCTCGGAGTTTCCTCGAGTTTCCAGAACGGCGCCTTGGTCGTGAGCCAGTCGACCAGGAATTCGCAGGCCTCGAAGGCCGCTTCGCGGTGTGGCGATCCGACCGCCACCAGGACGATGCGATCGCCGGCTTCCAGGCGGCCGTGGCGATGCACGATCAGTGTCGCCTCTAGCGGCCAGCGCCGCTGCGCTTCGGCCTCGATCTCCTCCAGCGCCTTCTCGGTCATGCCGGGATAGTGCTCCAGCGTCATGGCCTCGATGCGCTCGCGATGCAGGCCGTCGCGCGTATGCATCTCGCGCACCAGACCCACGAACACTGC
>CAMDBL010000353.1 GCA_945889015.1 Devosia equisanguinis
GTCCGACACGTCGAGCTCGGCGATCGTCGGCAGCGGGTCCGACAGGATCGGCAGGATGGTGACGTCGCAGCTCGCATAGGTCTCGGCGAGCGTGCGCGCGAGCCAGGTGCCGCGCGCGCGCAGCGCCGTGTGGAAATCGGCGGCGGTGACGAAGTGGCCGAACTCGAGCCTGGCCCGCACCTGCGGGCCATAGTCCGCCCCGCGCCGGCGCATGAAATCAGCGTGCACGCCGGCGACATCGACGAGCTGCACCACCTGGATCAGCCGGTCGAGCGTCTTCCAGTCCGGGAAGCGAACCGGCACGCGCTTGCAGCCGGCCTTTTCCAGGAGCTTCAGCCCCGCCTCGAGCCGACGCTGGATCTGCGGATCGGCTTCGGCGATCAGCTTCTCGTCGACGCCGATCCGCGTGCCCGCCACCGGCGCCTGCATCAGGGCGGTGTAGTCGGGCACCACGCGACGCGACGACGAGCCGTCGTCAGGGTCGTGCCCGGCGAGGATCTGCAGCATGGCGGCGAGGTCGCGCACGTCACGGGCGAGCGCGCCGACCGTGTCGAGCAGGGCCGCGAGCGGCATCGCACCGGCCCGGGAGACGCGGGTATAGGTCGGCTTGATCGAGGCGACGCCACAGGCCGCCGCCGGCAGTCTCAGCGAGCCGCCGGTGTCGGAACCGAGCGCTGCGGGCACCACGCCGGCCGCCACCGTCACGCCCGAGCCCGAGGACGAGCCGCCGGTGATACGGGAGGGATCCCAGGGATTGCGGCAATGGCCGATGACGTAGTTGTGCCCCGTCGGACTGAATGCGAATTCCGACAGGTTCAGTGTCGCGATCTGCACCGCGCCCGCCGCCTTCAGCCGGGCCATCGCGGAAGAGTCCTTTACCGCCGGCTTGTCGGGGCGAATGCGTGCGCCCCACGAGGCGATCTTGCCAGCACGGTCGAACATGTCCTTGTGCGCCAGCGGCACACCCGCGAGCGGCCCGTTGAGCGCCCCCTTCGCAATTGCGGCATCGGCTGCGCGCGCCATGGCAAGGCCGTCCTCGTCCTCGAAGGCGATCACCGAGTGAGTGTACTCGTGCACAGGCTTCAGCCGAGCGATCGCTTCGGTGGTGGCCTCGACGCTGGTGATGCGGTGATCTCGGATGGCGCGGGCGACATCGACGCCGGCCATCGAGGCGAGGTCCAAACTCTTGCTCATGAGCGGTCTCCCTCGGACTCGAGCACGCGCACGAAATCGGCAGCGTCCGCCTGGAAAGGCAGATCCGCCGATACGGCCAGCATGCTGCGCGCGAGATCGGCGACCAGCGGGCGGATCGCGGCGAGACGCTGTTCGGGAATCGTGTGGCCTTCGAGGCTCACCGGCAGCGCCGCCTCGGTGGCGGATTGTGCTTCGTCGGGCATCAGGGGCTCCCTTGAGTTGGCGGCCTGGATCGTAGTGCAGCGGCGGGGGGCATGTCACGGCCGGCGAATGCGCTTGGCCCGTGCCTCACCTGACACGGGATGGAGAACGCTCGGGCCAGTGTTGGCGAAAGCGAGACGGCCGTGACCGTCGCCCCGCGTCACCGCTCCTTGAAGGCGCGGGCCATCTGGTCCCAAAGCGGCTTGACGAGATAGGAAATGACCTTGCGCTCACTGGTCTGCGCGAACACCTCGACCGGCATGCCGGGGACCAGCTTGACCTCGCCCAGACGGGCGACCTCCCTGCGGGACAGCGCGATGCGCAGGGTGTAATAAGTGAGCCCCGAGCGCTGGTCGGTCGAAGTATCGGCCGAAAGCCTGCTCACTGTACCGAGAATCTCGGGCGTGGTGCGCTGGTTGAAGCTGGTGAAGCGGAGCAGCGTCTGCTGGCCTATGCTCACCTGATCGACCTCGCCTGGTGCGATCTTCGCCTCGACGCTGAGCTCGTCCGTCTCCGGAACGATCAGCATGATCGCTTCGCCTCCGCCGACGACCCCGCCGACCGTATGCACGGCGAGCTGGTGCACGCGGCCCGACTGCGGTGCGCGGATGTCGATTCGGCGCAATTGATCTTCGGCGGCGACCTTGCGCTCGACATATTCGCCGATCCTGGCCTCGACCTCGCGCATGTCGCGACTGACTTCGCTGGCGAGATCGCGGCCGATCTGGAGAATCTGCAGCTCGATCTCGGCGATCCGGCCGCTCGACTGCGCGCGCGCGGCGATGATCTGGCCGCGCTCGCCCAAAAGCCTCGTCGCCTCCCGCTCGAGCTGCGTCATCTTGGTGATCGGCATCAGGTTCTTCTTGAAGAGGTCCCGCGCTCCCTCGAGCTCCCGGTCGATGAACTCGATCTCCTTCGACTTCGCCTCCTCCTGGGCCGAATGGCCGCCCATCTCCTCGCGAAGCTGCACGATTCGCTGGCGCAGTTGCTCGGTCTGGCCGAGCCGGGACTGACGGCGCAACTCGAACAGCGAGCGCTCGCCGGCCATGATCGAGGCAACCTCCGCTTGATCGGCGCCGCCGAGCAGGCGGGCTGGAAAGCGGATCGCCTCGGCGCCGTCGCGCTCCGCCTCGAGCCGCGCCTTGCGGGCGCTGAGCTCGTTGACGTTACGGGTAATGATGGCGAGGTTGGCACGCGTGACGGTGTCGTCGAGCCGGAGCAGCAGGTCGCCGGCCGCGACCCGGTCGCCGTCACTGACCTTCAGCTCGCCGACGACGCCGCCGCTGGGATGCTGGACCTTCTTGACGTTGCTGTCGACGACGACCGAGCCGGATGCGACGATCGCGCCCGAGATGCTCGTGGTCGCAGCCCAGCCGCCAATGCCACCGACCAGCACCAGGATCAGTGCCAATCCGAGCCTCAAATGCATTCGGACAGAACGGCGCAGATTGGCGGCGGCTTCGGTCATGGCTCAGCTTCTCGCCTGATCGGATTGCGCGGGACGCGCGGTGGCCGCCATCGGAACGGGAGCCACAGCCGGCCTGAGGATCTTGGCCAGCACCTCCTCCTTGGGACCGAAGATCTGCTGGCGGCCCTGATGCAGGGCGAGTACCAGATTGAGACCCGCGATCGCGCTTGGGCGATGAGCAACGACGACGACGATGCCGCCACGCTGGCGCACGCCGAGCACGGCCTGGGTCAAAGCGGCATCCCCCTCGGCGTCGAGGTTCGAGTTGGGCTCGTCGAGCACCACCAGGAATGGATCGCCGTACAGCGCGCGGGCCAGCGCCTCCCGCTGCTGCTG
>CAMDBL010000354.1 GCA_945889015.1 Devosia equisanguinis
CGCCCGTCTGACACCGCCACTGTCGGGGTGCCGGCGCCGGGGCGATCGAGCCCCGCGAAGTGCGAAGCTTGCGCGGTTTTCGTTGCTGGTGCCCCGCCCCTCGCCGCCGACGCCACAGCGTCAGCACCAACCCGAAGCCACCGATCCAAGTATGAAGGAGAATGCTTAAGAAGGTTTTAAATCACGCCCCGGGACGGAGCACTGCGGCGGCATCGACGTCCGCGTCCCGTCATGGCGGCGGGCCCTTCTCGCGCGCCTCGCGCCAGGCCGCGAACAGCCCGGCCGCGACGATCACCGCGATGCCGAGCCAGGTCATGCTGTCCGGTACATAGCCGGAGACGAAATAGCCGACGATCAGGGAGCCGACCATCTGCCAGTAGAGGAACGGCGCCAGCACGCTCGCCTGCGCATAGACAAGCGCGCGGGCGACGCAGTAGTGCCCGAGCCCGCCGAGGATGCCGAGCGAGAACATCCAGGCCGCATCCGACCAGGACAAAATCGGCGTCCACCGGAACGGCATCACGAAGCTCAGCACGATGGTGCCGACGAGGCCGCCGTAGAACGCGGAGGTCTCGGCGCGGTCCTGGCCACCGACGAAGCGGGTCAGCACCTGGTAGAGCGAGTAGAAGAACGCTGACGCCAGAATGAACACCGACGCCCACTGGAACACCTCGCTGCCGGGCCGGATCACGATCAGCACGCCGACGACGCCGACCAGGATCGCGGCCATCCGCGCAGGACTGATCCGCTCGCCCAGCATCACGCGGGCGAGGATGGTCACGATGAACGGCCCCATGAAGCTGATCGAGTTGGCCTTGGCCAGCGGCAGGTACTTGACGCCGAAGAAGAAGCACAACGTCGAAGCGAGCATCACGAACGATCTCAGGATCTGCCACTTCATCTGGTTGGTCTGGAACATCTTGAGGCCGGCACTCGGCATGAACAGCGCGGCGATCACGATCAGGTGCGAGCCCTGTCGCGCCCAGACCAGCTGCTCGGAGGGGTAGCGGGCGCTGAGCAGCGTCACCAGCCCGTTCATCACCGGGAACAGCGAGCACGCCAGGCACATGAACAGGATGCCGAGCAGCGGCCGGCTCGGACGGGAGCTCGCGGGAAGAACCATGCGGGATCGGAGCTCGGGACAGGAGTGACGGGACGGGACGACCTTAGGGCTGATCCATGTCGCCCAGCCATGCGAAAGGCGCAACCCTCTTCGGACAGCCGGCCCCCGGCTTGCGGGCGGCACGCGACGGCTTTAGCGTCCGCCCGGTCGAGGACGCCAGAGCCGTCCCGCGAGGTCCAGGGGAAACGGAGACACCGGCCATGCAAATCCGCGCAGCCGTCTGCAACGAAAAATTCGGCAAGTGGGCGATGGAGGATCTGATCCTCGACGACCCGCGCGAGGACGAGGTGCTGGTCAAGGTGATCGGCTCGGGCATCTGCCAGACCGACGTTCACGCCCGCGACGGCTATTTCCCCGCACTCCCCTATCCCGGTGTCTACGGCCACGAGGGCGCCGGCATCGTCGAGGCCGTCGGCTCGAAGGTGACGAAACTGAAGGCCGGCGATCACGTCGTGATGTGCTTTCCCTGGTGCGGCTCGTGTCCGAACTGCAAGCACCACCTGCAGACCTATTGCCTCGACGCGTTCAAGCTCAAGCTGACCGGCGTGCGCGCCGACGGCTCGACGCTGATGAAGCGAAAGGACGGCCAGCCGGTCTACTCCGCGTTCTTCCAGCAATCCTCGTTCGGCAATTACGCCATCGCCAACGAGCGGTGGGCGATCAAGGTGAAGAAGGAAGCCCCGATCGAGTTGCTGGGCGCGCTCGCCTGCGGCGTCAATACCGGCGCGGGCGCGGTGCTCAACGCGATGAAGCCACGCGCGGGCGAGGCCTTCGTCGTGTTCGGCGTCGGCGGCGTCGGCCTCGCCGGAATGATGGGCGCGAAGATCTCGGGCTGCGATCCGATCATCGCCGTGGACGTGCACGACAATCGCCTGGCGCTGGCGAAGTCGATCGGCGCGACGCACACGATCAATGCGGCGAGGACCACCGACGTCGTCGCCGAGATCCGCAAGATCACAGGGCTCGGCGCCCGCTACACGCTGGAGACCTCGGCGATGCCGAAGGTGCTGCGCCAGGCGATCGACTGCCTGATGCCGGGCGGCAACTGCATCCTGGTCGGCAGCGCGCGGGACGGCACCGAGGCCTCGTTCGAGATGCCCTATCTGCAGAACGGCCGATCGGTGCGCGGCGTCATGCAGGGCGACAGCCTGCCCGAGGTTTTCGTGCCTGAGATGATCGACCACATGCTGGCCGGACGGATGCCGATCGAACGGCTCATCACGCAATACGCCATCGACGACATCAACCAGGCCGCCGCCGACGCCATCGCCGGCAAGACCATCAAGCCGCTGCTGAAGCACAAGCATTAATCGATCGAGGCAGTGTTGCGTGCGGACGGGGGTTCGGGTATAGGCACCCGCAGATCCCGACATCCAGGGCTTGCCGGACGCTTTCACAGAGGCGCCAGGGCGGGTTTCCTGCTTTCGCATCGCTGCTCGTCAAGGACTTGAAGCCCATGAAGAAAGATCCCGATTTTCATCCGGACTACCACCAGATCAAGGTGGTGATGACCGACGGCACCGAGTTCGTGACCTACTCGTGCTACGGCGAGGAAGGCCAGACGCTGCAGCTCGACATCGATCCGAGTTCGCACCCTGCCTGGACCGGCGGCGAGGCCAAGCTGTCCGACCGCGGCGGCCGCCTGTCGCGCTTCAAGAAGAAGTTCGAGGGCATGTTCTGAGGCGTCCGCCTCGGGCATTCCGTCCAAGCCAGCACATCGGGCTGAATGGGGCCTGCCTTGCAGATGCATGCGAGGCGGGCCTTTTGTCGCCGTGGACTTCGCGCGCCGTCGGGTTTTGCGTGTCAAAGAGCACGGCTTCGCTCCGGGCGGCCTTCGGCTCAGGCGCCACCGTGAGGGGATCGAGGGAGCCGGGGCAACGGAAGCCGCGGTTCTATTTTAGTTTTTGAGCGGCTCCTCGTCCGCCCCGGCGCAGGATTTGTGGCTTACCCCGGGCGTTTCACCGGATTCCCCGGTCTGCGGGTTTGCACCGCAGTCGGCCAGGCGAGCCTCGGATAGTCGAGCGCGCGTGACGCCCAAGTACCCGACTGCTGCATCCCACCCCGCACAG
>CAMDBL010000355.1 GCA_945889015.1 Devosia equisanguinis
GCCGCGGCACACGGAGATCATCGATCAATTGGCCCGCAAGATCTGTGGCGACCTCGACGTGCCGCCGCTAGCGTGACTTCCCCTACTCCCCCACCTCGACCCTCTTGTCAGCCGGTCGCAGCGCGCCGGCCTTGTCCGCTTCCTCCAGCACCTGCGCCAGCTCCTCACGCGCTTTCTCGGCGGCGCGCTGGCGGTTCCAGAGCGAGGCGTAGAGGCCGTCCTTGGCCATCAGCTCGCCGTGCGTGCCTTGCTCGACGAGCTTCCCCTGCTCCAGCACGAGGATGTTGTCGGCGTGCACGATGGTCGACAGCCGGTGCGCGATGACGAGCGTGGTGCGATCCTTCGCGACCCGGTCGAGCGCGTCCTGGATCTCCTTCTCGGTGTGACTGTCGAGCGCACTCGTCGCCTCGTCCAACATCAGGATCGGCGGACCCTTGAGGATGGTGCGGGCGATGGCGACGCGCTGCTTCTCGCCGCCCGAGAGCTTCAAGCCGCGCTCACCCACCATCGTGGCATAGCCCTGCGGCAGCTGGCGGATGAAGCCGTCGATCTGGGCGAGCCTGGCCGCCGCCTCGACGTCGTCGTCGCTCGCGCCCGGCCGGCCATAGCGGATGTTGTAGAGGATGGTGTCGTTGAACAGCACGGTATCCTGAGGGACGACGCCGATCGCTGCGCGCAGCGACTTCTGGGTGACGTCGCGGATGTCCTGGCCGTCGATCGTCACGGCGCCACCGGCGATGTCGTAGAAGCGGAACAGGATGCGGCTGATGGTGGACTTGCCAGCCCCCGACGGGCCGACGATGGCCACCATCTTGCCCGCCGGCACCTCGAACGAGACGTCCTTCAATATCTGACGGTCGGATTCGTAATTGAACGAGACGTTGTCGAAGCGGATGGTGCCCCCGCCCTCGATCTTCAATGCCGGGGCGCCCGGCTTGTCCTCGACCTCCGGGTTCTCCTGGATCAGCGCGAACATGGTCTCGAGGTCGACGAGGCCCTGCTTGATCTCGCGGTAGACCATGCCCATGAAATTCAGCGGCTGGTAGAGCTGGATCATCATGGCGTTGATCATGACGAAGTCGCCGATGGTGTGCGTGCCCATCGAGACTCCGCGCGCGACCAGCAGCATGGCGATGGTCATGCCGACCGTGAAGATCGCCGACTGACCCGAGTTGAGCACGCCCAGCGAATAGTAGGTTCGGACGGCCGCATCCTCGTAACGAATCATCGAGGCGTCGAACCGGCGCGCCTCGTGCGCCTCGTTGCCGAAGTATTTCACCGTCTCGAAGTTCAGCAGGCTGTCGACCGCCTTGGTGTTGGCCTCGGTGTCGCTCTCGTTCATCTCGCGACGGATCTTGGTGCGCCACTCCGAGGCGACGAACGTGTACCACATGTATAACGTGACAGTTCCAAGCACGATGACGACGTAGATCGCGCTGAAATAATACAGCAGCATCGCGCAGATCAGCACCAGCTCCAGCACCGTCGGGATGACGTTGAGCACGCCCATGCGGATGATCAGGTCGACGCCGCGCGTGCCCCGCTCGATGACGCGCGAGAGGCCGCCCGTGCGCCGCTCCAGATGAAAGCGCAGCGACAGCCGGTGCAGGTGCTCGAAGGTGCGGTTGTTGAGCTGGCGGACGGCGTTCTGGCCGACCTTGGTGAACAAGACGTCGCGGATCTGGTTGAGCGCCATCATCAGCACTCGGCCAGTGCCGTAGGCGATGATCAGCATCGCCGCGCCGACGGCGAGACCCTGCCCGCTCACCACCCCGCCCCCCGCCGCGGGCGTATGCGCCGTCAGCCAGTCGGTCGCTTCCTTGAAGAACACCGGCACCGAGATGGTGACGAGCTTCGCCAGCACCAGGACGATGAACGCCAACACCACACGCAGCCGGAGATCAGGACGCCCCTCCGGCCAGACGTAAGGCAGCAGCCCGCGCATCACCGTCCACTGGTCGACGGAATTGGCCAGGGCGAGCGGGTTGCGACCGGGTCCGCCCGGACCGCGGCCGCGGTGATGTGGCGACATGACGATGCCTTGCGTGAACGTCCGGCCCGATGGGCCATGCAGCTGTGCTCGCCGCATTAGGCATGCGGCGGGCCCGGCTGCAAGATCGATCAGCGCCGCGGCAGGATCAGCTTGAGGCACGGCCCGATGACGTCGGGGTTGGGCACCTTGCCCTTGTTGGCGCGCGCGATCCGCTCCCAGCGATCGCCGTCACCGTAGAAGCGGTCGGCGATCTTCCACAGCGTGTCGCCGTTCTTGACGACGTAGGTCCCGGGCAACGACACGCGCCGTCCCGCCGCCGGGCATTCGGCGACGCGGCGCTCCTCCTTTCGCGGCGAGGGTGCGCGATCCGGCGCCGCCCTGGTGCTGCTGCCTTCCTCGACCACGCCGGCGCCGCGCCTGCGCGTCACCTGCCCAGCATCGATCACCTTGGGCGCAGCCGCAGCGATACGCAGCTCCTCCGCGCGCTTGCGCTCGGCCGCCTTGCGGTCCCGTTCCGACCTCAGCTCGGCCACCCGCGCCCGCTCGGATTTCAGCATCTCGCGCGCGGCCCGCTCGGCCTCCGCCCGCGACATCGCCTTGGCCTTCGGCTGCGCTGCCGCCACTGTCCTCGGCGCCGCCTCGCCGACACCGGCTTTCGGCGCCCGCGAGGCCTCGATCAGCGCACGGCGATACGCCTCCTCGGAGCTGAAACCGGTCGGCGCCTTGCGCGACGGAGCTGGGCTCTCGCGCGCCGCCGGCGTCTCGTTGCGGGCGGTCGGCGTCGGCTTGGCAGGCGCCTCGACCGAAGCACGCGGCCGGGTGGTTTCGGGCGTCTCCTTCGGCGCTCGCGCCGCTTCGGCCATGGCCCGACGGTATTCCTCGTCCGTCCGGAAGCCGGAGGGTGGGCGTGGCGTCACCGGAGCGACGGTCTCGGGCACCGGGCGAGGGGCGGCAGCGGCCCGCCGGCGCTCCTCTTCGGCAGCCTTTGCGCTCGCCACTCTCTGAGCCTCAAGTTTCTGAGCCTCAAGCCTTTGAGCCTCCAGTCTCTGGGTTTCCTCTTGTGCCTTGCGCGCTGCCGCAGCAGCAGCGGCTACGGCCTCCTGCGAGCGGCGCGCCTCATCGGCGCGTTGGGCCTCCAGGGCCTTGCGTTGGGCGTCCTCGAGTGCGGCCTGCCGCTGCCGCTCC
>CAMDBL010000356.1 GCA_945889015.1 Devosia equisanguinis
CGCACGTTGCCGGGCCAGCTATGCTGCTTCAGGCGCTCGATGGCTGCGGCGTCGATGGATTTCTGGCCGAGCCCCTCCCGCACCGCCTGGCGAAGGAAGTGGCGGGTGAGATCGCCGATGTCCTCGATCCGCTCGCGCATGGGTGGCAGGCGCAGGGGAACTACGTTCAACCGGTAGTAGAGGTCCTCGCGAAACACGCCCTGCTGGATCTGGGATTTCAGGTCACGGTGTGTGGCCGCGATGATCCGTACGTTGGTCTTGATCGGCGTGCGGCCGCCGACCGTGGTGTATTCGCCTTCCTGCAGGACGCGCAGCAGCCGGGTTTGCGCCTCGAGCGGCATATCGCCGATCTCGTCCAGGAACAGCGTGCCGCCCTCCGCCTGCTCGAAGCGGCCCTGCGTCCGGTTCTGCGCGCCGGTGAAGGCACCCTTCTCGTGACCGAACAGCTCGCTCTCGATCAGCTCGCGCGGGATCGCCGCCATGTTGATGGCGACGAATGGGCCGGTGCGTCGGCGGCCGTAATCGTGCAGCACACGCGCCACCAACTCCTTGCCGGTGCCGGACTCGCCCGCGATCATGACGGTGAGGTCGGTTTGCGTCAGCTTGGCCAGGACCCGGTAGATCTCCTGCATCGCCGGCGAGCGGCCGATCACCGGAAGCTCCTCGGAGTCGGTGTCTCCGACCACGCGCTGGGCGCGTTTGACGGGCTGGGCGAGCGCGCGGCCGACCACGCCGATGACTTCGTTCAGGTCGAAAGGCTTCGGCAGGTACTCGTAGGCGCCCTTCTCGGCTGCGGTCAGCGCCGTCATCAGCGTGTTCTGGGCGCTCATGACGATGATCGGCAGGTCGGGCCTGAGCTTCTTGATGCGCGGAATGAGATCGAAGGCGTTCTCGTCGGGCATCACCACGTCGGTGATGACCACGTCGCCTTCGCCCTGCGAGACCCAGCGCCACAGCATGGCGGCGGTTCCAGTCGCGCGCGGGGCATAGCCGGCTCGCGCGAGCGCCTGGTTGAGCACCGTGCGTATCGCGGTGTCGTCGTCGGCGATGAGGATGGTGCCTCTGGCCATGTCGGGTCCCTTGTCGCTCAGACGGTCGGATTGGAATGGGTCTTGGACTTTCCCGCGCGCTCCTGCATCGGCATGAGCACGCGGAATGCGGTGCGCTTGGGCTCGGATTCGCACTCGATCACGCCGCCGTGGTCGCGGATGATCTTGGCGACGAGCGCGAGGCCGAGGCCGGTGCCCCGCCGCTTGGTGGTGACGAACGGATCGAACAGGTGCGGCTTCAGGTGGTCGGGCACGCCTGGACCGTTGTCCTCGATCTGGATCATCAGCGGCAGGCTGACGCGCGTGTTGGTGCCGGGCACCGTCAGGCGCACGCCCGGACGGAACGCGGTGGTGAGCACGATGCGGCCGGGCTCGACGTTGGCGTCACTGATCGATTCGGCTGCGTTCTTCACCAGATTGAGGAAGGCCTGCACGAGCTTGTCGCGGTTGCCCGGCACCGGCGGCAGCGAGGGATCATACTCCTCGGAAAAGCGAATGCCGCGGGCAAAGCCCGATTCCGCGCGCCGGCGCACGTGGTCGAGCACGTCATGGATGTTGATCGGCTCCTTGATCAAGGGGCGCTCGTCGCCGAACACCTCCATCCGGTCGACGAGGTTGCGAATGCGGTCGGTCTCGACACAGATCAGCTGCGACAGCGCGCGATCCTCGTCAGACAGTCCGGGCTCCAACAGTTGGGCGGCGCCGCGGATCCCCGACAGCGGGTTCTTGATCTCGTGGGCCAGCACCGCGGCCATGCCCGAGACGGAGCGGGCTGCAGCGCGGTGGGTCAACTGGCGCTCGATCATCTGCGCCATCGAGCGCTGCTGCAGCATCACCAGCACCAGGCCCGGCCCTTCGGGATACGGCTCGGCGAACACGTCGATCAGCTTGGGGGCCGGGAATTTCGGCGTCGTCATCTCGACCGCATACTCGTTCAGCGAGGCACCGGAGCGGCGCACCTGGGCGATCAGCGACAACAGCGGGCAGCCAAACCCGATCACCTCCTCGAGCCGCTGCCGGCGCAACATCGGCAGGCTGGTGCTGAGGAAGGCTTCCGTCGCGGGATTGGCATAGATCACCCGCTCGTCCTCGGCGACGACCAGGATCGGGTGGGGCAGCGCCGCGAGCAGGATGTCGTGCTCCACGTGCCGCCGGCCTGTCGGCGTGCGGCGCTCGGTCGTGGCGTCGCTGGTCATGCGGCGGCCTCCAGGCTGTTCTCGTAGAAGGCGGCAAGGTCCGCCAGGACGGCATGCGGATCGTCGTTCGTGCAGAGCCGGCGGCGCCAGCCCTTGACGGTGGCGGCATCGCGTCCACTGGATTCGAGGTACCAGCCCATGTGCTTGCGCGCGTTGCGCAGGCCGAGGTGGACGCCATAGTGCTCGAGCATCGCGGTGACGTGGCCGACCGCGATCTCGCCCTGCCGGTCGAGCGGCGGCGGCCCGGGGTCCCGACCGGTCTCCAGCGCGGCCGCCACCCGGCTCGAGATCCAGGGCGCGCCATAAGCCCCCCGGCCGATCATGACGCCGTCGGCGCCGGAGGCCTCGAGTGCGGCTCGCGCATCGTCGGGGCCCAGAATGTCCCCGTTGACGATCACAGGCATGGAGACGGCCGCCTTGACGCGGGCAACGAAGCCCCAATCGGCCGAGCCCTTGAAGAACTGGTTCCGTGTCCGCGCATGCACGGTGACGAGACGGACGCCCGCCTTCTCGGCGCGCTGGGCGAGTTCGGGTGCATTGAGACAGTCGCGATCCCAGCCCATTCGCATCTTCAGCGTCACGGGAACCGAGACCGCGCCGACCACCGCTTCGATCAGGCTGACGGCGTGGTCGAGATCGCGCATCAGCGCGCTGCCCGACAGCTTGCCGGTCACCTCGCGGGCGGGACAGCCCATGTTGATGTCGACGATGTCGGCGCCCTCGGCCTCGGCGATACGCGCGCCTTCCGCCATCCAGTGGGTTTCACGACCCGCGAGTTGTATGACGAAGGGGTAGGTGCCCTCCCCCCTGACCCGGCGCCGAACGGCTGGCTTCGCCTTTGCGAGATCGTCGCCCGCGACCATTTCGGAAACGACCATCCCCGCGCCCAGCGCGTGCGCAAGCTGCCGGAAT
>CAMDBL010000357.1 GCA_945889015.1 Devosia equisanguinis
TCGGCGGCCTCTCGCTCAAGCTGATCAAGTTCGGCGGCCTGACGGCGCTGATGAAGGCCGCCGACCTGTGCGAGCGACTCAGCCTCGACATGAACCTCGCCGGCAAGATGTCGGAGTCGGGTCTCGGCGGCGCCGCGATCGCTCACATCGGCTGCATGCTGCCGTCCGCCGACTGGGGCATCAGCCTGACGCACATGTATCTCGCCGACGACATCGTCAAGGATCCGTTGCGGATCGTCGACGGCTGGGTCACGCCGCCGGTCGGTCCGGGCCTCGGCGTCGACGTCGACGAGGTCGCCGTGAAGCGGCTCAGGGTCAAGGCCTGATCGCGGCCGCCCGCCCGGCAATGCGGCCTCCGCATGTCGGCGTGTTTGCGGAAGTTTAAGCGTCTCCGGCTAGTCTCGCCCACCCGGAATGTGCGAGACGAACCGCCGGAGGCGCGAATGGCATCTGTGCGAAAACCCGGCTCGGGGCAGTCATGGCGTCGCTCGTGGGTGGCAGCGCCGCTTGCCGTCGCGGCGTTCGTCGCCGGAGCCGGCCCTTCGGCCGCCCTCGAACTCTACCTGCGCGCGGAAAGCCTGAAGCCGACCGGGATGATGCTCTGTCCGCCCGACAGCGAAGCCTCCAAGCGCGAGGAATGCACGTCCGGCCGCCTCGGCGAGCTGGCCCGGCGCACCGCGACAGCCTTCGCCCAGGCCTTGGCGCGGGCCCGGCCGCTGACGGCGCCGCTGCTCAAGCGGGATCAGGTCTGGTTCAAGGACATCGCCGACCAGCACGCCGAGGCGTTCGACGTCGATCCCGACAGCACTGATCCGTCGAAACAGTCGGCGATGCTGATGCGGCGGGTCGAGGGCCTTGAGGCGATCACGGCGGGCCTCGGGCGCCCGGCGGGTCTTGAAGGCCGCTGGTTGAATGTCTTCGGCAGCGTTGCGGTGACAATTGGCCCCGGCGGCGTGCTGCGGGTGGCCGTGGATACCGCTTCCGACTACGGCCGGGGCGAGGAAGGGCGCCTCGCCTGCCGCGCAACCGCCGAATTGACGCTCGGCGCCGACGGCTGGGCGAGCGGCGAGGTGGTGCCGGTGGATAGGGCCACAGCCGCCGCAGGCGAGGGCGAGCGGACGCCGGCCTCCGCTGGCTCGCCGGCCGCAGCGCCCGCGTCGAAGCCGGTGCTCCGCATCCGGCAGCAAGGCGAGACGCTGCGCGTGGTGGCCGGCGACGACAGCCGCGACCTCGCCGACAGCCGGCTCGTCGGCTGCAACGCGATCAACCAGTTGACGGGGAGCTATTTCCCGGCGGGCGCGGAACCCGCGCCTCGAGCCTTACCGGATCGCACTCCGGCGGCGCCCGTAAGGCCTTCTCCTCCGTTTACGGCGCCGAGCTTCGACTGCAGCGCGCCTCAGTCGGCGACGGACGAGGAGGTCTGCGCCGATCCGGTGCTCGCGGAAAACGACCGCCGTCTCAATGCGGCCTGGAGCGCGCAATGGACGAAGCTGGACGCGACGATGCGACGTCTGCTGATCGAGGATCAGCGCGGCTGGGTCGGATCGCTGAGCCGGCAGTATCCGCAGTTCCTGCATCCGGCCTGGGACAAGCAGCGCTCGTCGATGCACTTCACCGCACTCGGCCGCGACAAGGTCGCGCGCCTGCAGCGCGAGCGGATCGCCGTTCTGGAAGGCTTGGAACCGAAGCGCCAGGGCTTGCTCGGGCTATGGGTGTCGCACACCGCGATCCTGCATGTCCGGGCGGGTGCCGAAGGCGGCATCGAGGCCGCCGGCTGGAAATGGGAACAGGGCGACTGGAAAGCCGGCTGCGAGTACGAGATGCGCGGGAAGGTCGTGCGCGGGGCGTTCGTTGCCGGGGACCGGCGCGTCAATCCCGATACGCTCGAGCGCGACGGCGCGACGCTGATCGTCAACCGCCAGGACGATGCATTCTCCAAGCGCCGCACGATGAAGGATGGCGAGATCGTGCCCGACGAGCACAAGTGCAGGCGCAACATCACCCTCTCGTCGACGGTGCGCCTGTTCCCGGTGCGTCCCTCGCCCGACGTCGACAACCTGGGCGGCAGCATCCGTTAGATTCTAGCCCCGCTTCAGGCCCTTCTTCTCGAGCTCGGCGAGATACTCCTTCCACCGCGTGTCCTTCTCGCGGCCGAGCGTGGCGAGATAGCTCCAGCCGTAGAGGCCGGTGTCGTGGCCATCGTCGAAGACGATGCGGATGGCGTAGTTGCCGACCGGGCGCAGCTCCTTGATCTTGACATTGCGCTTGCCCGAAACAGTGACCCGCTGGCTGGCGCTGTGGCCCTGCACCTCGGCCGACGGGCTCATCACCCGCAGCATCTCCGCGGACAGCTCGTAGCGCCCTCCGTCGGCAAAGCCGAGCCTCAAGCCGTCGCGCGCGGCAGACAGGCTGATGTCCGGGGGCTCTACCTGCTGGCCCTTGGCCGCCTCGATCTCGGCCCATGCCAGGGTCGCGATCTCGCGGTAGACCTGGGCGTGCGGGCCGTCCGGCACGGTGGCGACGACCGGCTGTCCCGAGTCCGATTTGGCGCGGATGTCCATGTGCAGCGGCACCGCGCCGAGGAACGGCACGCCGAGCTTCACCGCCTCGTCGTGGGCGCCGCCGTGACCGAAGATGTCGGAGCGCTCGCCGCACTTGGGGCAGATGAACAGGCTCATGTTCTCGATGATGCCGAGCACGGGCACGTCGACCTTCTGGAACATGGCGAGACCCTTGCGGGCGTCGATCAGCGCCAGATCCTGCGGAGTCGAGACGATGATCGCGCCCGACAGCGGCACCTGCTGGGCGATCGTGAGCTGCACGTCGCCGGTGCCGGGCGGCATGTCGATGACGATGACGTCGAGATCGCCCCACTCGACCTCGCGCAGCATCTGGTTGAGTGCGCCGACCACCATCGGACCGCGCCAGATGATCGGCGTGCCCTCGTCGACCATGAAGCCCATCGACATCGCCTTGATGCCGTATGCCTGCATCGGCTTCAGCTTGTTGCCGGCGCCGACCTGCGGACGGCCCGAGAGGCCGAGCAGGCGCGGTTGCGAGGGGCCGTAGATGTCGGCGTCGAGAATGCCGACCTTGAGGCCGTTGGCCTGGAAGGCGAGCGCCAGGTTGACCGTGGTCGTCGACTTGCCGA
>CAMDBL010000358.1 GCA_945889015.1 Devosia equisanguinis
AAGACGCCGCGAACGCAAGAAGGCCCCCGCGCGCGGGGGCCTTCTTGCGTTCAAGACCGATGCATTATTCCTCCGGCCCGCCGATGCAATTTTGCTCCGGCGTTGACACGACGGTGCGGCAATATCTCAACAACGCGATCGCGGTCAGCTCATCGAGGCTGCGACGGCGCGTCCGTCGCGGCGAGACCGTGGTGTCGTCGGTCAGGCCCCAGCCCGCATAGAACGGCAGTCCGTGGACGGTGACGCGCTTACCGCGCAGCAGCGCCTCGAACCCCGACAGCGACGACAGCGTGACGACGCGGTCGCAGGCTTCGATCAGATCGACGATGTCGGCCCCCGCCACCACACGGTCCGCGTGCCGCGCCGCGATCTCGGCGGGGACGGCCCCGGGCCTCAGCCCCCCCGCGACGTCGGGGTGCGGCTTGTAGACCACGAAGGCATCGGGAAATTCGGCGCGGGCGGCGGCCAGCAGGTCGGCATTGACGGTGTCGGCGCGTGTCACGTCGAGCGTGGCCGAGAGCGTGCGACGGACGCCGGCGTCGACCGCCACCTGCCCGACCACCAGCACGAACTCGCGACCGTCGTGCGGCAACGCGAGGCCGGCGACGCGGCGGCCGACATTGTACTTGGAGACGCGCGCCGCCACGATAAGCGACCTGAGTGCTGCCGCCCGCGCGATCTCGTCCGCGCCGACAGCGGCTGTCTCCAACATCGTCTCGATTTCGCTCGCCCGCGTCGCGTCGTAGTAGATGCCGGTGCGGTCGAGCACGAACGAACCGCCACGCGCGAGCCCCGCCCCAAGCCCGACCGAGCGGATGAAGCCATCCTCGACGAAGGTCAGCGGCACGCCCGCGGCCCGTGCTGCGGCTTCATCCTCGGCCGTCACCTTCGACGCCCAGGCATACAGCACCGCGCCGCCCACTCGCGCCGCTTCGAGCGCCTCGGCGAAGGTCTCGCGATGGTCCGCGCTCGCACCATCCGCCGCCAGCAGCGCTGAAAGCGTGGCCCGGTTCCACCAGGAAACTCCCGTGACGATGATTCGCGGCGCGGTCATGAGCGAGGTTTACACCGACTCGCAGCGTTCAGCCCCGCCGAGCCGCCTCGATCGCGGCGACGTCGATCTTGCTCATGTTCATCATCGCCAGGAACGCGCGCTTGGCCTCGTCGCCGCCTGCGGCCAGCGCCTGCGTCAGGACTCGAGGCGTGATCTGCCAGTTGATGCCCCACTTGTCCTTGCACCAGCCGCACGCGCTCTCCGCACCGCCATTGCCGACGATCGCACTCCAATAGCGATCGGTCTCGGGCTGATCGTCGGTAGCGATCTGAAACGAGAATGCCTCGGTATGCTTGAACGCGGGCCCGCCGTTGAGCCCGAGGCAGGGGATGCCGGCGACCGTGAACTCGACCGTCAAGACGTCGCCGGCCTTGCCGGACGGGTAATCGGCCGGCGCTTTGTGCACCGCGGTGACCGCGCTGTCGGGAAACGTCGCCGCATAGAATCGCGCCGCTGCCTCGGCATCCTTGTCATACCAGACACAGATCGTGTTCTTGGCCATCGTCGGCTCCTGTCGCAGGATGGATGCGAAAAGAGCAACTGTTCACGCGATGCGCGGTTCCGCAAGGGGGACGCGCCTACGCGCGAACGCCTTGTGAGAGCGAGAACAATCGCATGCCGGCTCCCCTAGGCTCACGTACTACAGCTGCTTCCCACGCGCCAGCAGCACCTCCTTGGCCTCGTTGATCTTGGAGGCGAGGTAGGTGGAGCCGCCGCGATCGGGGTGCAGCTTCAGCATCAGCTCGCGGTGTGCCTTGCGGATCGTCTCGTCGTCGGCGCCGGCCTGCAGGCCGAGGATCGCCAAGGCCTCGCTCTCGAGCATACGCCCGTCCGGCCCGCCCGACATCGACTGCTCGCCGCGGCTCACGTCCTCGCGCCAGCTCGGATGGATGCGGTCGAGATAGGCTTCCAGCAGCTGCGCGGACTTGGGATCGGTGAAGCGGCAGTCCTGCCAGAGCAGCGCCACCTCGACGGGCTTCAGGCTCTCGAGCCGGCGGCCCGCGAACAGGCCTTTCAGCACCTGTCCGCGCATCGCGCCGGTGTCGTGATCGAGCTCCATCTCCAGATGATCGGTGACGATCCTCGAGGTCTGCCCCGGCGACGAGCGCCCTCCGCGCGGAAAGCCGCCGGGAAACCCGCGCCAGCCCGTCGCGCCCTGACCCCACAACAGCCACATGCCGACGATCGCCACCGGCAACGCGTAGTTGGCCATGCCGCGGAAAGCGAGCACCCCCGCCCCGATCAGCGCTCCGGTACCGGCCGAGGCACGCATATGGCGGGCCATCGCGGCGGGGTTGGCGCGCGTGAAGCCCTTCAGCGCCACCAGCACCAGCCACAACACCACCAACCCGAGAATGAGATACTGCATCGGCTACCGCATCTGCTCGATCAGCAGCCGGGCGCCGCCGCCGCGACCCTGATCGGCCAGCTTCTTGAGCGCGGCCCGTCCGCCCGAGGCATAGACCGCCACCGCCGCCAGCAGCTCGCGCAGCTGTTTGGCCGACCCCGCGTCGAACCGGCACCAGGCCCCGCGTGTCAGCCGCGCGATCTCGCGAAAGGCGCGCTCGGCGGTGGTGTCGTGTCCCTCCTGGAAAAGGAACACCGGCACGCCCGCCAGCGCCAGCTCACCCGCCCGGCCGCACAGGTCGTCGACGTCCTCCTCCATGCTGTCGCCGACGTAGACCAGCGCGTTCACCTTGCGGGCCGCGGTCTCGGAGATGGCGTGGGACAGCACCTTGCGGATCTGGGTGTAGCCGCCCTGGCACGACACCGTCGTCATCAGCCGCGACAGTCCGGCGGGGTCCGACACCCACTTGGAAGCCCGGCATTCGCCGTGGCCCCGGAAATAGACGAGTTGTACATCGAGCCCGCCGACCTCGCGCACCGCGTCGAACATGTCGGCCTGCAGCGCCAGCGCCATGTCCCAGGTGGGCTGCCGGCTCATCGTCGCGTCCATAGCGAACACCAGCCGGCCACGGCCGCTCGCGGTCTGGGGCAGCGACCGCATCCGCGCGAGGAAATTCGCGACC
>CAMDBL010000359.1 GCA_945889015.1 Devosia equisanguinis
CGAGCGGGTTGTCGCTATTGCGCTTGAAGCCGCCGCCCTTGGGGTCGACCTCGAGCAGTCGGTGAATAGTCTTGGCCTCGAACCCCGTTGCCTCGGTCATGCGCTTGGCGGCCCGACCCGTGGGCGCACAGAGCAGCAGGTTGACGCCCTTGGCTGCCAGAATGCGCAGGATCGAGTTTACGATCGTCGTCTTGCCCACCCCCGGTCCGCCAGTGATGACGAGAACCTTCGACAGCAGCGATAGTCGAATCGCAGCGATCTGGCTCTCAGCCATGGAAAGCCCTGTCTTCTGCTCGATCCAGGGCAGCGCCTTTTCTGGATCGATGAAGGGCCAGGGGAGGGTGCCGTTGACCAGGCGTGTTATTCGTTCGGCGATCACCTTTTCAGCGCGATAAAGGCCTCCCAGGAAAATGCAGGCCGTTTCTCCAACCGTATCGGCGATAACAGTGCCGTCACTCAATTCAAGCTCAAGTGCGGTCAGGACCAACTCCTTCGGCACCTCAAGCAGATCGACACCCAGCGGAATGAGTTTCTCCGTCGGCAAGCCACAGTGGCCTTCGCCCGTAGCCTCGGACAGGGCATAGGAGATACCCGCGCGTATCCGGATCATCGCCGTCTTCTCGATTCCGAGCTTCATGGCGATCGCGTCGGCGGTCTTGAAGCCGATGCCGCGGATGTCGCGGGCCAGCCGGTACGGGTTTTCGGTCATGACCTGGACGGCATCCGAACCGTAGGTCTTGAAGATGCGAACGGCCCTGGCCGTTCCGACGCCGTGGCTGTGCAGGAACACCATGATTTCCCGAACGATCTTCTGCTCGGCCCAGGCATCAGTGATGCGCTTGGCGCGCACGGCACCGATGCCGGTTACCTCGCGGAGCCGATCAGGTTCGGCCTCGATGATGTCGAACACCTTCTCGCCGAACGCCTTCACCATCTTCTTGGCGTAGACCGGTCCGATCCCGCGGATCATTCCCGAGCCCAGGTACTTCTCGATGCCGTCGAGCGAGGTCGGGGCTGACGTGCGCATGAAGCGCGCCTTGAACTGCTGGCCATGGGTGTGATCGTTGACCCAGTCGCCCGAGGCGGTGACCCATTCTCCGGGGGAGATGATGGCGGCGTGCCCGATGACCGTGATCAGGTCACGATGTCCGCGTGCCTTGATCCTGAGAACGCAGAAGCCATTCTCGCCATTGTGGAACGTGACGCGTTCGACCAGGCCTGCCAGCACTTCCTGGGTCGATGGTTCGGCTTGGGGTTTCATGCAGGCGCCATCACAGAGAAGGCGCAGCGTTGAAGGTGGCAGCGAGCCTGACGCCGGCCGTCTCGATCAATATGAAGCGCTCGAAATTCAAAAGATCGTCTCTCTCGTAACCACAAGACCTTATGGGCGACTAGATTATGCGACTGTCGTAAGCCCAGTGCAGTAAGGCCTGCCGCTGGCGTGGCCTGCAAAAAGGATCGCCTGGCTCACAGTTCTGCCTGATCTGCGCGATGTGCCGTCGAAACGCCTTCCAGCGCTTGATCTGGCGTCTGTCCTCCTCGGGCATCCGCCGCCCCATGAAGTACCGACAATACCATTGGAACCAGCCGCGGGGATCGTCGTCGTGAAGCCAACCGCTCTCACGCCATACCGATAATGGCTTGCTTGCATCGATCCCGAAATAATTGAGGGTGTTGTTTCTACGTGCCGGCGAGAGCTTGGCGCGCGTGAACCAGCTCGATGGAAATTCCTGTCGGCAGTCGGTCATGTACTTGCCGCCGAAAACGCCGAGCGCTAGCATTTCCTTGGGCGTCAACTCGGGTTTGAACTCCGGATCGAAATTGCGCCCGACCGGTTCCGTCAGGAAGTAGCGATAGCGCCGCTGCATCTTGTCGTTGACGATCACGAGCTTTCCTCCGCTCCGCTTACGGGCTTCAACCTGATTGCCGGATTTGTGTCGAGCCATTCGCTTATCTTCATTTCGAGGAAGGTTGACCCGGCGCGCAGTCCGGTTTGTCGTGATCGACAAGGATCAAATCGTCCACCGGAAAGCCAAGGCTGCGGGCCTGATCGACCAGGCGGTTCCTGATATCGGCGGATAGGTCCGGCTGGCGCGCCAGGATCCAGAGGTAGCTCCGTGACGGGCCCGATATCAGAGCCCAGCCGTAATCCTGCTGGTCGAGTGCAAAGACGTGGTACCCGCCGGCGAACGGCCAGAAGAACGTCACGGAGAGGCTGGCCGTATCTTGGTCGCCCTGGAACACGGCGCGACCATCGGCTTCCTTCCAGCGGCAGTTTTTGCGATCGAAGCCACGGTTGAGCACGCCGACAGACCCGTCGTCGTGCAGCGTGTAGGTCGCCGTCACGTTCATCAGTCCGCGCTCGAAGCTGTGGTCGAGGCGCATGATCTCGAACCATTCGCCCTTGTAGCGTTGGACGTCGAAGGGACGCACTGGCTCGACGCCCTGTGGTACTCCCGTGCAGCCACTGACGAGTGCGGTCAGCAGCAGAAGGATGAAAAGGGCCTGCTTCGGTGAAGCTTTCAATGTTTTGTCCCCCGCGCACGCCAATCCCAGGGCATTTCGAAACTCCCCGACCAGATGCCGAGCTTGGCGTGTTTCGCGCGCTCCTCGTCGGCGACGTAGTCCAGCGAATATTTGCGATAGGCCACCGCCCAACCGTTGACGACCATCCAGCGATCCAGGTCCTCAGCACCCTTGAAGCAGACTGCGACCACGCGCCGGTAGCGATCGCGATCGCGTGGTTCGCAGCGGACGGTCGCGCGGCCGATAAGATCCGACAACGCGAGGGCGGCCTGCTGGCCGCAGCGCCAGGACGTGCCGTCTGCTCGGATGCATTCCTGGCGGCTCTCGGGAGCATCGATGCCATGCATGCGGATCCGCGCACCATGAACCTCGATCGTATCGCCATCGATGACGCTCGCGGCGCCAACGATCGTCTGCTGGGCGTACACCGTGCTGGGCAGTGCAGCCAGAAGCGCCAGAAGCAGCAGCCATCGCCACGGCATGATCGCGGAGGGTATGCAACCGCAGCCTCTCATGGCGGCAATAGATCCATGGCGGCC
>CAMDBL010000360.1 GCA_945889015.1 Devosia equisanguinis
CCCCTTCAAGGGCGTCGCCTCGAAGTACCTGCCGACCTATCTCGGGTGGCGACGCATGATCGAGCGCGACGGCACCCGCATGACACCTGCTCACGCCATGGCCGAAGCGCTTGGAGCCTGAGCGGCTACGTCAATGGAGAACAGAGCCACCGCTGTTGCATACGTGGTCGTTGGCGGTCGAGGAGCAATTCTATATCGTTTTCCCGCTGGTGCTTTATGCGATGCGCCGTCTCTCGGGGCGCCATCTCGTTGCCGTCGTGCTGGCGGCAGGCGTGGCTTCGCTCGCCGGGTCCGTCTGGGCGACGTTCCATAAGCCCGGCGTGGCATTCTACTGGGCGCCATTCAGGGCCTGGGAGCTGCTATTCGGGGCTCTGGTCGCGTTGACCCACGGCAAGCTCGTGCTGGCGCGCTCGGCCGTGAGCATTTTCTCTTTGGCGGGGTCGGCAGCTGTGCTCGCCAGCTTTTACATTCTCGACAACACCACTCCGTTTCCCGGGTTGAGCGCGGTGCCAGCTGTTCTCGGCTCGGTCGCGATCATCCTGGCGGTGACGTCGGACGTCGATAATCCCGTGCGTCGCGCCCTGGCGTGGAAGCCTCTGGTCGGGATTGGCCTCTTGTCCTACGCGATATATCTGTGGCACTGGCCGATCCTCGTCATGAGGCGGCACGCAAAATTGGATCTACCCGATTCATTGCAGATTGCGATCGCGATCGGGTCGACGATCGCACTTTCGGCGGCGACTTATTTCCTGCTGGAGCAGCCGATCCGCAGCCGGCGCTGGAGTTCGAGCCCGCGATCTCTAATTCTGGCTCTCGGCGTTGCCATGGCGGCGATCGTCGGCGTCAATGGTTTTACAATCGCACGCGATGGTTTCCTGTTCCCGGTGAGCAATGACGTGCGCAGCATGATCGCTGCAAACAATGGATTGGCGAAGAGCCACGGCTATCCTTGCGCACCCAATTACCGCCGCGAAATCGTGACCGCTGGCGATATCGTCTACTGTTCAATCGCAAACCCATTAAAGCCGGGTGGTGGGGGAAAAACCGTCGTCTTCTGGGGCGATTCCTATATGGCGCAGATGTATACGGCGGTGGCCGCGGCCACGCAGGAGGGTGCGTTTGGGGATCGACGGGTGGTGTTCTCGACGTCGCACGGCTGCCAGCCGATGCCCGGCCTGGAACGCCGCGAGCCCGGCTATTTCTGTGCGTCGTTCAACAAGGTCGCCCTTGAGCGTGCCGCGCGGCCGGACGTCGGCGCCGTCGTCGTCGGTGCCGCGTGGAAGTTTTCGCCCGAGTTCGTCAAGCTCGCGGAAGTCGAAAGCGTAGCGTTCGGCGGCGACGGCAAGGCGGATTTCGTCGCCGAGGTGGAGAAGAGGCTGACGCGGACGCTGACGGACCTCGCTGCGGGCGGCAAGAAGATCGTGATCGTGCTGGGGTTTCCGGTCTATCCCGAGCCGGTGCCCGATTACCTCGCCCGGCGATTGCTGGCCGGAAAGGACGCCGAAACGATCTTGAAGCGGGGCTCGGTCAACGATCGGAACCGGGAGGTGAACGCGATACTGAAGCGCGTAGCCGCGCGGGTCGGCGCAGCCACGCTCGATCCAGTTGCGGTGCTGTGTCCCAAGGAGGCGTGCCTCTATCATGATCGGATGCGAACGCTGTATGCGGATTCCAGCCACCTCAACGCCGAGGGAAGCCTGCTGCTGGTACCGATGATCAGGGCCATCGGGCAAGGGCTCGACTGAGCGTGCGCGAGCGTGGAGAGCTGACGTCGTCAACACCCAGTGGCAGAATCGATCAGGTGCGTCGCACCATCACACCCGCCCAAACGGCAACACCCTCGCCGCCGTCCAGCTCATCCCCAGCAGCAGCACTCCCACCGCAGCGAACGTCACGGCCACACCGACCGACTGCAACCCCAGCGCGAACAGCGGCGGGCCGAGCGCCTGACCCGTGAAGAACGAGAAGGCGAACAGGGACATGGCGGCGCCGCGGTTCTGGGGGTCGAGCTCGGTGACTTGGGTGACGAGCGCGTTGTGGGTCATGTAGAAGCCGCAGCCGGCGACGAAGAAGGCCGCGGCGAACTGGGGCCAGCTCGCCGCCAAACCCGCCGCCGCGAACCCCGCCACCGACAGCACGCCGCCGAGCCGGGTCATGTTGCGTGCGCCGCGGCACAGCTTCAGCAGCCACGTCAGCACCATCGTGAACACGATGCCGCCGATGCCGAGGCCCGCGAGCGCGTAGCCCGCCTCGCGCACGCCGCCCATGTGGCGCTCTTCGAACAGCACGGCGATGAAGGGCGAGACGCCGAACAGGCACATGCCCTCGAGCGCCGCGCCGCCGTAGCAGATCGCGGCGTAGCGGCGCGACAGCAGGCGCGGATAGAGCTTCACCGCGCCGGACAGCGTCAGCGGCGGGCGTACCACGCCGGCGCGCGGCTTGAGCTTGATCAGCAGCAGCAGGCTGGTCACGGTCACCAGCAGGGCCGTCGCCCCGATCACCGCGCGCCAGCCGAACGCGTCGCCGATGATGCCTGAGCCCGCGAGGCCGACGAGCTGGGCGATGAAGCCGGTCAGCATCAGCCGCGACAGGGCGAGCGGCCGCTCGGTCATCGGCACGCGGTCGGCGACGATGGCATAGCCGACCGGCACGATGCCGCCCGCTACCAGCCCCGCGACGATGCGCAGGCCCATCAGCCAATCGAGCCCGGGCGCCAGCACCTGCAGCGCCAGCAGCAGCGCGAGTGCCGCCGAGCAGACCTTCATGATCCGCGCCTTGCCGAGCGCATCGCCGAGCGCGCCGAAGAACGGCTGTCCGAGCGCGTAAGGAAGCGCATACGCTGAGGTCAGCAGCGTGACGGCCGCGATCGGCTGGCCGAGATCGCGCGCGATGGCCGGCACCAGCGGATCGAGGATCCGCAGCGACACCGAGGACCCGAAGCAGCCGAGCGATATCAAGATAAGGAAGGGCAGGGGAGTGGCTCGGCGGTTGAACTCCCCTCCCCCATGCGGGGAGAGGCGGGGGTGGGGGTAGGCCGCTAGGGCGACGCCGGCTCAT